>VMGA01000025.1 GCA_007376345.1 Microgenomates group bacterium Gr01-1014_16 | reverse complement strand
ATCAACAAAACCAGGATTCTGGCCAAGCGAAGCTTGAATTCGGTTCCCAAGTGCCACGCCACTGAGTCGCAACGAAGGGGCGTGGGTATCTACTTTTTCTGTAAAATGGACTTTCGGCCTTCAGTATTTTTAGCGGTTGTCGAAGTAATCCATCGACAATTGGAATAACCTCTGTCGAGTATGTGAAAGAATCCTTAGCGTTTACTTCTGGAGGGTAATCATTCACCAAAAGAAAACCTTTTCTTTTAATGACTTTACCGACTGTTTCTAAAAATTTAGCTTTTAATTCGGGCTGAAGCTGGTATATCATTCCACTTGCGACTGCAATATCAAATCTATCTTGTAAGTCTGGGACTTCGCCCATCTCCAGGGCGTCAAGTTTTCTAAAAGATAACTGGGGTGTCCTATCCTTCAATGATGCGCTAGCACGTTCTATTGTATCTCTTTCATCTTCGTGGCCAGGCCATATACATGCCTTGACCCATTCTTTGTCTGGTTCAAATAAATCCACTCCTACTCCACTTGCCAAATTTACCCTACCATCGTATAAATTTTTTGGCACTTCATTTAACTCAATACCATTGAACATTTCTCCATTATTATCGCCAGCAACTGCTGCCAAACCAAGATTTAATGAAGCACCAATATCCAACATAGATACGGGCGAGTCGCCATAGGCGACTCTAGCAAGTAGTTTTGCTGGAAAATAACGTCTAATAATAAATGATTGAACGTTTCTTTCTTTAAGTAATTTTGTTAAGTCAGGCCTGTGTACATTTACTGCGTTTTCAATATATTTTTTCCACTCTTCAGAATTCATGGTCCCAAAAGAAGAAAGACCCTTGCCATCTTTTAAGGCCAAATATTGTAATGATGAAAAAAGTAATGGTGGTAAGTGTTCAGGGGTGAATTGTTGTCTGGCCGCTAATACATCTAAGATCGTATCTTTGGTTGGGGATTCGGTTCCAATCAATTGACCAAGTGCAATTCCCAAATTTCTTCGAGGGTCTTCAACTGCTAGTCTATTAGCTTCGTGTATAATTTGTTCAGAAAATTCACCCATATTTGTATTGTATTATAAAATCGTGTATTTTGTAGTTATCCTTTCTCGCCCGAAGGACGAGAAAAAAAGTCGCGCGCGCTGAAAATAAACGAGGCCGCAGGCCGAGCGTATGAATGATGCGGCGGCTGGTGCGGTCAGCCGCCGCTACCTTTGAAATACGTTCGAATTTGTTCAAAAACGTTCACATGCCAATTGTGTTTGCGCTGATACTGACTTTTTTGAGTTTGTACTTGAATCCTATCCCCAGGGCGCTGCCGGTAAATTTTAAAAACATTTTGCAGCCTACTGTTACACCGGCTTCCAAGATTGTCATCCCCGAAGTAGTGCCTGATTCTGACCCGTGGGGAGTGGCAAAAAAGATCGGCGAGCACACTTATAGAATTAAAGTTCAAAACGATACTCAAATGGGAACGCCGGAGGAGATTTTGCTGGCTCTTAATAACCTGCGGGTGAGAAATAACGTCCAGACGTTAAAGACCGACGCGAGATTGTGCAGTTACGCCCAGGAAAGGGCTGTTTATCAGAATAAATTAGGAAAAACGGACGCCCACGCGGGATTTGAGGATTATTTACAAAATCAGGACGGGTTTAGAAAGTTGGGTTTTGGCAGAGTAGGAGAAAATTCGTCTTACGGATATATATTATCCGGTGTGCATTTGATTGAGTTTGTGTATATGCAGTCCCCCGAACACAATAAAAACCAGCTGGATCCGGCTTGGGATTATGGATGTGTGGGGACGTTCGGCTTGGCCACTAACCTCATTTTTGCGACCTCACCTTTGTAGAAATGAAAAACCCCAGTCTTGCGACCGGGGCTCTTCGGAAACAACATCGCTGATGTCTCCCCTCTCTTGCGAGAGTCCTTGCATGATAAATTAGAAGTCGACGCTTGTCAATAGTTAAAGTGCGCCCAGAAGGATTCGGACCTTCGACCGTTCGCTTAAGAGGCGACTGCTCTACCCCTGAGCTATGGGCGCTGGTGCCCCTAGGAGGAATCGAACCCCCATCTCGATCTTAGAAGGATCTTGCTCTATCCGTTGAGCTATAGGGGCAAGCGTGCTGGTATAATTATACCTGATTGCGGGGTCGTATAATGGTAGTACGACGGACTTTGGATCCGTCTATCTAGGTCCGATTCCTAGCCCCGCAGCCAGTAATTGTAAACAATATAATGAAAGATACTTGGTTGGAAATCGCAAAATCTCAAATTGAGAAGGGTGGGGTAAGTCTTGCTCAATTAAATAATGTAATTAGTAACCCAACTTTTAAAGGAAAAATTGAGCGACTGTATTTGGGTGATTTAGATGATAAAGAAATTAAAGCTATAGTAGAAGGAATGTCTTTTGCTGAATGTGCTGAGATGGCAAGACTTTTTAATGTGTTAAGTCGTGAGACCTAGGGCAGAGGGCAGGAGGAGATTTCGGAGAGCTTGGCTAGGGATTGTTCGCCTTCGAGCTTGGTGTCGCCCAAAATCCAGGTGGGGTAACCATTGACACCTTTGTCCACGCATAGCTTGGGAACGTTGGGACATTCGACATACGGGACGTATTGGAAAGAAGAGCCGAAGAGTTTTTTTTGATTTTGGCAGTGTGGACACCAGTCGGCGCCGTACATAGTGATGCCCTTGTCTGCCAGGCATTTGGCAAACTGGTCTAATTGGGCGGATGGGGCGGATGGAGGGCGGGTAAGAAAGACGGCTCCTCCCAATAAGACCAATATGACCAATACGACGGATAGGATTAATTTGGGGTTCATTCTTTGCAGCAGTCGACTAACTTGGCGGTAATATCCTGAAGACTCATAGGCTCTTCTTTGAGAGAAGATTTTATGTGGGGGAGATCGATCAGCTTTAGGCGAAGAGCCCAGAAGAGGGAATAGAGCTTGTAGGCCATGTCGAAATATTGTTGGTCCTTACTTTTGGTACCGACCTCAATGAGGCGCATAGTGGCGGCCAAAAGGTGTTTGGTAATGCACCAGGTTTCGCCTTCGTGGCGGTCGATCATTTTGGCCAGGAGAGCTTTGCGCATTTGCCGGACCTCATCCATCATTTTGAGATACTCGCTTTTTTTGCCGGTTTTTTCGGCGGTCAGAAAGAAATGCTCTTCTAGACTGATCAGATTCATGACGGCGATGGATAGATCTTCCTCGAGAGAGAGATCGACCGGGCCGGATTTTTTGAACTGATCAACTTTTTTTAATAATGTTTTTAGATCCATTACAGCAGGAATATTACACCACCTAACACGATCATGGCAATGGAAGAATAGAGATCGGCGGTTTTAGCGTGGGAATGACGCCAGGCTTGAAAGCCGGTTAATAGTTGTTGGTTGTTAGTTAATAGTGAGATAACGATGAGGGGGGAAATGAATATGAGGTTGTAATAAATAAGATAAAGAGCGCCGGAGGTGAAAGTGGCGCGGTCATGAAGCAAAGCGAGGATCATAAGATATGGTCCGCCGGTGCAGGGAAATTCAAACAAGCCGACTAAAATACCCAAAGCAAACATGGCCGGGTAGGTGGCTTTTTGGATCAACAAGGCTAAACGGGGCTTGATGAAACCCGGAATTCCCAAGGGAACACCGACCAGGCCCAAAATACCGGTGATGACGAGGATCAAGGCCCCGAATTTGGTGATGGCGCGGGAAATGCCGAAAAAAGTGAGAGCTTGCAGGATACCCAGACCAATCAAGATGTAAGTGATAAAAATGCCCAGGATGTAAACTCCTGTAACGGCCATAATGTGTTTGGGGGATTTTTTGAGGGAGACGAGAAAGCCGATGGTCAAAAGAAGGACGGAAATAGCGCAGGGATTGATGCTGTCCAGGAGAGCCGCGAACGTAACAACCGGCAAGGTCAAATTCATGGGATTGATTATACCTCACCCTCTAACTCCCTCTCCAAAATTTTGGAGAGGGAGAACCAAATAGGTTATCACTGACGTGATATCGTATACGTATGAGGATGGAAAAGGAAGATGGCCGGTGATTCTTCTAATAAAAATTTTTGAAAGTCGGCGTAGATAGATTTTCTGGCTTCAATATCGAGAGTTTTGCGGCCGTCTTCCAAGAGCTTGTCTATGCGGGGATTGTTGAGGCGGGTAATATTGCCGGCCTGAGTGGAATGCCAGAGGGAGTATTGGTCCGGATCAGTCGGGATGGCCTGGGCTAAAAGCAGGACTTGGTAATCAGAGGGAATATCGGGGGAAACCTGGACTTGGACGTCGAGACCCAGAGCGGCCCAATCTTTTTGGATATCCTCGGCCAGGGACAGATATACCGGAACTGTGTTTATGGTAATAGATTCGGGAATTTTTTCGACTTTGGAAAGAAGCTGCTTGGCGTGGTCCAGATCAAAGTCATAAGTTTTTATTTGGTCATAATAGGCCCAGGAACCGGCGCTGATGGGACTTTTGATCTGAGGGGAGCCGGTCCAGCGGGATTTATCTACCGCGTAGGCCAGGGCGAGACGCAGATTGCGGCCGGCGAGTCCAGAAAAGATAGGAGCTTGAGTATTGAAGAAGGCGGCGGTATAGCGGTCCAGATGAAGTTGGCGGGAAACCTCGGTCGAAGGCCAAGTTTTGAGTTCCCGGGGATCCTGAATATCTAAAAGTACCTTGACCAAGCCGAGTTTGTAAGCCATGCGGGCTTGGTTTTCAGATGAGTAAAATAAGTAGCGGAGAACGGGGGAGGTTGATTTTTGGTCGGTGGGAGAAAGGGTAAGTGATTCAACATAAGATCCATTGAGCTTATATCCTGTGACGCGATAGCCGCCAACCCCGATGAGCTTTTTCTTGAAGACCGGACGGGAAACCGCGGAAGGTAGGGGTGAGAAGGGGTCGGGAAGGGTGATTTTGAGGTGAGTGGAATCGGGATAGTCTATTTGGGCGTCCCGAAAATTGTATTTAATGTCCGTGGAGGTCAAAGGCGAATTATCTTGCCATTTGAGGCCTGGTTGGATGGTGAAGACGTATGTTTTACCCGAGTCGGTGGCTTCCCAGGAGCTAGCCAGGGCGGGTACGGCTAGGCCGGTGTCGTCAATGCCGGTCAGTCCCAGACTAAGTTGACTTTGGATAAGAAGGGGCAAGTCGGAAAGAGTTGGTTGGGCAACTATTCCTATGGTCTGGGTAGGACGGATGGGCGGAAGCAGGCGGAAAATACGGGGTGAGAAGAAGAAGGCCAACGCGCCCAAGATAATTCCGGCCAGAATGCCTTTGTAGTAACGGCTGACCAGGGCGCTTAAGAATCTAATATAAAACCTGAAGGACGTGGTCATTATCAAACAACGAAATAACCGGCGGCAGAAACCAGAACGAAGATGGAAGTGAGAATGACCGTCGTTTTGAAAATCAGCTTTTCGAAACCCCGGCGGGAGTGATAAGCCATGGGAGAGAAGGAGGTACGGCCGAGGCCGGTGCCTTTGGCTTGCAACAAAATTAAGCCTGATACCAGAACCCCTAAAACTATTTGAAGAATAGTGAGCGGAAGTTTCATGGGGTTATTATAGCAAGGTCAATCCTGAAGAAGCCAATATAGGAAGTGAAATATGAGAGTTAAGGTCACAGTTGCCACAAGGAAAGCACCAAAAGGGGTGAAATGGATGGCGGGAATAAGAATGTATTTCAGATTGATTTCGGCGGAGGTAAAGGTGTGGATTTGGAGATTGGGAATTAGCCAGGTGACCAGATAAAGGGTGACGAGATTGGCGATCCAGCGGAAGACCCCCATGGTGATCAGGTGGATGGGCAGAAGGAGCAGGTTGACAATGGGGCGGACAAAAAGATTGACAAGGGCTATGGCCAGGGCGGCCATGAAAAGGGTTTGCCAGCCGCCGACGTAAGTTATGACGCCGGTTAATACCTGGGCGGCGATATAGACACTGGCTAAATTAATGGCAATGGAGCGAAGAAAAAGGCGGATCATCATTTGATCATACTAGCTCTGTGTTTATGGTGCAAACGACGACTGAACCTGTGGGCTTCGTCACGCAAGCGCATTAACAATTGCAGGCCGGGGTGAGTACGCGGGAGTTTAAGCGGCGGAGAATTTAGAAAATAAATAACTTCTTCTTTTTTTGCAAGGGCAACTGTGGGAATTTCCCAATTGACGATGGATAGTTGGGGCATTCCCCCGTCTAAAATAATTAAATCTGGTTTTGGCCAATCTGTGTTGAGACGTCGGGTGAGGACTTCCTGCATCATAGAAACGTCATCAGAGGTGTGCAGTGAAAAATGACGATAGTTGCGGGGAGTTATTTCCCCATCTATGGCTACGGTCATGGCTGATGTGGGGTGGGTGCCCATAAGATGGGCGTTGTCGTAAAATTCCACTCGATGTAAATGTTCAATGTTCAATGTACAATGTTCAATGATAATTTTTTTTAATGAATCTATTGCTTCCTGGTTGAGGTCGGAGATGAGATTGGGGTTGACGATGTATTCGTCCGGTCGAATGGGTTTACTGAGGAGATAGTCTAGCGAATCTAGGGATTTTTTGATTACGCCAGCCTGCTCATAATCTAGAGCATTAGACGCAAGTTTCATTTGGCGAATTAGGCTAATTCGCACTAATTTGAATTTGCCGAGAAGAAGTTTTCGTAGGCGAGAGATATTATTTTTATATTGGATAAGATTGCCGGTGGCCGGACAGGGGTTACATAATCCTAGGTGAGAATAAAGACAAGGACGCTTGACGGGGTGGGGAGCGGTACAGTATGGCGTAACGCGACGAAACTGACGGAGAATTGATGAGGGAATCTGACGATTTAAGAATGGACCGGCCATAGCACCAGTCGATGCATGATTGATAATAGGTTTGGGGTATTGTTCTTGAGAAATGTGGATGTAGTAGGGAGATTTATCATCGCGGGAGGCGATGTTGTATGGGGGTAGAAATTTCTTAATAAGGCGGGATTCCAGCAGCAAAGCTTCAAGTTCTGATTGGACTGAGATGTGATCGATTGTGGTAATTTGTGATACAAGTACTGCGGTTTTTGGGCCGAGGCGAAAGGCAAAATACGAGCGGACCCGGGAGTTAAGATTGTTGGCCTTGCCTACGTACAGGATATTTCCGACCGCGTTTTTGAAGATGTAGACTCCAGGCGCGGTAGGCAATGAAGCCAGTTGTGATGATAATGAGAGCGATGATGAGGCCAAGGGTAATGTGCCAGGCTAAAAAGTAACGGGCGCCTATATTATAAGAGACGCGACGGTTTGGAGCAGTGATAGAAAAGAAACGGGGTTGGAAGTCCGGAAGCGCGGAAGTTTTCAGGGTAATTGGAAAAGTGACGTGGGCGAACGGGGGAAGAGTTGAAATAGTAAGCTGTGACGGCGTGGTGAGAGCAAGGCGGGTCACGGATAACACGAGTGGATGGTTATAGAGGGCCCAGGGTTGATTGTTGGTGACTGTGAGAAAAGTGTGAATAGGTAGAAAGGGAAGAAATTGGGCAGGCTTGGTCCAGGAAATATCCAAGGGCGGGGTCGGCGGATCGGTGTAGGGAGCAAATTTAACTTCAATATCTGTGGGGGGTAGAGGCGAGGTGGAAGATTTGCCGTGAATTACAAGGGCCAGGTGGGAAAAATCAAATTGGGAAAAGTAGTCGGCCCCGGTAGTGTGGCCCCAGGTGGGATCAACACTGATCCAGGTGTTTTTAGTGGTGTCCCAGTATTGGGGCCAGGAATGGAGTACATCAGCAACCAGGCTGAGTGGGCGAAGCCGGGAGTCGGTAGTATAGGCGAAACCCTGGATTTCCCGTGCAGAGATACCGGCTGCTCGGACCAGAGTAATAAAAAGATCCGTAAAATCTGTACAGAGACTGTGGGCAGGATCCGAAAACGCTGCTAATGCTCCACGGCGGACGGCGGCGGATTGGGGGGTGAGGCGGGAGTAGTCATAGGTTAAATATTTAACAACATAGGAATAAATGGCTTTTGGAGTTTTGAGAGATTTTGCCAGATCAGCAAGCGAGGAATCGTCTGCCGGCCAATATTCATCCGGCTGAACGAACGGAGTTGAGCTTTGGTTAAAAATTGTATTGGGTTGGGAGAGAAGGCGGGCTTGGCCGATGGCTGTAATGTCTAATTGGGAGTTGGGCAAAAGACTATAAGTAGCAATCCAATTGCCATCTTCATCAATAGAAACGTTTGAAGGCGGGGGCAGGATGGAGGCGTAGATAACGCGTTGATACTGGGTGTCAGGGGGAAGGGCAATTGTGGCCGGGGACGGTTTTTGAGTGGGATTTGATAAATGGTATTTAACGGTGAACGCATAATTTTGAAGTTGACCAAATGAGGCAAGAACGGGTGAATTGATAAGAAGCTCTTTGGTAAAAGTGAAGACGGAATTTTGAGAACCTGATGGAGGAGGGGAAAGGAAGGCTGGTAAACCGAATGAATCGGGGACAGACAGCCGGAGACTGTAAGAGTCTATGTTTTCCAAGTTGAGCGTGCGAGGCAAGACAATTTCCCAAATCTGGCCATTGTGGGTAGCCGGGTCTGAATTGTATGTCAGCTGGAAGTCCAGGGATTGACCAACGCCGACAGCCGGATGACTAAGATCAACAGTAATGAGTTGTATGTCCGGAGGGGTGGTGATCAAAGTGGTTTTGAGGGAGCCTTGTGAGTCGGAAGCGACCAGGTTTTTGGGTGGGTTGACGAGGCCCTGGAGTTTGAGTTGATAAGACGAAGCGTAAGAAAACGAGGATTTGTTGGTGAGAGTAAACTTGTGGGTGACAGTGGACCGACCGGTTGCGTCGAAATTATAGTCAACTACTTGCGCGACAGTAAAATCATTAGAAGCTTGTGCTGGATTAGGAATAAAAAATAAGATCAGGAATAAAAAAAAATATTTCACTGCTTTGATCTTACTAGAAACCAGTCTTCTTTGGGAAGTCCGTTGAATGCAGCAAGAATCCAATCACAGTCAGCTTTCTGGGATACATGGGCCCGCATGGCCTTTACTTTAGTTTCCCAAACATCAGAAATATCAGTTATTTCATTAACTTCAGTCCTCAGTCGTCCATCTGGAAAATATACAAAATAGTCAGAAATCTTATCTGTGAGCCGACGAGGGTTAGTAAAATAGAGAACTTTTTTAAGATAATCTAACTTGGGGAAAAGCCAATTTATGACTGAGGTGACGGCAATGTGGTCGAGGTGGCCGGAAACCCCGTTTGGGTCAAATGTGATGACTTTTTCTGGGGCTAATTCGTCTAATTGGGCTTTTATGGCTTGGGCCAATTGGGCGTATTTAATTACCGTCGGTGCAGCAGATTATTTCGATGTGGTTGTTTTTAGCCAATTTAGCAATGGTGCCACCCGGCCCAAACGCCTCATCATCCGGATGGGCAAATACGCAAGCAATGTTTGACATAGGGGGATTATACTTGTGTCATGGGTAAAATTCGAATTGAAACTGAAATTACCTTTATTAAGTTTGAAGAACCACTTGTCGAGCTAGAAAAATACACCGGTAAAGACGGAAAAGAATTTGAGTGTTTGAAATTAATTTTGTCCAAAAATAAACATAGAGAAGTGGTTTGGAGATGGGTGCCCGAAAGCGAACGAGATAATTCGGTTTTCATTGTTCCTGAAATGGTGAATACTGAAAAAAGAACATGGTACGGAGTCGGGTTATTGCCTTTTGCAGTTCTAAGATCGCTTTGGCCTTGGTAAGACCAGGTGCCTGCCTAGACCACCTTCCAGGTGGAAAGTTCCAGGTGGAAAGCTAGAGGAATTGGCCGGTGGGGGAGGATTTGATGTTTTTGAGTTTGGATGGTGGGCAGGAGGCGAGGAGTCGTCCGCCGGAATCCCC
>VMGA01000024.1 GCA_007376345.1 Microgenomates group bacterium Gr01-1014_16 | reverse complement strand
CCGTAAGCGGGTAGCCAGCGTACTTATGTGGACTTTCTATCTTCTTCACCGGCAGCCTAGAGAAAGTTAAACTCACCAACCGTTTTTTATTATTAAGCCAACAGTAACACACACAAATTCGACACCAAAAAAGCGCACAGTTCTTAGGCCATGACGTATCTTCATGGGAGGTTGCCCCCCGACTATTGTCCGCGCTGGCGCGTTTTACGGTCCTGTTCGGAATGGAACCCGCCAGCAACGCTTGCGCGAAGCTATGCGGGCTGGAAGAGTAGTTCCACGCCGCTCAAATGACCTAAGAACTCTGCGCTCGTATGGATAAATTTTACAATGTTCCCTTCCCTCCTAGATTAGGAGGGAAAACCCGCCGCAGTGGGAAGGGAGGTATTTTGCCCCCTGAATAGTGAAGAGAAAAGGTTAATTTATAAAAGCCGTTTTTATAAAGATTTGAAATCGACCTATTAGTACTAGTAGGCTAAACGCCTTGCGACGCTTACACCGCTAGCCTCTTATACGGGGTAGTCTACCCCGGGTCGTCTTAATCGGTTCCTTATCTTGGATAGGGCTTCCCACTTAGATGCTTTCAGCGGTTATCCCGTAGGTACTTAGCTACCCGGCGGTGCAACTGACGTTACAACCGGCACACCAGCGGTACCTCCACCCTGGTCCTCTCGTCACGAGAATCTCTTGTCACCAAGAGCGTAGACTATATCTTCATCCTTCGAAGCTCCATAGGAGCGAAGAAGGAGTCGGCGTATTACCCCCGGCCATCGGCCGAAAGTCTCTCCCGCCAACCGGCGGGATCAGTCGTTACGGGGTCAAACCTAATACCGATAATAATTCCTCACGAGACCTCTTGGCTTTCGTCACATAATTGCTATTTTGAATAGTAATCATGAATTCAACCATTTTTCTCAACTCGGAATCTGTCAATTGCTTCCTGAAATTCTTCGTCAAAAGATTGGCCGCCGAAAGCATTGCTCTGGCTTGAATCTTTTTAAACCGGATAAAGGGCGTTAGCAAAGTTAGAATTTTCTTGACCTGCTCATACCCATTTATCCTCAACTCGGAAATTCCATCACTGCGTCTCGACACGTAACCTATATTTAGAACTTTTCGCATCCAATTCAAAGGTTTTTCATGCCGACTGTCTTGATACAGACAAATCGTACACATAAAGCGCATTTTGGATTTTCCATCCTTGCGCTTCTTCAATTGGAGCATCAAACTTCCGTCGCCGTCCAAAAAACCGGCAATATAGGCTAAATTAGTATTAGATCGACTTCCCACGGTATTGTCTTGCAAAATTCTAGGTCCTCAAGCAATCATACTGAAACCTAACATTTTAATCAAGATTCCACCGTTATTAGCCGAATTGTCATTCCGCATTACTGCGGAAGCAGCAATTTCTTACTGAGGGCGGACCTCCTCAAGAACCTCACGACTCTACTGGATAGAGACCGACAATATTGTTACCCCGATTAAATCGGGGGCAAAAACATTTCTGCTTTGCTCTGCATGTCGCCATACAGTTCGGACTATATCTTTCCCGACTTAATCGGGATCTGACGTATAGTCTCTGAGGATCTCCCGATTTAATCGGGATCTTTCCTGCTGATTATCTGCACTTGCTGCTTTTTTACTAATTGCCACCACCTAGATCATCCATGACAAAATAGTAGCACAAGATACTCAGAGTTTCCAGCATTTAGTCAGATTTATTCCCAAACTGGTGTTGGGACTTTTTCACTTTATAACAGGACCTCTCAAAAACGTCTTTCGAAAAAGTTAGACAGCACATGATCTACTGTCTTACGACGTTCTGAACCCAGCTCGCGTACCCTTTTAACGGGCGAACAGCCCGACCCTTGGAAGGTACTGCCCCTCCAGGATAGGATGAGCCGACATCGAGGTGCCAAACCGCCTCGTCGCTGTGGACGCTTGGAGGCGATCAGCCTGTTATCCCTAGGGTAGCTTTTATCAGTTAAGCCCCGTCCCACCCACGTGGGATCGGGGGATCACTACGACCGACTTTCGTCCCTGCTCGAGTCTCCGCTCTCACAGTCAAGCACACTTCCGCCGTTACACGTCCAGCTCGATTTCCATCCGAGCTAAGTGTACCTTAGTACCCCTGCGTTACCTTTTAGCAGGGCACCTCCCCAGTGAAACTGCCCCTCAGACCTTGTTCCCGACAGCGTTTCCAGCTGCCCTGGGTGAGTCTTGAGATATCAAAACGGGAGGTGTTACACTTTTGCCCCGACTTGCGTCGGAACTCCCTCCTACTCTAGACTATCTCAACATCCAAAACCGGGCCTGAGTACAGTAAAGCTCCATAGGGTCTTTTTGTCCTAGTAGAGTTAGGCCGCATCTTCACAGCCATTTCAATTTCGCCGGGTGACAGTTCAAGACAGTTACTCTGTCGTTATGCCATTCGTGCGGGTCGGAACTTCAAATTTGTTAACTGCGTATCGCTACACAGATCGGACTATATCTTGCACGTTCATGTAACTGAACGTGCCCTGGCATGTAGTCTCTGGGGATTCCACGTTCATGTAACTGAACGTGGTCTTTCCTGCTGATTGACTCCACTGACAAATTTTTACCTTTCGGTACTGTCAGATACACGAGTTATTCCAGCATATAGCCAGGTATTCACTCACCCACTAAATAGGCTTTTTGTCTCCGTTTAACTTCCAGATAGCATTCCCGAGTGCCCCGATTTTTCATCGGGGTCGGGCAAGTTGGTTTTAACCAACCCGACAAGGAATTTCGCTACCATAGGATCCTTATAGTTAAGACCGCCATTCACCCGAGCTTAAGTTCATGCCTCGATGTAATCTTAGCAATCCCCGTAACTTACGGGCATTGGGCAGGCCTCAGCCTGTATACGTTCGCTTACGCGTTTGCACAGACCTGTGTTTTAGTTAAACAGTCGCAGAGTAATCTTTTGTTGTAACCAGATACCGCATGGTACCTGGCAGGACATCTCACAAACTTACGTCCAGCTTTTTTGCCGAGTTCCTTGAACTGCCTTCTCCCGAACGCCTTGGTCTTCTCGACCTCCCCACCAGTGTCGGTTTACGGTACGGCAAGAAAAATGTCTCACTGCGGATCTTTTCTCGCAAACAAAAATCGTTCAAATTGCCCATTAATTGCTCAACAAGCTTTCTCACCACTTGATTAATCGCCAATCCGGATTTCCCAAGATCAGCTATCTTACGGTTTCGACGGGCATTCACTGCACCCGCTTGAAAATTCTCACTCGGTCCATCCCCAGCTTAATAACGACACTTCTCCTGTAGCCGAATATCCACGGCTCGTCCATCAGCTACTCCCTCATTATAAGGGTCTTGCCTTAGGTGCCGACTCACCCCCCGCTGAACAACATAGCGGGGGAAACCTTGGGGTTTCGGCGTGGTTGATTCTCACAACCATTACGCTACTCATTCCGGCATTCTCACTTGAAATCGCTCCACCTCGCCTCACGACAATGCTTCACTGCAATTTCAACGCTCCCCTACCACACTCGCGCTCCGCGCGAGCAAATCCTAAATTCGAAATCCTAAATCCTAAAAAGTTTAGAATTTAGATATTAGTGCTTAGAATTTGTTTGTGCGAAGCACAAGTATCTGTCTCTTCGGCAAACAGCTTGAGCCTCGATTCATTTTTCGCGCCAAACTCCAAAGTAGACCAGTGAGCTGTTACGCTTTCTTTAAAGGATGGCTGCTTCTGAGCCAACCTCCTGGCTGTCAAAGGAATTTGACATCGTTTAACACTTAGCTGTCATTTAGAGGCCTTAGAGGTCAGTCTGGGTTGTTTCCCTTTAGAGCGGCCCGCTTAGCCGGGTCGTTCTGACTCCCTGAGTTACTTTTCCCAATTCGGAGTTTGATTGAATGGTACAACTTGCGCAGCACCACCCATCCAGTGCTCTACCTGAAAAAAGTCGATCTCAAAGGCTATACCTATATATATTTCGGGGAGAGCCAGCTATCTCCAGGTTCGATTGGCATATTACCTCTAACCACAAGTCATCTCACAGAATTGTACCTCTGACGAGTGCGGGCCTCCCCCCGATTTTCATCGGGGTTCACCCTGCTCATGGTTAGCTCACCTGGTTTCGGGTCTTCCAACTACTGCTTGATCGCCCTATTCAGACTCGCTTTCGCTATGCCTAATCTGGAAACCAGCTTAGACTTGCAGTAATCGGAAACTCGCCGGATAATTCTTCAATAGTCACGACGTGACCACGTTCATGTAACTGAACGTGGCTCCGTCTGTTTGATAGCAGACAATTTCAGGTTCTATTTCACTAGGTGTTTCACCCTTCTTTTCGCCTTTCCCTCACGGTACTAGTTCACTATCGGTATGTCAAAGTATTTAGCCTTGGACAGTGGTCTGCCCGGATTCCCACAAGATAGTGTATCTCATGGTACTTGGGAATTTAGGTCTCAAGGAATTTCGGATTTCGCCTACCCGGCTATCACGGTCTCTGGCCTATCTTTCCAGACAGTTTGGCTATCCTCCATTCATCCCTCAACCTTCCCGCAACCCCACGTTCAGTGCTTGCGCATGAACGTGGTTTAGGCTTTTGCGCTTTCGCTCACCGCTTACTTACGCAATCTCAATTGATTTCTTTTCCAGCTGTTACTTAGATGTTTCAGTTCACAGCGTTCCCCGCCACGTTCATGTAACTGAACGTGGCTCAGCATAAGCTGGGGTTTCCCCATTCGGACACCGCCGGATCAGCGCTTCTTGGCAGCTCCCCGACGACTTTCGTGGCCACGTACGTCCTTCTTCGGCTTTGACATCCACAGGCATCCATTGTCTGCATTGCGTTCAAATTCATTATTAGATACGGCTCTACTAAATTTCTTTCTTTCTCTTCACTTTTCAAGGAGCAAGCAAGCCTCGCTAAAGACTCGTCTCGGCCTCCCTTGAAAGGGAAACCGGGACCAATCTTCAGCCCAAGTGGACCCAGCCGGACTCGGACCGGCGGCCTCATCATTGCAAATGATGCGCTCTAGCCAGCTGAGCTATGGGCCCAAGCTTAACTAAAAAAGCCCCCTTTCGGAGGCTCACGTCACAAAACTACGCACAAACTACCCGGTTGCGAATTTAAAATATATTGTGCAAGTCTTCATGAACAGAATTCAGCCTCAAAAAGGTAACCTGATATTAACCCGTAGTTTCGCCCCTGTCAACCACCTGTTGAAATTAACGGCTATCATTGACAATTCTCTCTCTGCTCTATACTACAGGGCATGTCCGAAAACAAACCCAAGGGATTAACTTTTGAACAGGTCATGAGTAAGGCCATCAAATGGGTAGGAGTGGGTGGCTTGATCATAGATTCTTTAATTGATCCTGGAATAAATGCTGAAAGCGGAATGACCAAACTTCCTTTTATAGGCCTGCTCATTCTCGGCTATCTTATAAATATCAACGAAAACTTAAAAAATAAAAGTCAGTAATCTTCCCCTACTCGTACCTCAAAGCAGTGACCGGATCCAGTCTGCTCGCCAGCTTCTTGGTCTCACCCCAATTCCGAGTCCTTAAATTTCTTCACTTGCTCAGATAGAAATCTTTTTATTTCCAATGGTTCTATTTTTGATCCGATAAAATCTATTTCCTGTATTGTTAGATCATCATAATACACCAACTGTTCCAAAAATAATTTTGTCGGAAAAATTTCTTCTCTGCTTCTCTGTGAACAATTATCAATAATCTGTTCCAGCGTAACCGAATTTGTTTTTAACAAAAAGTACAAATCCACATAATCCCGCCACTTCCCCCTCTGGCCGATTGTAAAAGCCTTATTTCCTGCTAAGTCCCGCAGGTCAAGTAAACTTATCGAGCTGGTTGGAACCTCCAAACGCAAAGGTTCGACTTCGTCATAAAAAAAAGTTATCGAAACATTTTCTGAAGTCACAAAATTTAACTGGTTTTCCGTGGATAAGGTCTTTAATACTCCTTTTCCAAAAACTTTTTTCGCCTTAGCCCATAAACTCGGAGTCAAACTGGAACTGGTAAAAATATCAAAATCAAAAGATCTGCGATGACCTATTTGCAAAGCAATTGCCGTCCCCCCAGCCAGAACACCTTGCGACCGAAAAGATCCAAGTTTTTCAAACACTTTCCGCCGGTGTTCATCCAATGACTCTAGGTGTAGTTGGATCATATCTGGACTGGTTCAATTGTAAATATTCCAGTCCCAATAAATGATTTTTAATAAAATTGAATGTTGCCGGTCGGTAATCTTTTTCCGGATAATCTACAAATTCATTTTTAATCGTTTCCTGATCATACGTTTTAAATAGCCACTTTGTATCTTCCCACGAACCATACGCCAACACTTGATGAATTATATAATGCTTGTCTTTGACCACATCCAGCTTCCCTGTTCCTGCGCTCCACAAAACCGCCTGTAATCTTTTGGGTACCACAGCCTCATTATGTCACTTTTCTATTCATACCTCAACGCCGTAATCGGATCCAGTCTGGAAGCTCGTACAGCCGGAGCCAATCCGGCAACTATTCCCACCCCTGCCGACACACCGAAAGCCAAAGCTACCGCCCCCGGCGTCACCGCCGTCTCAATAAATTGTTTAAGTAGCATCGCCCCTCCCCCTCCAATAGCCACCCCAATCCCGCCTCCCAAAATAGACAACACCACGGCCTCCAGCAAAAACTGCAGCAAAATGTCCCTTCTCGTCGCTCCCACCGCTTTTCTCAATCCTATCTCTCTCGTCCGTTCAGTCACTGAAACCAGCATAATATTGGCAATACCGATCCCGCCGACCAAAAGCGATATGGCCGCAATCCCCGATAGCGCCCCCGTCACCACTCCCAAAAACGAATTAATCGTCTCCAATAATTCCTTAGGTTCCAATATCGTATGGTCGTCCTCAGTCAATCCTTTTCTGTCAAAATACTGCTCAATTTTACGTGCTGCCAAAGCAGTTCCTTCCGGAGTTTCCGTCCGCACCATAAATGCCGCCGGTTTTTTTATGCCGGTAATTTTAGATGCCGTCGTCACCGGCAAAAAAACATATGAATTTTCGTCCTGCGCCCCCCCACCGATTCCCCCGCCTTTCTTTTCCAAGACACCCACAATCTTCACTTCCTCCCCCGCAATGTCAATACTTTTTCCCAAAGCCACCCGACCCTCCCCAAAAAGTTCGGTATAAATCTTATTCCCGATTACAGCTATCGATTGTCTCCTCTCCACCGCGTTTTTAGAGAAAAATATTCCTTCCGCTATCTTCACGTTCCCAAAATCCAAATAATCTTCGCTCACCCCCGCCACGTTCCCGTAATACGATTTCGCCCGGTATTTAACCGTCGCTCCCTTGGAAATCATTCCCGCCGCTTTCGTTATCGGATATCCCAACTCGCCGATCCGGGTTACGTCGGCAAAGTCAAATTTCGCTTCCACATTCTGCGGCGGCCCACCGCCAAAATTCACCCTCCCCGGCGATACCAACAAAACATTCGACCCCAATGCCTCAAACTCCTTGGTCACAAATCTTTGCAACCCCGTCCCTATCGAAACCAGCAAAATAACCGCCGCCACCCCTATAATTATTCCCAAAGTCGTCAACACCGACCTCGTCTTATTTGTTCTAATCGCGGTCACCGCCATCCTCAATAATTCAACTGTGTCCATAAAACAAGGTATGACTATTGCATGCCAACTGCATACCTATCGTATGACGATTTTATCGCCTTCTTTAACTCCGCTTCTTATTTCAATATCCGTTTCTCCCTCCAACCCCGTCTCGACATTTATTTTTTCTCCTTCGGCATTTTCGACTTTTCCGTCCACTACTGCCTCAATCGGCAGTGTCAGCACATTTTTCGCCTCTCCGGTCACAACCGTCGCGTCCCCGTTCAGCCCTACCCGCAAATTCATATTCGACAGCTTTACCCTCACCGGAATGACCGTCGCCCCCGTATCCGAAACTCTTGTTTCATATCCAATTTTTAATATTGTCCCTTCAAAATCTCTTCCGGCAAACGCATCCAATTTCACCCTTGCTTCCATCCCCTCAACTATCTTATTCAAATCTGCCTCGTCCACCTCGGTATCAAAATACAAGCTTTCGGGATCCACAATATCCACCCCATCCGTCACTCCTACCGTCTCCCCACTTACATTTACACTTACATTTACAACCACGCCATCGATAGGCGCAACCAAATTCCCATTCTGCTTCGCCCTGATTGCAGTCTGCCACGCCTCATACGCTTTATCTCTTGCCGTTTGCGCCGCCACCCGATCATTTTTCTGCACATACGTTTCGTCTTTATCATGCCCTTTAACTAAATCTTCAGCCTCTTTTGCGTTGGCATCCGCCGCAATATAGCTGTAATACGCCGCCGTTTCCGCCGCCGCCAAATCCCTCTGATCCAGCCCCATTAAGGACTGACCTTTTTTGACCACATCCCCCTCTTTTACTTTGATATACCCCAATTTTCCTGAACTCAAAAACCTCAATTTCGCCTCCCTCTCCGCGGCAACTTTCCCCGACAGCGTCAGCGTCTGCACCACGTCTTTCCTCTCCACCGCCACGGTCTTAACACTCTTATTGGCAGCGTTCTTATTCCTATTTCTTATCCAAAAAAATCCGATAACCGCCAAAAAAATAGCCCCGATAATCAACCATCTCTTGCGCATACAACCCCAAATTATACCAGCTGCACCCGACCCTTTCTCTCCTCAAACAAAACATCAAACTTCTCAAAAAACCCTTTTCTTCCCAGCAAATTAAACGAAACTCGATATTCATAAGAAAAAACTACGGGAAGAAGAAATTGTTTCTCACTAATTTCCACCTGGATATTGTGCAAATATCCTTTAACCCTCTCCGCTATTCCCCCCAAATATATTTCTTTCCCATTTTCAATCACCAAATCCGAATCTTGTACCACATCAGCTCTAAAAATCGAAATAGTCGCTCCCGAATCAACCAACGCCGCCGTGTCCACGAACTTTTCTCCAAAATGAAATCGCAACGAAATCACGGGAAATAATTGTCCCTTGGTATCCGACTGATAAGGAAACGAAGCTAAAATATTATCCATAAAACATACGGGCCTTCGTCTTTCCTGGGAACCAAAAACGAGAATGGTGCCTTCCCAGCCGGAGCTACTTCATCACCCACCGAATGAGTCACGAGCGGTGCGATATCTCTCATTGTTTCACCCACGGCGATAATAGTATCTTCAACCGGATCAATCACAATCCATTTTCCAGCAAATCTGGCTATTTTATTCCTAGGAACATTAACTTTCTTCATATCTCTCCATCATATCAATTATCCCATCCCCGTCAATTGCGGTATAATTCACCCCACGGGCTGCTGGTTCAGCGGTAGAACGCTTTCCTGATAAGAAAGAGGCGCCAGGTCCGACTCCTGGGCAGCCCACACAATTGCGGCTTCACCCCCGAGTTTTTTATCTTCAAGAACCAGGTTCGAGCCGAAGATTTTTGCCGCCAGGGATTTTTTGGGGGCAGGATCGGGGGAGAGGGCAATTTCGGGCGTATTTTGGGCCTCATTGATCCAGTCCCGGAAAGGTTCGAGCCAATTGTGGTGCCGCTGTGAGAAATCGGCAATTTGTTCCTCCAGAGTCTTTCTTTCGGACATGAGTTTTTCCTTTTTGACCAGGTAGGTCTGCCGGTCAATCACCTGGTCCAGGTAAGAGTCAAGAATAAATTGCAGTTTGGAGTCAAGGCTATTGATTTTCACTTGGTTTTCACTCACAGCGGCACCGACCGACCGGTCCGAACACTTTTCTTCCCCGTCAATTTTTCGGAGCATCCATTCGGCCCAGTCGGGCTTCAGGTAAAACTGTTTGATAGTTTCGGATAATTGTCCGTCCAGGTCATCCGCTCTGATTGGCGACTGACGGCAAGTGTGGCGTTTAGATTTTTTGGTGCAGTGGTAGTAAGTGTAATAGGCGGTGCGGTTAGTATTTTTGTAGTGTTTGGTCTTTACCTCTCCCGTGATCATCATCCCGCACTCGCCGCACTTGACCAGTCCGGTTAATGGTCTGGGGTCGGTGGCCTGTTTTTGGGGTCTACCGCGAATTTTCAAAACTTCCTGGACCCGATCAAACAGTTTTTTACTCACAATTGGCTCGTGGCGGCCGGGATATGTCTCCCCGTTAAACCGAAAATGGCCATAGTAGAAAGGATTAGTCAGCATGTACTTGATCCGGTCTTTGTGCAAAGGTAAACCGCTTCGGGAAATAATCCCGTGTTTGGTAAAGAATTGTGATATGTCTTCAATCCGGGATTGCCCCTTGGCGTATAAGGCAAAACCCTTGCCCACAGTCTTGGCCATTTTCGGATCAATAATAATCGTTCTGGTTTTGAGATCGTTTAAGTAGCCTCTGGGAGCGGGACCAGGGTATTCACCCCGTCTAATCTTCTGTCTCTTACCCCGCTTGGTGTTTTCAGACAGGGAATCTATATAATATTTGGACTGGCCAAAGGCGATATTCAACATGAACTTACCTTGGGGAGTCGACTCAAACCAGAACGTATTAAATTTCAAAGCGATTATTACCCCCGTATCCAACAAATAAATTATCCGGCCGCCATCCACGCTGTTTCTGGCCAGTCTGTCCGGATGCCATGAAATGATGCCTGTAGCCTCGCCTTTCTCAATTCTTTCCAGCATGGAGTTAAAAACAGGCCGTCCGGGAATTTTAGCCGACCGTTTCTCGATCAGCTCATCCATGATTCTGATTTCCTCTTTCTTTGCCAACTCTCTAAGTTCTGTCAGTTGGGCCTCAATCGACAAGATTTGCTTATCCTCCACGTCAGTTGACTTACGGGCATACAGGAAGAATTTTTGTGACATCACCTAAAATTAAAACTAATCCGAACACGTATCAAGAGCACAAAACGTCTCAAACTATTGCCCTCTCCCCCGATCCTGCCCCCAAAAAATCCCTGGCGGCAAAAATCTTCGGCTCGAACCTGGTTCTTGAAGATAAAAAACTCGGGGGTGAAGCC
>VMGA01000002.1 GCA_007376345.1 Microgenomates group bacterium Gr01-1014_16 | reverse complement strand
TCGGCCTGGTTTAAGGAGTTGTATGACCACTTTGACAAGGTGCGTCTAGAAGCGAGAAAGTATTCTGAAAAGGACGTCGACAAAACTATAGACCAAGCGGTGAAGGCGGTACGAGCTAAACATGATTAGGGTAGTTTTAGACACAGTGGTTTTTGTACGCAGCCTAATAAACCCTTACGGACGATGGGGTGAATTGGTATTCAAATATTTTGATGCTTATCAATTATTTGTTTCCCGAGAGGTGGTTGGGGAGATATTGGAAGTTTTGCAAAGGCCGGAGCTGACGTTAAAATTCCGTCCCATGAAAAATCTGGATTATTCAAGAGTGATTGAATTGCTGGGGCAGGCTGAAGTAGTGGAAATAACAGAAAGTTATTCAGGGTCGCGCGATCATAAAGACGACAAGTTTTTGGCAACTGCCGACGCTGCACGAGCTGATTATTTGGTAACCGAAGATGAAGACTTGTTAGTTCTCAAAAAACATGGGGTCACAAAAATTATTGATTCGCTTGAGTTTCTGCGGATCTTGGAGAAAAGTGTTATATAATTTTCTTGTGAGCAAGAGGTGGAGACATTGGGCGATGTTGGCCGGAGTGGCGGTGGTTTCGACTGTTTTAGTGTGGATGGTGGTGGGAATGAAGACGGTGTACCAGAACTATGACGGGCCGTATTATGCGGCGGTGGCCAAGTGTTTTTATGACAAAGATTGTTTGGGAAGAAGTTTTGATTTCCCTCTGAAGCTGGAATATTACCCGGCGCATTTTCCACTGTATCCCCTACTGATTAGGCTAATTGGGGTAATTGGGCTAATTAGGGCGGGGGTAATTATAAATGTGCTAGCTGCTGCGGCTGCAGCGATTGTGATGTATGAAGTAACGGGGCGAAAACTGTGGACGGGGCTGGTGTGGTTGTTCTTCTGGCCGAGGATGTGGGCGGTGCGGTCTATTGCCGGGCCTGAGACACTGTTTATATTGTTTATAGTTTTGTCCCTTTATTTTTACGAAAAAGGGAAAATGGGGTTAAGCGGGTTAATGGGGATGTTGGCTGTACTAACTAAAAGCCCCGGAGTATTACTATTTGTTTCATACTTGTTAAACTGGAATAAAAAGTCGTGGCCGGTAATAATTATTCCGTTGGGGTTATTGGGGGTATTTGGGTTATTTGGGATAACGACCGGGGATTTTCTGGCTTATTTCCATTCAGGAGATAATATCCATGTGCAGGCGCTGCCATTCCGGGTGTTTGACAGCAGCCAGCCGTGGGTGGGGACTTTTTGGTTAGAAGATATACTGTGGATATATCTCATTGGGCTAATTGGGGTCATTAGGGCAATTGGGAAGAATAAGGTATTTGGTGTTTTTGGGGCGGTGTTTTACGCCACGATTTTGTTCGTGTCGCATCGGGATATTGCCCGATACAGTCTGCCCCTGGTACCGGTAGTGCTTCTGGGATTATCTGATGTGTTGGAGAAGAAAGAAGTGAAGTGGGCAATGGCGCTACTGATAATTCCGATGTTTTTTTATACAATAAATTTTCTACTTCACAATCAATTACCTATTTCTGACTGGAAACCTTTCTTTTAGATTTCCAAATAAATTTGTTGTACATGAACCAGTTGTAGGGAATGATGAGAAAACCGATGGCGAGAATCAAGGCAACCTGACGGACTAAAACGGTATCACCAAAAAAATGAGTGGTGGAGCCAATGACGGCAAACTGGATGATAACCGCGCCGGCGGAGGTAAGATTAAACTGGACAAATTTGCCAAGAAAACGGAAGGGGCTGGTAATCTTTTGTGATTTGAATGTCCAAAAATTGTTGAGTAAGTAATTATTGATGATGGCCATTTCACCAGCCAGACCGCCGGACCATGCGGACGCGTTGGCCAGACCGGTAATTGTGTGCAACGTCTCTCCTATTCCACCCCGGCGGAAAAATTCCAAAGCCAGGCTGTTGACAATAAATCCTAAAAAACCGGTGATACCGAATTTGAGGAAGCGGCGGATTTTGGGGTTGTGCCATTGAAGAAGAAAAATGACGCGCAGAGTTTCCTGCATCTCGTTTTTGATAATTTTGGACTCCCCTTCTTCACGATTGCCGAAAGCAAAGGGGACTTCTTTAACCTTGGCGCCCTTTTGGACCATATAAAAAAAGAGGTGGACTTTGTAGGCGAAGCGTTTTGAAAGCAAGGTGGTGAAATCAAATTCATCCATAAAGCCTTTGACGCGGGAGAGCTTGAAACCGCCGGTAATGTCGTGGATTTTGGGCATGATTAAACAAACCCGGGCAACCAGATTGCCCACGACGCTTAAAAATTTGCGCTGGAAGCTCCAGGCCGACGGAATTGAGCCGCCGGGGATGTAGCGGGAGGCGACGATGTAATCAAAACCCTTGTTGATTTCGGCGATTAGACGAGGAACATCCGCGGGCGGATGCTGAAAATCCGCATCCATTTCCATTAACCAATCCGCTTTCAGCTCTTTCATGGCATACGGCATACCTGCCGCATAGGCCGCGCCCAAGCCTTCTTTTTTGGGATTGACCAGCAAGTGGAGCCACGGGTAATTTTTTTGCAAGCCCCGAACAATATCCGCCGTGCCGTCCGGACTGGTATCGTCCACATAAAGCAGTTCCACCTGGTGATCTTTGATGTTAGGAAGAATACCGGCCATTGCTTCCACCATTTTGGAGACGCTTTTCGCCTCGTTGTACGAGGGCATGACAATGATTACCTTGGCCATGTCACTATCATAGTGCATTTTTGTTAAAATGCCTATGTGTCATTCCGAGCGAAGCCGAGGAATCCCTTGAGGGATCCCTCCATTCCAGTCGGGATGACAGTACTAAAATGCTTATTGATGTTTTGACGCTGTTTCCGAAGATGTTTGAGGGGCCATTTGCGGAGTCGATCGTCCGGAGGGCTCAGGACAAGTCGCTAGTTGAAATAAAAACTCACAATCTTAGAGATTGGTCAACTGATAAATATAAATCGGTTGATGATAAGCCGTATGGTGGCGGTCCAGGAATGATTATGAGAATAGATATTATCGACCAAGCGGTCGCAAGCCTCAAATCCCAAGCCTCAAACCTGCCTGCCGGCAGGCAGGTCCCAAAAATAATATTGCTAGATGCGGGGGGGGAGAAATTTAATCAGAGATTAGCACATGATTTATCACGTGATGGGCACTTGATTATTATTTGCGGGCATTACGAGGGGGTGGATCACAGGGTGCATGAGCATATTGCAGATGAAGTTATTTCGATAGGTGATTATGTGCTTTCGGGGGGAGAAATCCCGGCGATGGTAATTGTGGATTCGGTTGTTAGGCTATTGCCGGGGGCAGTGGGGAATAAAGAGTCTCTGGTTGAAGAGTCTTTTAATGAAGATTCAAGATTCAAGATTCAAGATTCAATAGAATACCCGCAGTATACCCGGCCGGAGGAGTATAAAGGGTGGAAAGTACCAGAGATTTTACTATCAGGGGATCACAAAAAGATTAAAGAATGGAGAAAAATAGTATAATCGGCGGGCATGAGAATAATTATAGGTCGTGAAACTATTTCCCTTGATTCTAAAACCTTGTCGGAGATAATCGGTAGTAAGGGTGTCCATTGCCCAATATGTGAAGAGGGGTCGTTGATTAGGACATCAAATGCCGACGGAATCTTTGCCGTAGCTTGTTGGAACTGTAGAGTCGAGGTAGATTTGGCAAAAACAGAATTGATCGCTAAGTTAATTCCGATAGAGAAGAGAGTGAGAAAGTAGCTTGTTTTTGATATGTGGAGCCTTTGGAGGAGAGGAAAGATTCGTAGAGAGTGATGTGGTCGACTGCAAATGACGGGAGGGGCGTATAGTCGAAGTTGGAAATTTGATCGATGACGCGTTTGGTGGTCGTGGGATCGGTGCGCTTGAGCTGGCCAATAGTTATGTGGGGTAAAAATCTGATTGGTTGGGGGGAGATGGGAGAAAGTGATAGGGACAGCGAATGCTGGAGTGATTTTAGATCCGGTGAGGAGGCTGACAGATAAACGAGAGTGCTTTCGTGGCGCCGGTAGAGGGTTTCCAAAAAGTGAAGTTCGAGATGTTGGGGGGGGAATTTCTTGGCGATATTTCTGATGATCCCGTTGATTTGAGAAAATTGATCGTCGGGAATCCGGCCGAGAAAATTTAGAGTGAGATGGATTTTTTCGGGCTTTTCCCAGATAACCGGCAGGCGAAGCTGATCCAGCCGTAACTGTAAAGCAAGTATTTCGGCAGAAGGAACGTCGATGGCGACAAAAAGGCGGTGTTTCAAGTGCGATAGATTAAGGAGCCTACAGTAAGAACGGCCAAAATGGCCATGAGCAAGTACTCCGCGATGATTTTAACATGCAAATCATGATGCTGGTGATGATGGACGATGCCCCAAGTGACATAGGCGGCAGACATGGAAAGAAGAATAGAGATTTGCATGGGTCGGTTGTAGTTGAACCACAAGAGGCCCCATAAGCCGACCAACTGCAGGCAGAGGAGCGTAAAGTAGTGTAACGGGTGGCGGGAAAGATCGCGGGAAAAAATAATAGAGCTCATAGTATCTGCCCTCTCCAAATAAATAGCGCGGCTATAGCCAGTGTAGCAAGAAAGATAAAGTGGGCCAAGCTTTTGCTGGTCCAGCGGACGATCTTTTGGCGACTGGCAGTCACAATATCTATGACTAAGACCGCTAAGATAAGACCTAAAATGGCCAAAGATATAACTTTGGTGATGCCAAATGGGTTGGAGATAGGTTCCACCTTCGCTAAGATTTCGGCGGGCGCAGTTGCGGCTTGAACTGTGAACGAAGATGTCCCACTGACCAGCGGTTGATTGGCGAGGGGCGTGCCGAACATCTGGACGACGAGGGTGGTTTCCTGGCCTCCCAATTTGCCATCAACAACCGCTACGCCGATTTCCTGGTATTTGGAACTGAAAAGATTTTCGCGGTGGGAGGGAGAGGCAATCCAGGCGGTGACGATAGAATTGGGGTCGGAAAAGTCGCGGGCCAGGTTTTCGGCGGCATAACGGTAGGAGTAACCGGCAGCAGTGATAAACGTCCAGGGCTGGGCACCGGCGGGCGAGACGTGGGCCCAGTAGTCCCGGGCGAACATATCCCCGGCTTTGGCCTGGGCGGCCTGGGATAACACGGAGTTTAATTTGAGGGGGGCCAAACCGCGGGATGCCCGCTCGGAATTGGTGAGGGAAATGATAGTTTCCGGGGGAATTTGGGATGCGAAGCCTAAAATTTGGGGGAAGTGGTATGAGACTTTGGAGATGAGCTGCTGGGACCAGGCAACGTAGATGATAATGACCAGAATAAGCGAGGGGTGGAGGAGGCGGGCGCGCCAGTTATTGGACTCGCGGGGTAAAAAGAGATGACGCAGAAAGGACATTGGTATCTATTATTACCTTTATTGATCGGGGTTCGCAATAGAGAAGGTTTTGTAGTAGAATTGCTGCTTTGTGTTGGATATGAAGGACTATTTAGTAGATTTGATGACTTTTCGCCAAAAGATTCGGGCTTGGGTTTTGGTGGGCTTGTGGGGAGCGAGCATGGGGTGGTTTTGGATATGGTGGTTTCGGCCGGAGCATATCACGGACTGGTGGAGATTTGGTTTAAATACGGCCATCTTAGGTTGGATGACGGTGCTGCCCGGATATTATTTTTACTTTTTGCTTAGAGCTAAAAGGCCTAACCCTGGCCTGGAGATTCCCATAGGATGGAGGGTGGCAATGGTGGTAACCAGGGCTCCTTCGGAACCGTTTAAAGTGGTGAAAAAAACTTTGACGGCGATGCTTGGGCAAAAATACCCACATGACACCTGGCTGGCTGACGAGGATCCGACAGATGAAATATATAAATGGTGCGGTAATTGGGGGATAAAAGTCTCAACCAGGAAAGGAGACTTCAACTACGCGCGCAAGGAGTGGCCGCGAAGGGAGAAGTGTAAAGAGGGAAATCTGGCTTATTTTTATGATAAGTTTGGTTACGAAGCGTATGATTTTGTGGCCCAGTTGGACGCGGACCATGTGCCGGGCCCTGGATATCTGGAAGAAATGATACGGCCGTTTGCGGATTCGAGAGTAGGATATGTTTCAGCTCCGAGCGTTTGCGATGTTAATTCTTCTAAAAGTTGGGTGGCTAGAGCCAGATTGTACGCGGAGACGACGTTTCATGGGACGCTCCAGGCGGGTTATACAAATGGATGGGCACCGCTGTGTATAGGATCGCATTACGCGGTAAGAACCAAAGCACTGATGGAGATTGGCGGGTTGGGCCCGGAATTGGCAGAGGATCATTCGACGACGCTCATTATGAACGCCTGGGGATGGAAGGGTGTCCACGCGTTTGAGGCCGAAGCTCATGGAGACGGACCAGCTACGTTTGCTGACGCTATGACCCAGGAGTTCCAGTGGGCTAGAAGCTTGGTCATTATTTTGCTTGGGTTGACGCCGAAGCTGTGGAAGAGATTGCCGGGAAGATTAAAAGGGCAATTCTTGTTTTCCCAATTGTGGTACCCACTTTTCGGATTGACTTTGTTTTTGGGTTACGTTTTGCCGGTGGTGGCGATTTTTACTGATAAATTATGGGTGAGGGTGGATTATCCAAGTTTTTTGACGCATTCTACTCCTCCGACGATCTTGGCTATTTTGATCGTGGCATGGGTAAAAAGACAGGGGTGGTTTAGACCTAAAGGGGCGGCCGTGTGGAGTTGGGAGGCGGTGGTTTTTCAGCTGGCCAGGTGGCCGTGGGTGTTGTGGGCGACAGTCGCTGCGGTGTGGGGGAAAATTTCGAATAAGCAATTTGATTTTCGAGTGACTCCCAAAGGGGTTGTGGTCCAGGATGTGCACCCTAAGGTTTTGGCTCCTTATGTGGGATTGAGCGGAGTGCTGGCTGTAAGCGTGCTTTTGGCGACTAACACCCAGCGGGCGACGGGGTATTATTATTTTGCCCTGTTGGGGGCGGCGGTTTATTTGGGGTTAGCGATGTTAGTTGTGTACAAGCACCTGGAGGAATATGAAGCGGCGGCTGGTTAGTTGGGGCGTGGTATTAGGGATGGTGTGCGCTTTGATCTTGCTGGTGTTTGTGGCAGTGGTGGAGCGAGGAGGGGAGGCTTGGCGGGGAATTACTTGGGGGTACGGGAGATTGCGGTGGTGTACCTCCTGGCCAGAATTTTGCCGGACGGATAGAGCAGAGCTGAAAGTGAATTTTGGGATTTACGATCCACAAGGCGGCTTTTTGGAATCCCGGATGATGGCTGTGGAACATGAATATCTCTTGTGGGACAGATTCCAGGAAGGAGACGCGAAGAGATTTTTGGAGTCAGCGGGTAAAAAAAACAGGTGGCTGATGATAACGGTGGAACCATGGGTCGTAAAACCGGGAGAGGATATGTTGGCAGCCGTCGCGCAAGGGGATTATGACTTGCTTGTTGATAATATTTGTCGGGAAATAGGTGAATTGGACAAACCTGTATTTTTGCGCTGGGGACAGGAAATGGAGCGGGTGACTGGCAGGTACCCGTGGGCTGTTCCTGATGGGGAAAAATATATTAAAGCCTTCCGTTATTTCGTAAATAAGTGTCGGGGATGGGTTAAGGAGGGATATTATGTGTGGTCGCCTGCGGGGGATAAAGGCCTGGAAAATTACTGGCCGGGCGCGGATGTAGTCGATTATGTGGGATTGTCGGTTTATCAGCTGCCTGCCTGGGACCAGGACAATTTTGGGAAAGTGAGGTCTTTTGGGGAAGTAGTGGGTGAAAAGTACCCCAGAGTGGAAAGATATGAAAAGCCGATAATGGTGGCGGAGCTGGGGGTAACCGGATCGAAGAAGTTTCAGCGAGGATGGATGGAGATGGCACTGGGAGAGATGGGGAATTTTCCGCTACTAAAAACGGTTGTGTATTTTAACGCCAAAGATAGCGAGGGGGCATGGGAGGAGAAATACGGAGTGCCGGATTGGCACATCGCTTCCGAAGTGTTTGACTAATCGTCGTGGTCGGATTTTTTGTCCACACATTTTTTGATTTTTTTGTCCCAGACGCGGCCGGAGCCGGTATCCGGAGCGGGGCCGGTTCCTTCCACGGCGGTGAATTCTTCGGTAAAGGTCAGCACATCGCCCTGGGCCCAATTGGTGACGTCTTTGTCGAAGTGGAAACCCTGGGTGATGGTCAGATGCTGATTTTTTTTGATTTTATCCAAAGGAATCCAACAGGAAACCATGTCAGGTAGAGAATTAGAATAATTTAGGACACTATATGTAATATGGTTGTGCAAATCGGACTGGGAAGGCTCTTGCAGTTCTGGCTCGGTTTGGGCGCCGTCGGTGGCGACCAGATCTTTGAGGTGGAGATAGATTTTGGCGTCTTTGTTTTTGACAAACAAATCTTTGTCGATATTCCAGTCATCGCCGGGTTTGGCGTCGGTAATGTTTACTACTGCGACAGGGTCGTTTTGGCCGTTGATCAGGAGATCCAGAGTATGGTTGGACGGCGGAGGTGGGTGATTGCCCCCCCAATTCCAAAAAGCTAGCCAGACGGAGAGAAATGCTGAATAAAATTGGCTCATTCGGGCGGTGTTGGCGTTGGAGTTAATGTGGGAGTTGGACTGGGGACGGCGGCAACAAATTGGTTACCGGAGCTTGTTTCGCGGTCGATGAAATAAGAGATGGATAATGTTAAGGGAATAAGAAGAGCAAATAATATAGGGATAATAATCCCAAGTCTTACACGTACCTCACCCTGACCCTCTCCTAATTTAGGAGAGGGAAATTTGAAGAATTTATTTTTTCGGATTTCTGAAAACAGGCTTTTGATTTCTTCATAAATAATTATCGTCGCCGGAACTATTACTAATAGTATGAAACCGCGGGGGGTTTTGGCAAAGGCCGCGATGTAACCAATATACGGAATGGTAAAGCTGACGGTGCCGATGATTTTGTCCGCCGAAATTATGCCGGGGTCGGGGGCGTTGTTGGCATCGCCGGCCAGTTTTATTTTGTCCCCGTCTTGAGCCACTATTCGGTGAGTCGTCGTGGTTTTGGAGCCGGATTTATAAGTGACAATATCCCCTACCCCGTAATCACTTTTGGGGGCGACAAAAACTACGGAGCCGGTTTGAATGGCCGGTGCCATGGAACCGGAAGAGACGATATAGACGTTAAAAGGTTTAAATCCGGCAAAACGGCTGACCAGAAAAACGCCGGCGATTATCAAGCCGGCGGTGAAGAGGATATCCGAAATTATTTTAACGGCTTTGCCCATATAAATACCTCACCCCTAACCCCTCTCCTAAATTTAGGAGAGGGGGTTTCCGCTCTCTAACCCGAAGGATAGAGAGAAGCTAGGTTACAGTGGTCGTGGATTACACAAGAAATCCTCGTTGTTTCTTGCTTGTTCCGCTCTGAAACTGATTTCAGCTGTAAGTCGATCAGTTTGGGTTTCATTTCCTTCGCCACTTCCGTCACAAGTGAATCCACCCCCGCGCGGACTATCCGGCCCGTTGGTGATAGGGATAGTGGGTCCTAGTCCATCTTGGGGTACTGGCGTTTCGGTTATTCTTCCAAAACACCAGCCTTTCCCTATGTACCAGGTGTCGCCACCTTGAGGAATCGGGTCGTTCGGTAGGCCGCTCCACAGATTTTTATTGGAATCTGCCAAAGTTACGTGGGCAGTCTGACTGACGTTTAAAACGCCAAGAGGTCCGGATGGAAGTGTTGTTTCTTCCTTGCAATCTGGAGGGGCATTAGGGAACTCACATGTTTCTAATACGTTGTCACCGTCATCGGCCCACCATAAGAACCGTACTCTATCGGCAAGTTCGCCCGTACCTGGCGAAGGCGTTGGAGCGCTACACTCGGGGTCGGCAAGACCTGTCTCAGATTCGGGTTCGGTGCAGGTTACGTCGTCATCACTTGTTAAATGAACGTCTGCACAAAGCCAAGCCTCGTTATTTTCAACTGTTAGGCTGATTGTGTCCTCTTCCCAGTCTCCTGGTTTGATATCTTCAATATCAAAAAATAGATCGCCTTCTTCAAGATTTTTAGATTTCCAGGTACATGAACAGAGATTTGTGGCTGGTGTTGGGCTGGGATGATTGGGTAGTCCTCCCCAGTAGAATCTATCATCAGGGCCTTGAGTACATGCCTGCCCATTGTAGTAACAAGTGTTATCTACTTTGAGATCGATTGCACCAGCTTGCAAGGTGTTTCCCGTTGATGTTTCGGTGTCGGAGAAGAAGGCGTTGGTGGCATAAAATGCCACTCCGCCGACAGCTCCGGTGACTAATAAGCCTAGTAATATTTTCTTCATTCGTTATTCACCCCCTCTCTCTTTAATAATCAATGTTCAATAATCAATGTTCAATAATTTAATAATTTAATTAATCGCATAGGTCGAGATTTTGTAACGCGGTTTGCAGGTCGCTGTAATTTGAAATAGGGAAGTAGTGGCCGGCGTCGTCGGCAATTTCGTTTTGGAGATATGTTGCGTCCACGTCGGAGCCGACGCCCACGACAAAGATTTCGGAGCCGGCGGCGCGGGCCGCATCGGCGGAAGTAGCAGCAACGTCATCGGCGGTGGATTCGGGCAGGGGACGGTTGGGGTGGCCGTCGGTTATCACAATCATTTTATCCGGCGAGGAACCGTCGGGGCGGTCGTTAACTCCGGCTAACTCGCCGGCTGCTATGTCAATGCCTGATTTGAGATTGGTAAACCCACCCGAAACAAGCAGGTCGATGGCGGCTTTGATGGTGATTGAGTTGGACGAGAGAATGTGGTTAAGAGTGCCGGAGGTGGCAAAACTGGACATGCCAGCGTGGATGCCGGACGAAGACAGGCCGAGGTCGTCCACAAAGGCTTTGGAGGCGGTTTTGAGCTGAGCCAATTCAGTTGAGTTGATACTGCCGGAGCGATCGAGAACGAGCATAACGTCGGCTTGGTTACAGGCTAAGGGAGTTGGAGTGGGGGTGATAGTGGGAGAGATGATGGGAGGGGTGGGAGTGATACTGCCATTGCATAAAAAACCGGGGTTGTGGCGGGATTGGATGGCGGTAAATTCCACATCGGCCATAACCTTGTCCGACTGGGCGGAGTTATTTAGATTTTGGCCGTCACAAGAGAAGCCTGGAGGATTGGCTGACGGAGATAGTATGCCGAAACACCAGTACTTACCTATGTAACGGGTCTCGCTGGCGGGAATAGGCCCAGGGGTGGGCCAGACACTGAACAATGAATCAGCCAACGTCCAGGTATCGTCATTAAAAATTGCTGATGCAGTCCCCTCTTTGATAACGGGTTCATTAAGTTGATGGATGTTGTCGCCGTCGTCGGCCCAGAAGACGAAGTTGAGTTGTTGAGCCAGGTCGCCGGTGTCAGGACAACTAGGATCGTTGATGATTTCCGGTTCGGTACAACTTTCGTCGGTGTTTTGGGTGATCTTGATTTTCATGCAGGCCCAGGCGGGATTTTGGACTGACAGGCTAATAGTGTCTTCGCCCCGGTCGCCGGGCTTTAGATCATTAAAATCGAAGAAAAGATGGCCGGGAAGATTGTCCGATGGCCAGGTGGTGGCTGAACTGGAGGCCTCGTTGTAATAGCTTGTATTATCGATCTTTAAATCAAGTTCGCCGGCTTGGAGAGTGTTGTCGGAGGAGGTTTCGGTGTCGGAGAAAAAGGCCGATGTCAGGCGGAGAATCGAGACAGTTCCGATGACAATAATCAGAATACCGAGGGCAGGACGGCGCATCGCCTATAGTTTTATAGAAAGCTTATAGCACGTGTCAACTGTCACTTAATAGATGTTTTTAGTTGAAAATGTATCAAACCTGGACGATGCGGGGACGGCGGAAGCGGAGGTAAACGGGCAGGAGTAAGGGGAGGCCTAAAAGGAGCCAGGCGAGGTTGATGCGAACTTTATTGCGGGCGGGACCGGGGTCGGGAGAAACAACGGATTCGGACGCGAGGACTGGAGATTCGACTGAAGGGAAAGAGGTGGAAAGGCCGGCGACGCGGCGGCGGATGACGCGGGATTGAACTGATACGGAAGCAACGGAAGGAGAGGAGTTAGATGAATTAGAGGAATCAGAGGGATTAGATGTAGAAGATTGGACGGCAGGAATTTCGGCCCCGCCAACAGCTGGTTCTGGGGCGGGTGCGGGAACTTCTGCGACTGGAGGTGTTTTATGGCTGCCGGGAGTGACAAAGTCACCTAGCCAGCTGCCAAAGACGTTGACGACTGTGACAAATAATTTGCCGCCGCCGGTGACATTGTTGTTCACAAAGTTGACGATATTGGCCATGATAGTGGCGTCGCCGGTTTGGATATTGGAATCGCCGTTGGTATTGTAAGAAGCAGAATTACCGCCGGTGTTGGCAGTTAATTTCAGGTCGTTTTGGACGGTAGCGGAATTTGTCTGGACCGTGGTGTTAGTCGTGGTTTGGGAGACATTGGCATCATTGGTGGAGCCGGAACCGTTGCCGGAGTTGACGGCGGTAATTTCTCCGGACTGGCCGACTGTGAATTGGGTGTCAGCCGAGCCGGCATAATTGGCGCCAACGGGTGCGCCTAAAATGCGGCCTATCCACTGGCCGGCTTCGTTGACCAAAACCAGCCACCAGGTACCGCCGGAAATGTTGGAATTGGCGACGTTTAAGACCTGGGCGGTAACGTTGGAATCGCCCGTAGAAATGGCGGAGTCGCCGCCGGTATTGCCGGAAGTCTTATTGGCACCGGTATCGGCGTCCAGAACGAGGGTGTTTTCGATAACCACGTCGTTACTCTGGATGGTGGAGTCGGTGAGAGTGGAATCGATGTTGGCGGTGTTGGTCGAATCAGCTCCGTTTCCTATATTGGCAGCTGTAGCCGAAGAAGCGCAGCAGCCGGCCAGGGCTTCCTCGGGAAAGATAATGTCCCCTATCAAGTCCCCATAAATATTGACTACGCCGTAAATGACGTTGCCACTCAAGTTGTTATTGGCCAAAGTCAGCGAGGACGCGGAAACGTTGGCGTCACCGGTTGTAATATTGGAATCCCCGCCGGTTTGGTAGTTGGCCTGGTTGGCGCCGGAGTCGGCATTTAGGATCATGGAGTTGCCGACGGTGGCCGAGTTGGACTGGAAGTCGAGGTTATTTACGTCTTGGGAAATATCGGCGTCGTTGACGGAGTTGGCTCCATTGCCGGAATTTTTGGCGACGGCATCACCCGAGCTGCAACCCGAGACACAGTTGGCGGCAAAATCCAAAATATAGTCTCCGACGTGGTTGTCGGCGATATTGAATTCGGAGACGGAAACGGCGTCCACATTGGTGTTTACGGCGGTAATGGCAGTTCCGGAAACGTTGGCGTCGCCGGTTTTGATATTGGCGTCGCCGCCGGTAGTGTAAGAGGCTGAATTTTGGCCGGTAACGCTGCCTAAATCGAGATTATTTTGGACCTCGGCTTCATTTTGTTGAACCGAAGTGTTCGTCTCGGCTACGGTGACTGAACCGGTATTTTGGGACTCGGCACCGTTACCCTCATTGACCACTTCCAGGATGCCGGGGCCGGAGTCGGCCAATAAATTATTGTTGGCCTCGCTCACTACTACACCGGAGTTGTTAGCGTCGCCGGTTGTAATATTGGTGTCTCCTGAATTTCCGTCCTGGGTTTGGCCACTAGTTTCCTCGGGAAGGCTCGTTGGCTCTTCTGACTGGGTAGAAGCAGTGGGGACTTCGGTGGGGGAAGGACCCTCCTCCGCCAAGGCTTCGGCGGGCAAAGGTGGCGGGGGCGGCGGGGGTGGAGTAGGAGCGGTAGGAGCAGTAGGAGCGGGCGGGGCTGTAGGCGCAACCGGGGCGGTGGGGGCAGTAGGCGGTTGGGGCGGAGCCTCCTGGGCAGAGACAGGCAGAATCTGGACTGTAAACAGTGCCGTCAGGGCAATTATTGATAATAGTTTTTTTAGTTTCATATTTTTTTCTATACTTGCAGGGTGTCCCGCTGAAGTGCTAGCGGATCCACCCCACAAGATATAGCCTTAGATCAAGTCGAGCAAGCTCAACAAGTCATTTAAGTTCAACGAAAGGTTGAACTCAAAATCAAAGTCGGGCCACTCTCCTCCACCAACTCCATAAGAGTTGACGTTGCCGGAATTACTCACCTCGACGAACGAGGCAGAATCGCCGGTTAAGACGGAAGGATCCCCTTCCGGATCGCCAGTGTTTTGGTTGGCGTCGTTAGAGCCGGTATCAGCGTCTGCGTCAACGCGAGTTGAACAATCCTCTTCATAACCTTGGTAATCCCAAAGTTCGAACCAGGGCCGTCCCTCGTCACCGCATACGTTGGTCTGATAAACTTCCAAATCGTTATCAAGCTTGAGCTTGATCTCGTTTTTCGTATCAGCACCGTTGCCGGCTACCTTGGCCAAAAGGTCCAAGACGCAGCCACCGCAATCAACATCGGCCCAGTTGAAGTTGACCAAATTGTCGACTTCTACACCGGTTTCGGCATCACCAGTATCGACTAGAACGCTGCCACCCGTATTCTGGTTGGCGTCGTTTTTGCCTGTATCAGCGTCCGCATAGATGTAGTTGGTGATGTCCGCCAAATTGGTTTGCACCAAAGTGGTGTCATTGTCCAAATCCAAATCTATTTTGTTGTCCGAATTGAAACCATTGCCCAAAATCCTTGCGGAAAGTGAGCCCTGGCCACCGTCTCCGATTTGTGCCCAGTTGGCGTTGGCGGTATTGGATACCCCAACCCAAGTAGAGGCGTCACCTGTCCTGACTTCAACATCGCCACCCGTATTCTGGTTGGCATCGTTTTTGCCCGTATCGGCGTCGGCATCAACCCGGTTGTAAATATCAGCCTCGTTGGTCTGGTACAGAGAGACGTCAGCGTCGTTTTTGAGCTTGACATCGTTTTTCGTATCAGCTCCGTTGCCGGAGATTTCGATATCCGTATCGCCAGCGGTGCAACAATCTACAGAAGCCTGGTTGCTGTTGACCACGTTTTCTACACTGACACCAGTTGTCGCGTCACCGGTTTTGACCAAAACCGAGCCTCCCGTATTCTGGTTGGCGTCGTTTTTGCCGGTATCAGCGTCTGCGTCAATGTTGTTGGAAATGGAAGCCTGGTTGGTTTGGGTAACAGTCGTGTCGCCAGTAAACTGGACATCACTTTTGCTATCCGAATTGGCTCCATTGCCGGAAATTACTATGGTAGTTTCTGCAAAAACCGGGGCGGCCATGCTTAAAAACATGACAGAGGCGGAAACTGCAGCTACTATTTGTTTTCTAAATGTAGTCATTTATCTATAATCACCCCCTTTCTTTTTAGGAATATCCCCTAAGCTTAGGGGTGCACTTCTTCCTCCAAATTTATAAAAAAGCGGAGGCTCCTCGATCCAAATACACCTATAATTTAATAAGTGCTTTGGACAGAGAAGCCTCCGTTTGCGGCCAGCTCCAGGGCCAATAGAGAAAGATTTATTTTGTACTAGTTGAGTAGTTGTTTAATATAATGAGATAGGTTTGTCAAGAGTCATTTTCACGCGATGGCCGTTAGTTGGGACCGGGGAGTTGGTTTTTTTGATATTTCTAACGGTAATCTGGGTAACTTTGCTGTCGTGAACGAAAATTTCCACACTGCCGTAACCCTGCACAGAAGCCAGAGAGGCAAGGATCTCGTTGGTTAAGGTTTTTTTCATTGCAAGTTGAGGTCGATCTGGGTTTTTTCGCCGGCCACCTCGCCCACCCAGAGGGTAAGATTTTTGTCGGTGTCGTTTACGGGGAAGCCCAAACGGGCGAGTTTAGTTGAAATCGGCTGGACAACAACCGGATCGTTGTGAATATCAGGAGCCAAGAGCTGGTCGGGTTTGTCATTCATGGTCAGGCGGAAATAATCCTGGGTGTTGATATTTAAGGCCCGGGAATAGGCGCTTGAGATTTTGAGATTGAGGATGAGAAAGGTCCGACCTTGGACAGCCGTGGCCCGTTTGCCTTTGACAATGATTTCGTCGCGGAGCTCGGCAGATTCGAGAATGAATTTAATATCGGTGAGTTTAGAACCGGCAGAAGAGTTGAGAGGAAAGGAAAATTCTTGGTTTAGCTGGGAGGAGGCTCTGGCGCCCAAAATGGAAATCCGGGAATCGGAAGCGGGAACTGAAGAGGTAGACGAGGTCCGGGATGGGCGGGTAAGTAGTTTGACAACGAGGCCAAGGGTTATCGCGACAGTAATAACTACTATAGATTGGGGAAGATACTTTTTAAATGGAATCCGGCGCAACCGACGGAGAGAGGAAAAAAATTCGGTGAGTTTGAGGGTACGAGTAGTCATTTATGATGGGCAGCATATTTGTTCGAATGATATCCAAGGCATCAGGGGTTGTCAATAGTCGACTGTGATCCGGGTTAAAGAGTCGGAGGGATTTTTGGAAATTTCCACCCTGATCTCTGTAGAAATGCCTGCCGCGACTAATTTGTTGAGAACGCGATCGTTGGTCTTGGTGCGGACAAAAGTCTTGGTATTTAACCCGAGCTGCTTAATTTTGTCCTGGTACCAATCGGTTATTTTGTCCGAGGGGTCAGAACTTTCGTAAACGCCGGCGGAAATTTGACTGCCGCCCGGGTATTGCCAATCCGATGTAACTGACGGGGGTGTAACTGTAACTGGAGTAGTGGGAATGGGGGTGGCCGCCTCCGCCGTTGGCTCCTGCCTGCCGGCAGGCAAGGCCGGCGAGCTGAAAGGTGTGGGTGTGGATGTGGGAACGGAAGGAGAAGAAATGGCTTTTGTTTGGCGAAAAAAGCCGCCAGCCAAAAACAGGGTCAGGGCCAGGACAACCAGAATATTCATGTGAAGTAATTATGGCACCGGTGTCAAATCGGGGTGGCGGTGGCGACGAGGCGGTCGCGGTCGAGAAAGCCGGTGCAGGTATATAAAATTAGTTGTTGGTTGTAAGTTGTAGGTTGTAAGACAGAAATATCAGTGCCGGAGACGACGGAGAGAGTTTTGATTTCGAAGTGTTTAGACGACCCGTCGGCGTAGCCAATGATGATTGTTTGGCCGACCCGGGCTTTTTGAAAGGGCTTTAAAATATTTGGCCAGTTGTGGCCGTAGAAGACGAGGTTGTTACCGTGAGGTTCGTAGGTGACGCCTTTGGGTGTAAGGGGTTCTGTCAGAACCGGAAGAGAAATGCCCAGCTCCGGTAAAGAGAGTGAAACAGGTTGAGAAAGTGAAGTTGGAACTGGCGCTGGGGGTAATGGGACATTACGCTGCCAGATAAGAAAGGCCGAACAAGCAAAGAAGAATAATGAGAGGAGTTTAAGCACGTTGATTCCGGCGGCGGGAGAGAATGGCCAGAATAAGAGTTAATCCGCCGAGGGCAAGCATGGTGTAGAGAAGAGTTGAATTACCGGTTGTAGCTAAACCAAGCACCTGTCCGCCCCCGGCAGCTGCCGGACCGTCACAATTATAGCTACTGTTTTTGGCCAGATAGGGAACAGAATCCAGGCCCCAGGCAGAACCATCGGGAATATAGATCCAGCCGTCACTAACTAGTTGGTCGATTTGAGATTGGGAAAGGCTGTTGTCCCTCCACCAGTTGGTTTGGATACCGGAACCCGAAACGGCACAAAAGCACTGAACTAGGGTGGTATCGGAGACGGTGTAGACGATATCACTGCCGATGTACTCACCCAAGTCGCCGGGAACGCCATGAATGCCGGAATCGTAGCTGACTTTGACGGATCCGGAAGGGGAAGTACAGCAGAAGTCGCCGAAGCGACAAAGAAAAGGGCAGAAGCTAACAGAAGTTTTAGCTTCACTAACCATGTATTTTACGACCAAGAAGCCTATAAGTCAAGAGTTTGAGTCTAAAAAGTATTCCTTTTCGGATAGGAGATAAGTAAACTTCGATGTTTTTATCACTTGAGTAATTATTGTATTCTTTGGAGATATAATTCTTGGCAGACACGGAAAGAGGATCGGAGGAGTCAATATATGGTAGTTGAAAATTTCCGGCTGAGTTGGCATAAACAGTCTTATGTGATGAAGAAACTTGTGCGTTTTTTATGGTGGAACCGAAAACGTCATTCACGATGCCTCGGGCGGTTTTGGGAAAGAAATAGAAAGTAACGACATCAACGGCTTTTTTGGGCTCATAGTTTTCTGTCCAGAGCTGGGTGGACCCGCCGACGTTGGTCCAATAATTAATGCCGACTAATTCCGGAGTGGAAACTAAAAGCTTGAAAGCGTCATTCAGCCATTTAGCCTGCTGGTCCTGGGACATTGAGCCGTGAATATCCGGAATCGGGGCACCGAATTCACCTAGTATTATTTTACCTCCGGACTGATGGGCAAGATTTTGGATATCTTTGACCAATTTTTGGGGTGAAGCGACGTAATGATCGATAGTCACGATACCGCCGAGGGCAGTGGTAGTTTCTTTGTCCATGATGGCTTTGGCCATGTCGCCGTTCATAGAGAAATAATTAGACCGGACATTTTTCCCCATGTTACGAAAAAGCTGCTGGGTGGTCACAAATTCGTCTATAAGAAATTGACGATGACCTTCTACATCTCCTGTCTGGCGGGGATCGCCCGGTCCGCCATTTTCACACTCCGGGCAGGCTGTGAAAACGTCGCCGTTTTGAAATAATCCGGCATTTTTGGTAATAAAGGTTTTGGTTTTGGCCAGATGCTCTTCCCGAGAAATTTCCGGATAGTCAAACCAGTTTTCCCAACCGGAAAAATTACCGCGGAACCAGATGTTGAGCTTGTGTTTGCGGGCGGCGTTTACCCAGCGGGTCAAAAAAGGAATAAATTCTTCGTCATATGGAGTGGCAATGGCTACATGAGTGGCGCCGGTGGCGGCGATGTTTTTGACCTGCAAATCAATAGAGGTGTCAAAAGAGGAATCCTTGAGTTTTTCACGGGCTATGTCCCGGGAATATTTCATAGTGTCGATGGATTGGAACTGCCACCAAACAGCCCGGCCTTCGCCTGCGGCTTCGGCGGGCACAGTAACAGTAACAGAAACAAGAAATAGAATTATCAGTGACGAAAGAAATTTTTTCATGAATTCCACCTACTTCTGGTTTTTGAAGACGGGTGTAGGATTTGTGGATCTAATGGCCCCCAAAGTTGTGAGAGAAGAAGCGGAAGCATATTCCTCCGGAGTTACGCCGTAGGCGTGTAGGTCGTAAGGAAATCCCACACTGGCCCGGTAGATAATTTTAAGTCTTGTATCCGGGTCATATTTGGAAAAATCACGGGAAAGGATCAGTAGGTCAATATCGCTGTCACCTCCAGCCGTACCAGTTGACGAAGAACCGAACATAATAGCCTCGTCAATAGAAACAAATTTTCCCAGCTTGTCCAAGTATTTTTTTATATCTGTGGTAAGTGTTGTTTTATCCATATAAAAACCTCTTTAGTTTTATCGTAGGTAGGCTTGACTGATTCTTTGGAGGTGTAAACAAATTTCTGGAAGTCCGGATAACGGACGCGCCAAAAATGGTGAGTGATTTCGGCTAGGTCTTCCAGCCAGCTATCAGGAAACTCAAGCGTGGTTTGACGGGCAAGAGCGTCGAGATTGTGCGATTTTGGAGGAAGCTGGTTAGCAAACTGGATTATGCAAGCTTTAAGGATTTTTTCGAGGGCCTGATGGCAGCAGTAAACGGCCATTGAGTAGCGGGATCCTGTATAAAGATATTCGGCATCTTTTAGACTGTCTTCTGCTTGCTCCAACCAGATTTTAGCTTCGTCTTTCATGAGTTGAGTATACCACGGTCAGTTACTTCTGGTTCTTGAAAACCGGTTCGGTGTGGAGTTGGCCGACCAGAGACGGATCTATTTCGTAGACGTCCGCAAAGGGATAATGATTCACTAGAGAATAGAACCTGAAGCCCGGTGATTTGGAGACGAATTTCCAGGCTAAATCGTTGTCGTCATATGTACGCATGATGATCCAGCGGGCCCAGCGGTCGGGAGCGGTTGTAGCCGCTGTCCAGTAGGCGCCGGTGCCTTCGTGGATAAAGCGGGATATGGGCAGACCGGATGAGAAAATAATGGCGTCATGAGAGGCGACGGAGATGAGAATAAAGCCGGGCTGGTCTGCGGCGTTTTTGGCCAGATATGAAGCGACTTCGGAAACGTTTTTCTGGCTGGATCCCACACGGGCGTCGTCAATTGTGACCGCGTCCTGGTTGGCAAAAGCGAAGAATAAAACGAAGGCTAAAAGGCCGATAATCACCGGACGCAAGGATTTGACCCGGTCGATCAATATACCTATAAAAACCGCTACCGCGGGGGCAAGCATGATGCCGTAGCGGATGTTGAACCAGGTGTCTCCGGAAATGCCCTGGACAAAAAGTACGGAGAAACCAAAAAACATGGCAATAATGTTGAAAACAAGCGGCGTGAGCAGTGACAAAGTAGAGAGACGCAGGTCAAAGTGCAAGCGGCGGTCCCAGAGGAGAACAGCCAAGCCGGCCAGGGCCAAAAAGACAGGCAGGGTATAGGAGTTGTAAAACAGGGCGTACAGATAAATTTTAGTGGACAGGAAGAGGTTGTACTTGCTGGGCAGGTTGCCGGCGTTGCTTAACTGGATCTGCTGGGCGCGGGCGGAAAAGGGACCAAGGGCAAAGTAGAGAGCATCTTTGAAAATTAACTGGTTCCAGAGAAACCAGAGGGCGATGCCGAAGCCGGCCAGGGTGGCGAATAGGATCATGGCGCCTTCGGCAGTTTTGTAGCCATTTTTCTTTAGCTGGCGGACAAAAATCAAACCGGCGGCGGCTAAAAATAAAAACCAGCCGTCGTAACGGATGAGTGAAGAGAGCATGATCCAGAAGGCGGATTTGATGACGTCTAAAATATTGTCGGTTTGGTGCCATTTGATGAGGTAATAACAGCCGGCGGTCATAGTGGCCAAAAGCGGCAGTTCGGTCATGGCCGTAGATTGCAAATACAAAACGTTGAGGTTGGCGACAAAGACAGCAACTCCAACCAGACGACCAAGAGTTCCAACTCTTAGTTTTTCCAGAATTTTATAAATGAGGAGGCCGGCGGCGACAAAGCCGGCCATAGACTGGATGGCTCCGGCCAGACCGGAATGCCACATAAAGTCATTCCAAACGGTAGGAACCATGAGCAAGTGGGTGAGGGGCAACCAGACGGAACCCAGTTGGGCCAGTCCCGGTTTGAGACTCTCAACAACCCTTCTGCCAATATCGAGGTGCGACCGGGCGTCGTTATAGGCCAGACCCAGACCGTTGAAATAATAATTGAGAAAATAAAAGATCGAGAAAATCGTCAGAGTTATGGTGATCAACCAAAAAACGTACTTGTTGAAAAAATTTCGAATGGGAGTAATGGGGATATCAAGGACTATCATAACTGTAAAGCCGATAGGTAAGTAAAATTACCGCGGAGACAATCGCCCATGAGATAATGTAAAAGTATTGCGGGGCAGTCAAATAATTTTTGGCATAAGTTTGAAAGACAAATGACTTGGAGCCGTTGGTTATCAGAAAATCCCAATTTCGTTCCCAGGTGTACTTTTCCTCTCGTCCAGTGACCTTTTCAAGTGCCAGAACTTCCACTTGAGGTGGATTGTTGGTTGTCGTTATAGCTCCAAGAGTATTAACAGCAATTGAGTAGACTGAAAGAACCAGGAACGGTAAAATTACTAAAAGACGGCGATGAAAATGTCCTAGACCAATACCCAAAAATATGGCCAGGATAGAGTAGCTGGGTATGAGGTACCGAGAACCGAATGCCCACCCCCCCCAGGGATCACCCCAAAGGGAATAGATGATGACATTGGCGCCCAACACTCCTAGAAGAACGTTTAATAGTTGGTTTCTTTTTTGATTTAGAATCCCGACCCCAATAATTGACAAAACTAATACTGGAGAAAAAAATATCAAACCTCGGTCTAGACTCATAAAATGAGTGTAAAAGCCACCAAGGAGGCGGCGGGTACGGAAGAAATTTACGGTGTTCTTTTTGTCAGGGTTAGACTGGATAAAATTTTCAATTTGACCCTGTTCAAGAAGGCGTGGGGTAGTGGGCTGACCCGAGAGGTCAATAGCTTCAACGCGGCGCAAAGAGCCGGAGAGACGAAACAGGCCACCATTGGCTGAGTTGTTATACCACAGAAACGCCAAAAGCGGAGGGATGACTGCAACAAAAGTTAATAGATGCCAGGGGCGAAGGCTTATTTTTAATCGGCTTTTAAGATGGCTTACGTCTATCAAACGAGTCAGGGCAAATAAAGCTACCGGAGCCATAAGAAAAAGATTGGGATAATCTATGAGAATGGAAAGAGAGGATAAAAACCAAACAACAGATAAGGATAAAAAGTTTGTTTTGCGCTGGACCAGGAGTAAGGCTGCAAGGAGGAGAAAAGTAGAAAAGTGGTGTTGGTAGAGAGTGACAGAGTAGGCAAATGCTGGTGAGCCAAAAAGAAATATTAGACCGGCTAAGGCAGAAGCTAAAGGGCTGACCTCTAAATTTCGTAGAAAAAGGTAAATGAGAAAAACATTGAGGATGGCAAAAATCGAGACTATGGAGTAAGTACCAAGCTGTGAGGCCCCTAAGGTTTTACCTATTACATAACCCGGTAGTGCTAGAAAAGATGTCCCCGGAGCAAACAAAGAGACATAATTACCATCATGAACTGCCAAGTCAGGCAGTGAGAACTTGGCCAAAGGTAAAGAAAATACTAAAGAGCGGTTTTCAAGAATTGAATAGATTAGGGCAAATCTGGCCCGTGGTGAGGAGTTCTCGAAGACATTGGTATATGGAGAGGCGGAATCGTTTAGCATAGAAATGGAGGGATTCCCCCATCTCCCAGCGATGCTTAACGTGAGAATGATGAAAGAAAAGATCAATAGAAAATACTTCATAATTGATTTTTTTTAATTTGCATAATTGCCCACTCCCCATTTACGCCAGTTCATATCGGCGTTTTCAAAACTATTAAAGTTTACCTTATGAGCTTTTTTGATAACTTCTACAGGGAAACGACTTTTTATTTTTTGGGCTGGGACGCCGCCGACTATTGAAAAAGCCTCCACATCTTTGGTAACGACGGCTCCCGCCGCGATGACTGCGCCCCTGTTGACCGTGACTCCGGAGAGGACGGTGGCATTAGCGCCTATCCAAACGTCATCAGCAATTTTAACCTTTCCCCGAATGTATTTATTGCTAAAAATCATGGGCATCGACCAGTCTGAAACGTCGTGGTTTTGGGCCACAAGAGTGACGCCTGGACCAATCATGACATAATTTCCGATTTCGACAGGGCTGCCGGTGGTAATAATTTCGCAGTTTTTGTTTATATGGACATGGTGGCCGATTGAGACATTGTAGGGCTCGGTCATATTGGCAAAATATATTCTACAGTGATGACCAAGGTATCTGATCTTCATCCCCAAAATCATCATGTACACATTAATTTTGGCCATGGAAAGGTGATGGTAAAAAAACCTGTATAGGGGGAATAATGAATAGATGAGTTTTTTCATAAATTTTTGTATAGCTTGTCCATTTTAAGCGCCACCTGACGCCATGAATTGTCCCGACCGTGCTTAGTGTTATAACTTTGGATTAATTTAATTTCGCGAGAGTTTTTTGGATCCAATGTGTAATTTATTTTTCTGGCTAGAGAGACATAGTCATGAGTATCAATTAAATAGCCATTAACACCGTTTTTAACAAGATACGGGAGAGCAGTGTTGTTGGCCACAATACAAACAAGACCCTGGCTCATGCCTTCGTGAACGACGTTACAAAAACTTTCCCACAGCGCCATGTGGACCATCATTTGGGCGTGTTTAATGAGGTAGTATTTGTCAACCCCACGAATTACTCCCCAAAAAATTACCCGATTTTCTAGATGGAGATTGGATATTAAATCTTTTAGGGCTGCGTAATAAGTGTCGTTGTAATTGCTCTCTATTGGACCAGCTATTATAAACTTAACGTCTGAAGGTATGTCTGGCAATGCCTTGATGACGGTTTCATAATTCTTTATGGGATAAACGCGACCAATTTGAATTAAGTATCGACCTATTTTTTTAACTCGATCTTTAATTTGTGAACTAGCCAAACTGTCAATGTCCTGATAAGCCTCATCCTCCAAGCCGTTGCTGATAACCTCGACCTTGTCAGGGTGGACTCCTTTGTTGATGATCTCCTGTCTTTCCCAATTGGAAACAGCCCGCATTTTATCTGCCACAGTGTTCATAAAAAATGTCCCGATAATGTAGTGGTAGAGCTGTTTGGGAAAAGCCATGCTCCATTTGGGATATATCGACCATTCCGGGTTGAAAGCGCCGTGTGGAGTGACAATCAGGGCAAATTTTTTGCGGCCGAGAAGTTTGAACCAACCAACATAGAGCAGTATCCAGAAATGAAAGACGTTAAAATTATGGAGACATACGACGTCCACCGATTTCCAGTTGATCTCGGGAACGTATCCAAAATAGTCGTTGGCAAACGGGTAACGGATAACTTTTAATCCCCGAATATTATCCGTTTGTGGAAGGACACTTTTTTCGGTCAGAGTATCGCGAGAAGTATATATGGTCACATCCCAACCTAGACCGGCGAGTACAGAATAAGTTTCCAAAACATTAACTTCGATGCCGGCGGCAACCGGGTAAAAATATTTGGAGACTACCGCAATGGAACCGCGATGCGATTTGGTCATATATTAAGGCCTATTTTACGTCTTTTTAACATTCCCCTCAATTTGACAACCGATGGGGAAAAAGATGAGGTAAATTCGGCAAACGAATGAGAACCATCAACACCGACCCGAGGCAAGAGGAGCGGGTTTGTATTTCGGCTAATAATCCCGTCGTCCATGGTCAAACCTAGCTGGTATCCGGCTTTTTGAACTGCGGCCAGAACGGCGGGTGAATATCGGCCTTTGGGGTAAGCAAAGTACTCGACAGGAAGATTTAATTTAGATTCCAAAGTTTTTTTGGATTCAATTATTTCCTCCTTCAAATCTGTACTTGTTAAGGAAAAAAAGTCTGGGTGGGTAGCGCTGTGACAGCCAATTTCCCAACCGGATTTATGAAGCGCAAAAACATCTTTATCTTTTAATAAATCTTGACTTGTTCCCAATTCCGTTTTGTTGGTTTTTTGCGGATGGGATAAAACAAATATGGTCGGCTTAATACCTAATTTTTTGACGTGTTCTTTTACGCTCATCAAGTCTTTAAATCCGTCATCGAAGGTTAAAACGAAAGAAGGAGAAGAGATTTCTTTTTTTCTATTTAGATATTGATGGACATCTGAAAGGGAAATTGGGTGCAAATGGCTAAGAAGATAGTCCAACTGATTTTTAAACTCTTGAGCAGTCACACTAAAGCGCCAAGAGTCTGAAGAGATGCTGTGGTAGCAAAAAATAGTAATACCTTCGGGGCGTCTTAAAAGGACGCTGTCTAATATCCCCAATCCGGGATAGATAATCTTTCTGGCTAAGATAAGTTTGTTCATACTACTTGAGAATCTTAGAACTAACAGACGATTGCCAGGTGTCCATGGGCCGTTTGAAAAATGATTTGCAAAACATAAACCAAAATATAAATGAATAGGCAAGAGCGTGAATAGGATATTGAAGGTAAAATTTGACGACGGTTTTAAGTACCTCAAGTGGCGGTAATTTATATTGATCGCTGACGAATTGGGGATCGAATTGGGACGAGAGAACTTTTTGAGATTGAAAGAAACGCAAGCTTTGGCGCTCGTGATCGATTAACGACTCTGGCCATCTAATGTAAGCTATGGCATCTGCGACATAACGATATTTATATCCTTTGAAAATAGCGTAAAGGTAGGAGTAAGCATCTTCTGCTACGCTGTTTTGGAACCTAAAATTCTGGTACAGATTCTTGGAGAACGCCCTGGCGGCGCCATGACAAGTATAAATATTTTGTCCCAAATGATATTTTTTGTAGACTTCGTTTCTAAGCTTTAGGGAATGAAACAAGACTTGGCCCATAAAAGTCTTGGGTGCAAGGGCCAGGAGATTACTTGAAGTGAGGTCGGCATGATTGTTTGTTATGGGCTGGATTAACCTCCAGACAAAATCCCGACCTTCGATTAAAATATCAGCGTTTAACAAAACAAGAACGTCGGAATTTGCCAGATCGATAATCTGGTTCTGGCGGGCGGCTTGACCTTGACGAACTTGGTTGTCCAAAATTTTGACCCCAGAACCAGAATATTTCTTGGCTATGCTTACTGTTTGGTCGGTGCTGGCGTCAGAGGATACAATGATTTCCTGGAGTTTGAAACCGGTTTGTTTTTGAGATTGCAAGTCCGAGAGCAAGTGTCCGAGATTGGCCTCTTCATTGTAGGCGGGAATACCAATGCTGACTGTGGGTTTCATATTAATCTTTAACTGCCCTTATAGAGACCAGACATGTATAACTGGGGTCGTAATATTCGAGTTCTTTCTTGGTTAGTTCTTCCTGGCACATGCCAACCCAAAAACATTGACCGGTTAAAATATTTCCGTAACCTTGAATTAGAAGGTTTTGGGGTTTGAAATATTTTTTGAAAACAAATTTGGCAGAGGCTGTAGTTAATCGCCAGAAACTTCCCTCCTCGTAAAAAGTTGGACAAAGACTGGCCATGGTGACTAACAATATTCCCTCAGGCTTGAGAATACGCCGGCATTCCCCAATGGCTGATTCATAATCATCTATTAATCCCAGAACTTGGGTTAAAATAATGCAGTCATAAGTATTGCTTTTGACTTTGGGTAAATGGCGCAGGTCGCCGTGAATAGTGGCTAGTTTGTTTTTGGGATTAATGTCCAAGATATCACTTTTTATGATATGTTGACCGAATTGAGTAGTGTATTTGCTGTCTGTAACTTCAAGACATCTCCCTTGAATGTCCTGATGATGCTTAGAAAGAAACGATTCTATCCAATATCGATCAATGGGAGTGCCACGGTCGAACCCAAACTTGGAACTAAGTGGTCGGACACTTCGATGGGCAAGCCAATAGTTGCGGCTAGGTTTTATCTGCCGCATAATGATGGAGCGAATTCTTTTAAGAATGTTGATCAGTTGATTCATACGAATAAGCCAAACCGGGTTTGGCGAGCGGGATAGTTAACTCCTGTTTCTGGTTACGATTTGAGACGGCGCGGATGAATTCGGCTGATTTGACGTCCCAGTTGAAGTTGGTGGACCAGGCGAGGGCGTTTTGGGATAGGCGGGAGCGGTAGTCCGGAAGGGAAATTAACAATTTCATACATTCGGCCAATTCAAATTCGTTCTTGAGAGAAACTAAAATACCGGATTCATCGTGGAGGACGGAGTCGCGCAGGCCGGGGACGTTCGAAGCTATTACCGGAGTCCCGCAGGCATTGGCCTCGATAACCGTTATCCCCCACCCTTCAAAAGAGCTGGGCTGGAGCATGGCCCAGGATTTTCCTAAAAGTTTGACCCGTTCGGCATCGCTGACTTTGCCTAGGAATTTGACCGATTTGGCCAGTCTGAGTGATTTGGCTAATTTGGCTAATTCGTCTAATTTGTCACCCCAGCCAGCAATGGAGAACCGGGCTTTGGGATATTTTTTGACAACAGAGGCAAAAGCCCGGATGGCCACGTCGATATTTTTCTGGGCGCGGATGCGGCCGAGATAGACAAACGAAGGATAGCGGGTTTTGGGAGAGGTGTAAAAGATAGAAGGATCGATACCGGGATTGACGACTGTAATATTGTCGGATTTGAAAAAGCCTAGAGACAAAATATCTTTGCGGGAGGAATCGGAAACGGTGATGATTCGGGAATTCCGGTAGACCAGGGGCATAAGTTTGCCTTCTAAAAGCATGGCTATTTTGTCCATGGGGAAATAAAGATTTGAACGAAAGAGATCCTGGTGGACGTGATGTATTAAAAGAAAGACCGGAAGCCTAGTGAAAAGTGGTGTGAAAAAGGGAATGCCGTTTTCGGAATCGATAATAACGTCGAAGCGGCCGCGGAATTTGAGGACGTAGTATAAAAACGCCCATATATAGACGGTGAACAGGCCACCGCGGCGGATTATTTTGACTCCGTCCATCATTTCATTTCTGGGATCATGGCCGTCATTGCCGCAAAAAAGAGTGACTGTGTGTCCGGCCGTGACCCAGCGCTTGGCTACTTCGTGTAAATATACTTCCGCCCCACCGGCCCAGACGTGTTTGGTATCCCGCCAGTTGAAAGCTAAAATGCGCAGTTTGTCGGAGGGCAGGGGGCGGCGGCCGTTGAGCCTCAAGAAAAAAAGGTCCAGTAAATCGTGGAGGTTGTGAAAAATAATTATTATTGCGTCATAGGTGAAATGCAGGCCGGTAATGAGCAGGAAATAAAACAGGCTCAAGGCAAAGATGACGTTGACCAACATGGATAGGTGGTCGTGAAAAAAGGACAGGGCGACGACTTGGGCAATGGCTAAAAAGAAACCGGTGACGGGAAAAAGATAGTGGCGGCGGGCCTGGTGGTAATCAATGACGGTAGTCGTCATGGTATAGAGAGCCAGGGCCAGGGAATAGAGAGTGAGATATGGCAATATCGGGATAGTCTTGGCGCCCAGTAAGAGGGGGACGGTGAGATGGCCCAGTGGGCCTAAGGCTACAAAGCCGGCAGTAGTAGCAAAAACGGACAGGAGAAAGATGGGCAGAAAGACTTTTTGGGAATCGGCGCCCTCGCCTTCGGCCCGGCTGACCAGGGGGATAGTAAATTGGGAAACCAGCTTGCCGAAGAAATAGATCATTTTGCCAACCAGGGAAAGCAGGGCGTAGTTGCCGGCGGAGACGGGATCCAAAAAGCGCTTGGCTAAAATCACGTCCAAGCTCAAAAACCCAAGAGCGGATAGACCCATAAGAATCGAGGTGGCAAAATAACGCCTGGGGAAATAGGTAATATGGGAGGGGTCCAAAACGACGGGTGAGGTGGTTCTGCGAGCTACCCACCAGCCAATGCCCAACGGTAAAACCATGGACAAAGGAATGGCGGCGTAGACCAGCTGGGGATAGCCCAGATGAACAAATAACACGGCCAGGCCAAATTTGGACAAGGCCTCACCCAGAATGACCACCGCCAAAGTGAAAAAGCGGAGGTTGGCGGTTAAGAAACCCCGGTCGACGGCAGCAGTGAAGGCGATGGTCCAAATGGGAGCGAAGAGCCAAAAAGGCAGGATGTCGGGGGAGCGGAAAAAACCGGCCAGCCAGGGCGAGAGAACCAGCCAGACAAGGACACACAAAATAGCGACCATGATTGAGCGACGGCGGATGAGTGACCAAAAGGCTTGGGCTGTGCTACCGAACTTGCCAATGAGATAGGAAGCCCGATAGGAAACAGTTCCGGAGAGGGCGCCGATCGGAAGATTGACAATAAATATCAGGCTGCCCATGAGGGCTACTAAACCGAAATCGGATGCGGACAAAACCCGGCCCAGATAGGCATTGTAGAGAAAATTGAAGAAATTGGCGGCTGCGGCCGAGGCGACTAAAAGCGTGGCGCCGGTGAGGCGATGCCCGGCTAAAGGACGAACCCAACCGAAACGGGAGATGATTTGGGAGCGCAGGAAGGAAGATTCGGCCCGGTCAAGATGGAAGCCGTGGTGGGTTTTTTCCCAGTAGTGGGGGCGCAGGATCAACTGGGCCAGGGCTTTGAAGCCGGCGATGCTGATAAAAAGCCAGTAGAGGGGAATAAAGAAGACATATTTGATGAGATCCCAATGGCCGCGTTTGGCGCAGCCGATCATATAGTAGTAGAGATAGAGAAAGTTACCGAAAACAGCAGAGAAGGCGGCCATGTAGAAGACGGGAGCGGGATAAAGAGATTCGATGGCCGGGCCGACGAAGCTATAAAGAGTGAAGTAGGCGAAGGTCATGAGCCAGAGGAAGGGGTTGATGAGCATAAAGGCGATCTTGCCGCCGACTATCAGCTGGAAAATGAGGGCATGCCAACCGTGGTCGCGCAAAAACTTCAGGGGGTGGCGGTTGTGGACGAGAAAGGTCTGGAGATAGCCCTTGATCCAACGCGAGCGCTGCCTGATCCAGTTACCCAACTGACTGTTGGCTTCTTCGTAAGTGGTGGAGTCGATAATAGCCGTGGTGTAGCCGGCTTTGAAAAGACGGGAACCCAGATCGCAGTCCTCGGTGACGTTGAAGGCGTCCCAGCCATGAAGCTTTTTTAGGATTTTGGTGCGGAAGTGGTTGGAGGTACCGCCCAGGGGGAGGGTGGTGTTGATCGACTGAAGGCCGGGCAAAACTACGTCGAACCAGAGAGAATATTCGGCGGTGAAGAGGCGGGTGAGCAGATTGTGGCGGGGGTTGTAGTAGTTGAGCTTGGATTGAAGACAGGTGACCGAAGCCGGAACTTTTTGGAAGGCCAGATAGGCCTTTTTGAGCTGGTCGGGTTCGGGGCGGTCCTCGGCGTCGTAAACGACCACATATTCACCTTTGACGTAGCTCAAGCCATAATTGCAGGCTTTGGGTTTGGTTTTGGGTTGTGAAACCGGAACGATGATTGTCCGGAAATATGAGGGCAGATTAAGGCTATGGGCGACCTCGATTGTGGTTGTGTCATCCTCCTCCAGGAGAAGCAGGACGTCCAGCTTGGCTTTGGGCCAGTCGAGAGCGGAAATGGCCTCGACGAACTGGGGAAGGACGCGGGCTTCGCGGTAGAGGGGACATAAGATAGAATATGTGGGTAAATGTCCAATGTTCAATGTTCGATGTTCAATATCCGAGAAGGTGATTTCGGGGGGGAAGTGGAGGGATTTGAAGATCAAAATGAAGTTAAATACGGCGTCGGCGAAGTAGACGGCGGTCAAAACAGCTATGAATCCGATGGCGGTGGCCCAGGGATAAAAGAATAAACCTGTAAGCAGTAACAGTAACAGTAAGAGGAGAAATATTTTCTGCCAGAGGACTAGAGTAATATGGGCAGAGAGGTGGTGGGGAAGGGTGGAATGGGTGATATACTCCCGGCCATTATGAGAGACGCCCGCACCCAACATAGTCCGTCGGTGGCGGGGCAAAATGACGGTTGGTTGAGCCATAATGATACAAAAAAAATACCCCCGAAAGGGCAGATAAGTATTGTACTATAAGATAGAGCCTAAGTCTAGCCCCGAGAGCGGAAAAAGAGGTAGGCGGAGGCGGCCAGGCCACCTGCGCCCAGGCCTATAAGGAGAAAGGCCGGCCAGGGGGGAGATTGGTGTTCGGTGTTCGGTGTTCGGTTATCGGTTATTGATTCTGGAACAGGAATTGGGGTCGGGGAGGAGTTGGTGAAGAATTCGGTGGCTTCGGCCAAAACCTGCGGAGTTGTAAGAGTAACAGTAACTGTAATAGGCGGAGAAGTTGGTTTCGGCGTGGGTGTGGCTGACGGCTTGGGGGTGGAGGAGAGCTTGGGGGTAGTTGTGGGGGCGGGTGTATTGGTCGGAGCAGGGGGACTCGTTGGCTGGGGAGTGGAGGTAGGGGTAGGAGTAGGCCAGTCGAAGGTAATTTGAACATCATTCGAATTGGACGAGGAGTTACTGTCAGCCGAGGTATAACGTCGGATTTTCAATTTATATTGACCCGATCCAGGATAATCCGTGTGAGAAGGATTGCCTATTCTGGCTGTGAGCTGGGCAGAAGCTGTTCCTTCGGCGTTAATTGTGACCGGAAAGTATTGCAGGCCATCAGATCCGCCATAATAAACTGAGCCATTGTTAGTTTCACCAAAATAGTTACTTGTCCCATCCTTAAAAAGATCTACGCGTAAGTAGTTTGTGCCGGGATTCGGGCCGGAAATATCAACGTTTAGAGTAAACGGGTCTGTAGAAATTGAAGAGGGAACATTGGAGAGGGTGATCGTGACGGCAAGAGCGGGGAAGGTGGAGAGGAAAAAAAGGAGAATCAGGCTCCACCACATCATAAACTGAATATACCACACACAACTTTTACAATATTTATGCGGTCGTCGTAATAATGTAAATTATGCTAACTATAAGATTTATTATTGGATATGCAGGTAGAAGGTTTTGAGATTGGAGCCGTGGTCGATGTATTTGATGTTCAGATCGGCCGGACCACATTTGCCAGTATAAGAATATAGAGTTCCGTCGGCTACGGCATAGATTACGTCTTGATTAGAAACCATATCTATACCGGTATGAATCCCCCCACTATATTTATACACGTAAGAGTAATTGGTTTTGCCGTAGCGTTGAGTAATCTCGATTGGGCTCTGGAGGGGCCAATCCCAGTTGCCAGAACCGATATTTAAACCCCATTTGTCAGTCATGGATTTGACGTAAGTTTCGGCGTTGATCCAATCGTTGTTCACCCGGACTTCAAAATGTAAGTGTTTACCAGTAGAGCAACCCTGTCGTGGATCAGGTGCCCAATATCCTGAATTACCAACTAGCGCAATCGGATCGCCTTTCTTAACTGGACCCTCTTTTTTTCCAGCAATAAGCGCTTTTTGGATAGCTTCATATTCTAGGCGGGCTTGCTCTAGTTGTTTCTGGTAAACGGCTTCGTCGTTTTTGGTCTGGGTGAGTAAATTGTCCCGGTCGGCGCGGATAAGGGCCAGGGACTTTTTCTGGGCTTCCAGACGGACGCGGGATTGCTCTAGGAGATCTTTTTGGGAAGAATAGTTGCTTTGGACGACCTGGGTATCGTGGAGAAATTTGCGGTTGTGGTCCTGGACAACCTGGAGATATTTGAAACGATTGATGGCGGCGGAAAAATTGGGGGAGGAGAAAAATAAGGACAAAAGATCCTGGTGGCCTTGTTTGTAAGTTTCCCTGACTTGACTTTCTAAAATTTGCCCACGGGTCTGGAGAGAATGTTCTAACAGGCGGATTTTGGTAGAAATGCTGGTTATCAAATCTTCACTTTGGGAAATTTTGAGGTTGGCCAGAGCGATCTGGCCGTCGTAATAGGCGATTTGACCGGCCAGGGTTTTGGCTTGGGATTGAAGTGAAGCAACCTTTGATTCTAATTCATCGATCTGACTTTGTTTGTCGGACAACGTGTCTGCGGACACTAAAGCGTAAGTGTGTAAAAGTGTAAAAGTGTAAACGAGGAGGAGTAAAAGTTTTTTCTTCATGCTTTGAGGTAGCGGCGGACGGCTAAAAATCCCCCCAAGCCGCCAACTAACGCTCCCAAAGCGATTGTACCTGCCAGAACTTCGAGCATAAATATGACAGGGACGGGGAGAATGGGGACTCCGGTCAAAAATCCGATCAAAAACCCGGTGGAATAAAGCAGGACCAGATAGGAAACCCCCCAGGCAATAAAGGCCCCGGACAAACCATAAAGAAGCCCTTCCCAGATAAACGGAGCAGCGACATAGCCGGGTGTGGCGCCAACTAGTTGCAGAAGAGAGATTTCTTCGCGACGATTGGCTACTTTGACCCCAATGATGAGCATAATAATTGTAAAGGTAATGAAAACGTGGGCTCCGACGAGGGCAATTCCGATAGCCCGAACTGAAGCGGTCCACTTGGACAGTTGACCCACCACATCTTCGGCATAGCGGACGTCAGAAATGCCCTCCACTTCTTTGAGCCGGTCGGCCAACGGCTTGAGATCCGAAGGGTTAACAGCGGTGACTTCGATGGACGCGGGGAGCATCTGGGCGGTGACAGCTTCTAAAAGCAGGGGGTCGTTTTTGTTGAGCTCCTTGTAAATGGTCAGAGCGTCTTCTTTGGAGATGTATGTGATTGAATCGGTCGTGCCTGTGGCGGCGAGATCAGACTTGATGATTTCTACCTGGCTGGCGGAAGGGGTAAAATCGGTGGCAAAGAAGGCGTTGACCTGGGGGCGGGTCTCGAAATATTTGAGGACGGCTTGAGAGCCGGCGGCGATCAAAAAGAAGGCGCATGCCAGAAACAGAGTCATGGTCATAATAGAAACGGCGGCCAGGGTTTGGTAGGGTGAACGGCGGATACGATTGGCGGCGGTTGTAAAATGGCTACTCATATTTGCCTTTGGGATTGTCTTTAATTAATTTGCCCTTGTCTAAAGAAATAACCCGGTGGGAATAGAGATTGACAATATCAGCGTTGTGGGTGGCCATAACCACGGTGGTTTTGAGTTCGGCATGGATATCTTTTAGAAGTTTGACGATAACCCTGGCGGTTTTGGGGTCGAGGTTGCCGGTGGGTTCATCGGCCAGAATCATTTTTGGCTTGCCGACGATGGCCCGCGCCAAACCGGCACGTTGAAGTTCGCCGCCGGAAAGCTGAGCCGGAAAAAGGGTGGCCCGGTTGGCAAGTCCCACCAGTTCCAGGGCAATTTTGACGGCTTTGTCTATTTGGGATTGGGGCAGGCGACGGACTTCGAGAGGCAGAGAGACGTTTTCCCAAATATTGCGGTCGGCCAAAAGCTTGAAATCCTGGAATACGGTTCCGATTTCGCGACGTAGGGCCGGCAGGTCCTTTTTTTTGAGTTTGGCTAAGTCATGAGTGTTGACTATTAAAGACCCGGAATCTGGGAGAAGGTCGCGCATGGCCAGGCGAAGGAGGGTGGTTTTGCCGGAGCCGGAAGGTCCGGTAAGAAATACGAACTCGCCCGGCCCGATCGAGATAGTCAGATCGGTTAAGGCAGATATATCGCCAAATTTTTTTGTGAGATTGCGGGCAGTAATCATTACTCCAAAATCTTTAACCGGCCGACGTCCATGAGCCAGGGGGCGCGCTGGGCCTTGATAGTCTCGCCCCAGACCTGGACCTTGGAGCCGGCATATTGTTCCAAATCCACTATGGAAGAGATGATGTAGACTGTCTGACTGGGACCACCGTCTCTAATCAACTTGTGAGTCCCCTCTCCGTTTAGGCCGCCGGATTCCAGGGTCCCCTGGGCGGAGTCACGGAAAGTTTGGGTATCGGTAGAACCAACTTCGGTGGCGGTATTTACTATGGTTGCCGAAGATCCTTTGACGTTTTTACCAAGTCCGGGAATTTTGGTGAGAATAAATCCGACAACCGCGCCGGAAATTACCACTGCAATCGCACCGCCAAATAAAAGAGACTTGGGAGGCGAAGTAGATATTGGAGTGATGGGTTGAACCAAATCTTCGGGCATGAAGCTAGTATAACATACGCAAGAGATACTCCACGTTGCCGGCTTTTTGACCGGTAATGGGTGATTGGACTAATTGGCCTAATTGGGCAAATTGGTCGGCTATGTTTTTCGCCTCGTCGGGCGTTAGGTGGGCTTTTTTGGCTTCGTAGTGGGGTTTTATTAATGAAATTATTTGGCCGCCGGGCTTTAACAATGTCTTAGCGACGGGCAAAATCAGCCGCTGTGGAGTCCAACCGACGTCTATAGATACAAAATCCACTAATTCGGGTAGTTTGACATGCAAGGCGTTGGTTCGCTCCATGACAATTACTCTCGAATTGTTTCTTAATTTCCAATCCAAAACACCATATCCGGTGTCAACGGCATAAACTTTGGCCGCTCCGCGCTGTAACAAGCAGTCCGTAAATCCTCCCGCACTACAGCCCAAATCGGCACAGATTAAACCCGTGACATTAATGTGCCAGGTGGCCAGGGCAAACTCTAACTTTTCTCCAGCCCTCGAGACATAATGCATATTTTCTAATACTAGGTAGTATTGTAATTAATAACTCCCATACTCTGTAGTATGGGAGTTGTGTAAAAGTAACTACTTCAAAAGTAGGGCTCCAATAACAACTATAAGTGCAGCCACGATTTTTCGCGAAATATTTTCTCTTTCTTTAAGTAAGGTTATCCCAGCAATGACCGTGAGAATAGTCGAAGTTGAGGTAATTAAGACTACTTTGGAGGCCTCCCCGTATTGGAAGGCGGAGATCAAAGTATAGTAAGCAGTCATGTTTACGAAGGCTAGAAAGGCAATTTTCCAGTTGGCCAATTTTATTTCGGTGACGATTTGCGACCACTTAAGAAATGGGAATGGCAACAAAAAAATGTTGGGGGGAAGATATGTGGCGAATGCATATAGAGCCAAGGGAAAGTATGACGAGGCTTTTTTATCTACCGTCCAGGCAAGGCCTAAAGAAACGATTATTATTGCGGCGTATTTTAGGCCTTGGTTAAACTCTATTCTACCTTTTTTGTAGACCGCGGCCATAGTTCCCCCGATAATTAATGCTGCGGCGAGGAGTTTATTTAGAGTTACGGTTTCCTTCCAGATAACGATAGAAAGAGTAAAAGTTATAACTGGAATAAATTTGGTCAGTATAGAAAGGGTGGAAGACTCAACGTGCTTCCGGGCATAGAATTCAAAACGGTTGAAGACCCCATAAAGTATGATTGACAAAACAAGCAGCTGCCAGGCAAGTGGCGGAACGTTAGAGATGGGCTGGGGATGTAGGAACCAAAGCCCGAGCGCAAAAAGAGCTCCAAATAAATTGTAAACAAAGGCAAAGGCTCGGGGATTTTGGCTTTTTACTGCCAAAACCCGCCCCAAAAGGCTATTTAGCGAAAAGAGCACTGCTGCCGTACTGGCGAGAATTAACCAAGTCATTTGAGTTTTTTCTTTTTGGCTGAATAAAATTCTTCCGGCGAAAAGCCGGATTGTTCAATCATGGATTTGAGGGTTTTGGGTGGAAGTTGAAAGTTTTGGCCGCCGTGGAAGTAAACCGTGACGGAATACCAGCGATTACTACGAAGAAGTTTCCAAGTTTCGTGGCTGCCGCTGGCGTGGCGAGCAGGTGTAAAGCCAAGATTTTTGAGAATTTTGATGACGTCCCGGTAAGAAAGCGGCGGGTTATGCGGCATGATGCAGTTCGGGAAGAGTTATATTCTGGGTGAAAAGGGCGAATTCTTCTGCCGAAAGGGTCCTGTCTTGGCCGACTTTGGCTGAAACCGATTTGGCCATTTGCCAATAGTGAGCAGGGGCTGGTCGGAAGACTAGTTCCGAGGGAAAACCGACTTCGGCTGCGGCTAGAAGATGGGAGACGGTCGCGTCGTTAAGAAGAGTGATGGTAGATTCAAGAGAGTCTGACTCGACTACCAGATTCAGTTCCAAACACACCCCGGTGAATTTTTTGTCTCTGGCATCAAAGTAAACTAATTGGGTGAATTTAAATTGTTTGGAGAGGGGGTTAGTCATAGTTCGATTATACACCCGGGAGTTGGCGGAGTTCGGCGTCGATGAACATATCCAGATCGCCGTCTAAAACCGACTCGGCTTGGGAAGTTTCGACGCCAGTCCTTAAATCTTTGACCAATTTGTAGGGATGAAGGACATAGGAGCGGATCTGGGTACCCCAGGACGCGGCGACATGTTTGCCTTTGAGATTCTTTTCCAAAGAAGCATGTTCTGCTTGTTTTTTGGCCCAAAGTTTGGCCTTGAGAAGATTTAGGGCAATTTTGCGGTTTTGTTCCTGATATCTTTGGGTTTGGCATTGGACAGAAATTCCTGTGGGTTTGTGGGTAAGTTTCACAGCCGTGGAAACTTTATTAACATTTTGACCACCGTGGCCGGAAGCATGCGAGGCTTCAAATAAAATGTCGTCCTCCGGGATAATTATTTCGCTATCGGTTTCGGGAAGTTCCGGCAAAACTTCGACGAGGGCGAACGAGGTTTGGCGGAGGGCGTCGGCATTGAAGGGCGACTGGCGGACCAGGCGATGGGTGCCACGCTCCCCTATTAAATAACCGTACGCGTAGGAACCTGTAACTGTAAATGTAACTGTTTTGAGCCCGGCCTCTTCCCCGGGCATTTGATCGATTATTTCCGTTTGCCAACCCCGGTTCTCACAATATTTGAGATACATGCGCAGGAGCATGGAAACCCAGTCCATGGCTTCTACTCCGCCCTGGCCGGCATGAATAGAAATAACCGCGTTACTTTGATCATAAGAACCGTTTAAGAAGGTCTTGATTTCTAATTTACCTAGCTTTTTTTCTATTTTGACAACATCTTTTTCTTCCAGAATTTCTAAGACGGATAAAGCATCGGTGATTTCTGTTTCTAAATCAGAAATTTGTTTGCCTTCGGACTGGAGCGAAGCCATAAGTTTCATGGCGGCCTGAGCGGATTGCGGATCCGACCAGAAATTCGGATTAGTGGATTTGGCTTCAAGTTCGCGAATCTGCTTTGTCTTCTGGTCTGGGTCTAGTTTTACTTTGATTTGGTCCAAACGAACCTTCAACTCGTCTAATTGCTTTTTAACGTCGATCATGAAGCGATTATACGTTACCGGGCCGACGGTGTCGCACAAATGACTTGCTGGATTTGCTTGACTTGTTCGGGAGGGAGACCCTGGATGACGTCGACCAGTTTGCCGATGCTTTCGTTGGTGATTTTGACGCCCAGAACTACGGGCGAGTTTTTGTCCGGGTGGGTAACTATCGAATCCAGGGCGGCGCTGATGCGCGAGCCGGCTTCGGAGGCGTTGATTTCTATATTAGGTAATTTGGCAAATTGGGCTAATTGGGGTAATTGGGAGAGTTGGGGTAATTTGTCCCGGTTAATATAAGCGTAGCCCCCACCAGCAAACATCGCGGCCATGATAATTACCTTAAACAAAAACCCGAACATTGATATAAGTATACCTTAGTTGGGAAAGACCTTGAGTCCGGCTTTTTTTATTCCCTCGTCCAAAGTGACAACTTCGTCAATCTTAAACTTACGCGAGTAGAAAATTATTGTAGCGTCAGTGAAGGACAACTTCAGGTTGGAGAATTTCTCGAATATTTGCCATGTTTCTTCAAAAAATGTTTCCAGAGTAAAGAAAACCGACAGATGTCCTTTTTTATGAGCCTCTTTGACAATCTGGCGCAAGGAGCTGGCTGAAGAAAAATTCTGATTAGTAACTAACCTTGTCCAGGTCTCGTCCAAGATATAATCCGAGGTGAACAGTCTGGCTTTTTGGGAAATAAGACGCTTGACGTACTTGTCGATGACTTGATGCTGTTTTTCCCCGCTGAGCAGAAAAGCCAACCAAGCGCTGGTGTCTATAAAAACTGTCTTAGTCATGGAGATATATTTCGTCCACGTTTTCGCTGATGTGACCGGTTTTGCTTTTTTCTATCCCAGATAGCTTTAAGAGAGGATTTTTCCCTTTTGGAGTTGAAGTCATAAAATCGACTACTTTTCCGTATGCCAAGGCTATGGGTTTGGTCAAGTCACGAATAATTTGGGAACGGTTGATTTTGATTCGATTTGAAATGAGATCCAGCATCATCAACCGATCTGGTTCCATATAAATTTGGACGCGGGAGAGGTTCGTTTGTCCGTTCATGGTGTATACACCATAACATCAGAAAAAACGGTTGTCAACTATCACGGCCGGCCGAGGTCGGGATAGACTTTTTGGATAGTTTCCAAAAGAAATTTTTTGGCTTCTGCCATTGGTTTTTTTATTGTTGCTCCGGCGGCTACCGGATGTCCTCCGCCCGCTCCAGTAGCTACAGCTATTTTCGACAAGTCATATTTGTTTCCTCGGGTCCGCATGCTAACCCGAATCACATCCTGATCTTTTTCGGTTAAAGATATCCCGATCTCATTGCCAACGGCCGACTTGATAGCATTTGCTAATTCGGGAACATCAATGTCCAAGTCTATTTGTTTTTCTAATAATTGTTGACGGGTAATTGAACAAACGGCCACGTTTCCTCCGAAGTAGTGTTCAACGCTGGAAAAAAACATTCCCATATATTCAATTGATTTGGGATCTTGGCTATTTTCCATTTCAAAAATTAATTTTGGGAAATCGGCACCGGTTTCTGCCAGTTTGGCGGCAATTTGAAACGTTTCTTTGGTAACGAGAGGATATTTAAATCCTCCTGTGTCTGTGTATATTCCAGTAAATAAACAAAGAGCTATATCTGGGGTTAGTTTGATATCCCAGAGACTAAATAGATCGTAGAGTATTTGGCATACAGCTGGATAGGAAGGCCCGACTAAGTTTATTTTTCCGTAATTATCATTGGTGACATGATGGTCAATAACTATAACTGTAAGATTTTCGGGAAATTTAACTTCTCCAAGATTTGAAATTTGGCCTAGTGAGGAAGAATCTTGGGCCAAAAATAAATCGAAATCCGTAGGATTTATTTCGAACCAATTTTTTCGAAGAATCGAAGCGTAGCCTGGAACAGAAGATAACGTGGTTGGGGGTGGCGAGTCACCCCAAATGACCGTGACTGATTTTCCTAAACTTTCCAGAGCAAATTTACTGGCTAAGACCCCCCCCACTGAATCTCCATCAGGATTTCGGTGGCAATGCATGAGAATTTTGCTGGCTTTTTGGATTTCTGACCATATGAGGGGGGCGAGTTTTTTAATTTGGTCGGACATGACTGCATTTTACTTATTATCCAGGCTTTTCCACAAGTACCAGCAGGCCAGCGTTCTGTAAGGACGCCAAGAGTTACTAGTCTTTAGCATATTAGTCGTTAGCTTTTTGCCATCTTTGAGACCGTAAAGTTTTATCATGGCGTTTTGGATGCCGCGGTCGTCTACGGGCATGACGTCCGGGCGGTGGAGAGTGAACATGAGCTTCATCTGGGCAGTCCAGGGTCCGATGCCTTTGACCTGGGTAAGATGTGAGATAACTTGATCATCGGTCATTAGGTCTAATTGGTCTAATAAGACAGATTTGTCTAATATTTTCTGGGAAAGATCTTTTAGGGATCTGATTTTGGCCCAGGACGTACCCGCTGCGCGGAATTTTGAAGATTCAAGATTCAAGATCCAATCGGGATCAATTTTTCGATTTGGGAAAAGACTAAGAACCCGTTCGTAAATCGTGTCCGCGGCTTTGTTGGAGAGCTGCTGGCCGATGATAGTCGAGACCAGGTTTTCGAACCTGTCTTTGGGCTGCTGGTAATTAATTACCCCGAATTTGGCGATTTGGACAGCTAAAATTGGATCGCGGCGGAGGTGAACGAGGCCTTTACGTAGATTTTTCATACACGGAGGCGAGAAGTTTTTTGGCCCGGTAGAGTTTGCCTTCCAATGAGCGGGGCGAGAGATCCAGTTTGAGACAAATTTCTTTGGTTGATAGCTCCTGGTAGTATTTGAGATGAAGTAATTGGCGATAACGGGGGGGGAGTAAGTTTAAACAGCGGTTGACCTGGGTGCGCAGATCATTGAGCGAAGTTTGCTCTTCGGGAGTGAGGCCGGGCGCGGGTAGATCCAAAGGCAGTTGAAATTTGGGGTTAACCTGTCCCCGATAGTAATCCGCAAGCTTATTCAGGGAAATTTTACATATCCAGGTAAAAAATGTACTCTTGCTGTGAAAAGTATGAAAAGATTTAATAGCGGCTAAGAATGTGTTTTGGACTACTTCTTGGGCGACTTCAAAGTTACCTCCGGTGCGTTTGAGAAGAAAAAGCAGTAATTTGCTGTATAATTGCTTGCTTATGGACATACGCAATATTGCTATTATCGCACACGTTGACCATGGAAAGACAACCCTGGTGGATGGGATGTTGAAACAGACTCACTCATTTCGGGATAACCAGGCGGAGATGAGTCAGACGACTATTTTGGATAACAACGATTTGGAGAGAGAGAAAGGGATAACTATATTGTCTAAAAACACGGCTGTTAATTATCACGGGGTAAAAATTAACATTATTGACACGCCGGGGCACGCTGATTTTGGTGGTGAAGTAGAACGGGTATTGAATATGGCGGATGCGGCCCTTTTAGTAGTTGACGCGGCGGAGGGTCCCCTGCCCCAAACGAAATTTGTATTGGAAAAGGCTCTGGTGACCGGACTAAAAATAATCCTTGTGATTAATAAAATTGACCGCAAAGATGCGAATACGGCCAAAGTATTGCAAGATACCGAGGAGCTGTTTTTGAAGCTGGCGACGCATTCCGGACATTTGGATTTTCCGATAGTTTACGCAGTCGGAAGAGATGGTCGGGCGGGGATGGCCCCGGATAAACTGGCAGGTAACCTGGAACCATTATTTGAAATAATTTTGAAAGAAGTGCCCAATGCCGTGAAAGATTTGGATAAACCAGTGAAAATGCTGGTATCGACGCTGGACTTTGACAGTCACCTGGGCAAGATGGGAATAGGTAGGATCAGTCAAGGCACGCTGAAAGTGGGGCAAAGAGTAACTTTAGTAGGCCACGGGTCGTTTAATATTGAAAGGTTGTATACCAGCCAGGGAATACAAAGAATTGAGGTACAAGAAGCTGTAGCGGGGGATATTGTGGCGGTGGCCGGAATTGAGGATCTGGAAATAGGGATGACGATTGCCGACCCGGCAGAGCCCTCGGCGCTGCCGACGATTACGGTAACCGACCCAACCCTGAAGATGACAATAGGGGCGAATACTTCGCCGTTTGCCGGACGGGATGGCAAGTACGTAACCAGCAGACAAATTGGCGAGAGGTTGGAGAAAGAAATAGCGACTAATTTGGGAATGAAGTTTAATGATTTGGGGGGCGGTGAATTTGAAGTGGCCGGGAGGGGAGAGCTGCATTTGGCAATACTTTTGGAAACATTGCGCCGGGAAGGATTTGAGACGCAGGTATCCCGGCCGCAAGTAATTTTTAAAGGCAACACCGAGCCTTTTGAAGAAGTTATAATTGATATTCCGGACGAATACGTGGGGGTGGCGACGGTGGAAATGGGAAAAAGGCGAGGGAAAATGTCGGATATGGCAGCTGACGGCAAAGGTAACACCAGAATTGTTTATGAGATTTCACAGCGGAATATGATCGGGGTAAGAAATATTTTACTGACGGCGACGAAAGGAACCAGTGTGATTAACAGGCAGTTTTCCCAATACAAAGAAACCGAGCCGGCGGGAGAAGATATCCGGCCCGGAGCGTTGGTGGCACTGGATCGGGGGAAAGCCCTGGCCTATTCGCTGGAGAACGCCCAGCTGAGAGGAATAACTTTTATCGAACCTGGAGAGGAAGTATATGAGGGGATGATTGTGGGCATGGGAACCCGAGAAAATGATGTGGAGCTGAATGTGTGCAAGGGGAAACACTTGACCAATACCCGGGCGGCTTCGGCGGACATTAAAACTGTCCTAACACCGGCTGTCAAAATGTCTCTGGAACAAGCGCTGGAATTTATCAACGATGACGAGCTGCTGGAAATTACGCCAAAGAACTTGAGGTTTCGAAAAAAGTTTTTGACAAAACTGGACCGCATCCGCCAAAACCGGAAGGTGTCGAACTAATTGACGGAAATACGGGAATACTGTATTATCGAATGTATGCAACAAATACAGGACTGGGAAGAGATCGTTAAGATGCAGCCACGAGGATTGTTGACTATTCCCAGGCGGTTAAGGGATGAAAAATTCGGGGCAAACAGTTTTGTAAAAGTGAAGAGGGTGGGAAGAGGGTTGATGTTGGAACCGGTAACTGTTTTGGGTTATTCGGTTCGTAGATATACAGATGCCGAGGTGGGGGAATTTTTTGAACTGGATAAGAAGGAAAGTAACATGCTGAAAAAAAGAGGATTGCTGAAATGAAAGTATTTTTCAACGCCTCGGTAATATTGGCCGGAGTGAGATCTCCAAGTGGGGCTTCGGGAGAGTTGCTAAAAAGGGTGAAGGCCGGAGAAATAAAAGGCGTGATATCGGAGCTAATCGTTAACGAAGTGGCTAGACATGCGGATAAAGCGGGATTCGGTAGATCCGAAATGGAAAGAAAGATAGAAGAAATATTTATTTTGATTTCAGAGGCACCGGAGGCAGAAGCGGTTAAGAAATACCAGAGTAAAGTATTAGATCCCGACGACTCGCATGTATTGGCCAGCGCTATGAGAGAAAAGTGTCAGATATTAGTAACCCTGGACAAAAAGCATCTGTTGGTGTTGGCCAGAAAGATGAAAGATATCCAAATTTTTTCCCCGGGACAATATCTAATGACCCTTAGGCAGTTGCGGTGAGGAAGCGGGGAGCGGGGAAGGGTTTGGGAGATGGGGCGGGATCGCGGAGGGCGTATTTTAAGACGTCGTCGAGGTGGGAAACAAATTGGAATTTCATGTCGCGGCGGACGGAAGCGGGAACGTCTTCAACTAAATCTTTTTTGTTGTCCTTGGGCAAAATCACCTGTTTGATACCGGCCTGGTGGGCGGCGATGACTTTTTCTTTGACCCCGCCAATTTCCAGAGCCCGGCCGCGCAGAGTAATTTCCCCGGTCATGGCCGTGTCCCGGCGGACGGGAATGCCGGTGAGAGCGGAAACCAGGGCGGTGGCCATGGCAATCCCGGCAGAAGGGCCGTCTTTGGGAACTCCGCCTTCGGGAACGTGGATGTGGATATCAATCTTTTTGTAAAAATCTTCTTTGAGACCCAGTTTTTGCCAGCGGGTGCGGACATAAGAATGGGCGGCTTGGGCGGATTCTTTCATAACGTCTCCTAATCTGCCGGTTAATTTAAGCTCACCCTTTCCGGGCATAAGGGCCACCTCGATAAATAAAACGTCGCCGCCTGCTTCGGTCCAGGCCAGGCCGGTTGACATACCAACCTCATCTTTTTTCTCGGCCAGAGTTTCAGGGAAACGCTGGGGGCCTAAAAACTTGTGGATATTAACCAGAGAAACGGAGTGGCCATTTGGTTTTTTCTCGGCAATGTTTTTGGCCAGTTTGCGGCAAATTTTGGCTAAATTACGCTCCAAATCACGAACGCCGGCCTCACGCGTGTAACGGTGGATGATCTCTTTGAGAGCGGGAGCCTCCAGCTTGATGCCCCCCGGCAAGCCGGTGGTGGAAAGCTGCTTTGGCCAGAGAAAACCCTGGGCGATGTGGGTTTTTTCTTCCAAGGTATAGCCGGGGAACTCGATGACTTCCATGCGGTCGCGCAGAGCCGGAGGGATGGGATCCATAAGATTGGCGGTCATAATAAACATGACCTGGGACAAATCGAAGGGGACTTCTAAATAATGATCAGAGAACTCTTTGTTTTGCTCGGGATCGAGGGCTTCTAAAAGAGCCGAACTGGGATCACCCCTAAAGTCGGAGCCGATTTTGTCAATTTCGTCCAACATAAAGATAGGGTTTTTGGAGCCGGCATTTTTGATGCCCTGGATGATACGGCCGGGAAGGGCACCGACGTAAGTCCGGCGGTGACCCCGGATTTCTGCCTCGTCACGAATGCCCCCCAGAGAAACCCGGACGAATTTGCGGCCCAGGGCCTTGGCAATGGATTTGCCGATGGAAGTCTTGCCCACGCCGGGAGGGCCGACGAAACATAGGATGGTGGGTGAGGTTTCGCCGCCTTTGAGCTTCATGACGGCCAAGTGTTCGATAATACGCTCCTTGGCTTTTTTTAACCCAAAATGATCCTGGTCTAGGATTTTTTGGGCCCGGTCTAATGAAACTCGGGTGGAAGTGGACTTGGTCCAGGGCATGCTGGCCAGCCAGTCCAGGTATGAACGCAGGTAGCTGCTTTCGGGATTGTAAGGGCTCATTTGAGACAAGCGCTTGAGTTCCTTGTCCGCTTTTTCTTTGACGGAAACCGGCATGCTTGAGGCTTTGAGTTGTTTTTTGAGATCGCTTAGGCCACTGGCGTCTTCTTCACCGTCTTCCGAGTCGGCCCCCAATTTCTTTAACTCTTCGGTAATGGTTTTTTTGCGTTCACGCAAGACCTGCTCTTTCATGTTGCGCTCAAATTTGGCGTGGGTTTTATTGGAAATAGAACGTTCCAGCTCCAAGATCTTGATTTCGTGAACGAGATGGGAAAGGATCCTTTCTAATTTCTGGTTTATATCGATCATTTCTAAGATGCCTTGTTTTTCGGCAGTATTAATATCCAGGCAGTTGGCTATCTGGTCGGCCAGCTCCGGCAAGGACACGCCGGACATGAGACGCATAAAAACAGGAAACTCGACTGATTTGCCCAGATTGAAAGCGACTTTGAACTCGGAAACTACCTGGCGGGCCAGGGCTTCCAGCTGGTCACTGGGGGTGAAGTGGTCAGACAGCGGCGAAATAGAAGCGGAAAAATAAGGATTGACGGACAAGTATGGACCAATGGTGACTCTTTTTATACCTTTAACTACAGCCCAAAACTCATTGCCGTAAGGAACGATTTGCTCGACCGCGCAAAGGGTACCGATCTGATACAAGTCCTCAATCGAGGGGTTGGCGACGGGGTTTTTCTGGGCCACAAAAACCACTTGTTTGTCGCCCTTAATAGCGGCTTCGACAGCCGTAGTGCTTTGGGGGCGGCCGAAAGTAAGATGGGCTTCGGTATTGGGGAAGACGACGCCTTCTCTAAGGGCGACGACCGGATAACTTTTAATAAGAGGCGTGGATGAAGTTGAACGGGTGATGGAAAAAGCCATAATCTTTTTTGCTTTATCACTCTATCATTGGGAGTGACAAGATGTCAAGAACGGAATCGCGGATGCGAGCGAAAAACAAAATAAGCAACCAGTGTGCCTACGACGGCGCCGCCTATTATGTCGATGGGGTAATGGACGTTGCCCACAACCCGGGCCAAGCCGATTAAGAAACTGCCGATTAACATAGCTATGCCAATTGGGCCGTCGTGCATAAATGCGGAAACACCGAAGGCAAAGGCGGCCGACGCATGAGCCGAGGGAAAGCTGCCATTATCCAAGCCGATGCGGCCAAAGGGCATGAGGCCATTTTCAATAAAAGGACGGGGAGTGGGAAAAATATCTTTGATAAAACCGGCTATGATCCAGGCAAGAAGGGAAGACAAAAGAGCGTGAACCAGAGCCTCACGGCGTTTTTTCCACCAGGAGACTGTAAGAGCCGTATACATAATAATCAGTAAATAATTGCCCGAGTCGAGGAATAGATTATTCATGAACTACTACTAGTGTACCAGGGTTGTCACTAGTTGCCCTAACTATTTTTTTGCCCGCGGGCAACTGGGGATCGGTCCAGTAGAAAAGTTTTTCGGCAATTGGGGTGGGAGAGTTGACGCAGCCGTGGCTCATGGGTTGGCCGAAATTGGAATGCCAATATGTACCATGGATACCGTAATCGCCATTGAAAAACATGGCGTAGGGGACATTGGGAAGAAAATAATATGATTTGGTGCCCGGAATGCCGCCCTCCATTTTGGTGGAGCGGATTTTGTACCAGATACGGTACTCTCCTTTTGGAGTCTTGTTCCACAGACCGGAGCTGATGGGGCTTTCCAGAAAAACCGAGTCGCCGTCGCGGGCGGTCATTTTTTGCTCGGAAAGATCGATCTCGATCCATTTTCCGGCTGTCGACTGGCCCAGGACACGTTGGTCGGTGTCGGTCAGAGAAGCATATAAATTCGACGGAGGGTCAACGAGCTGGTTTTGCCAGAAGGCCACGGTTTGGGTGGGATCAAATTCGCCGGAGTCGGTTATGGATGTGCATCCTGCGGGGATCTGGGAACGGGTGTAAGAAGAAAAAGTCAGATGTAGAATGAAAACGCTAATTACTACTCCGGATATGACAAGGAGAAGCGAAGTACCCAGGCGCATCAATCACAAATGTAGAGAAGTTTTTGGACTTTAGCAAGAAGCAATTTAGCGGGTGACGGAGATATCTGTTGTCGCGACTTCGGTGGCCGTGGCGGTGACTGTTATTCTGTTGTTTGTGGCACTAGCGACAATGGTGTAATTGGTGGTGTAGGTAAGCGGTACTCCGCCCGTGCAATCCGTAATCGGGGTTCCATTATTGGTAAGAGGATCGACCGGAAGAGCGGCTAAGTAGGTGGGAACAAGTGCGGCGCAGATATTAGCATCCGTAGCCGGATCCGCGGGGTTGCTAAGTCGAATAAGTTTTCCTGTTGTTGTAATGCCAGCCGGGAGAGTACCTTTATTGTCCGCAGCATACTGGTGGACGGCGTTTAAGATGGCGTTGACGTCGCTGGAACGTTTGGTGTCATTGGATTGGGAAAATTGGCGGGCGGGGTTGATGGCAATAAGAGTGATGGCGAGTAAAACAGCAAGGACTCCGATGACGACCAGAAGTTCAATTAGCGTGAAGGCTTTTCTCATGTCTGTATCTATTGTGCCCACTTGGTAAAATATTTGTCAAGGGGTAGATTGCTTGCCGAGAGTAATTATGATGTCGAATTGGGGCGCGGGGTTATCCCGGGCGGAGGAAATCTGAAGCAGTTGGAGGAGAGACTGGCGTAGGGCAGGCGAAACCCGGGAGGAAAAAAGAACAGAAGATGGTGATGACAAAACGGTTGAGTTGCCCACGATAATATTGGTGTAACCTAATGGTGTAAGCTGTTTTTGGATTTTGGAGGCTAAACCGGGAGTGCCGGAGGAGTTGAGAATTTGGACTGTCAGGGCAGAGGGCGAGGCTTCGGCCGGAGCAGTGGGAAGCGGGGTGGGTTGTGAGTTGTGGGTTGTGGGTTTGGGAGTGAGGGTGGGGGTGGGTTTAGACCGGGGCGCCGGACGGAGAGTAAAAACGGCGGCGAGGACGGCGCCGGCAACAGCCAGGATAAAGAACACTACGACTGCCAGCTGATATTTTTTGAGGAACTTGGTTTCTTTCTGGTGAAAATTTCCCTCGTCGGACAGGAAACTATTGGCCCGGATAAAATCGATCTTTTTGGAAATAACGCGACAGGATTCGGCGGTGGTTGATTCCTGGACGCCGATATCCCCCAGCATGACTCCGGGAATTACGGCGGAGACGGAAAAGCCAACGGCTTCGAAGGCTTTTTTCAGACCATCGTGAAGATTACGGTTGAGGACGATGAGCTTTTCGGCGTTTTGGACGCGGAATATTTTGTGACTGATACTGGACAAGGGAATGGAGTCGAGAAAGGCCTGGATTTGGGCCGAACGGTCAGATCTGGGAATTTTGGAGAGGTCTTTTTCAAAAACCACATTGGCGGTGAGAACAAAAATCAGTTCCCCGGGGTGAAGCTGGCGGGCGGACCCGAAAGCCTTGACCTGGTTTTCCAACTCCGATTGGTTGACTATCTCTAAATCCTTGATAGAAGCATCGGAGAATTTGAGTTCCAGAGGCTGGGCGATTGTCGGCGAACAGAGGGCTATCCGATTCCGATAGAGAGTGGCAATAAAAGGATGGGCGGTCATATCAAAAGACTTCCTGCCAGGAGGTCACTGTAAGAATTCCGCTGACGTAATTGGCTGTGACCTGGACCTGGCGCAGAAAATTTCTATAAGCCCCTTTGGACAAAATAACTTTGGGATTACTCCCCGTCGCACTAATTGTGGCAATGCCCCCGCCTATTGTCAATGTTTCTCCGGCGTAGGCGGGGTCGCGCAGTAAACGAAGCAGGGCGTTTTCGGCCCCGCTTTCGGCCACGGCGTAGGCCGTAAGGCTCTGCTCCAATTTGGAAGCGGCCTGGGAGTTACTAATAATGATCAAGGTGGCAGCCGTGGTAACAGTAATGGCCATGGTTATGAAGACGAGTAAAAAAATTAATGTTTGACCGGGTTTCATATTAATTGGTACGCAGACTAACGGTGGAATTATAATTTTGTGATTGGGCGAGGCTAGTTAAGGTAAAGGAAATTCGCAGGGTATCGTTGTCTGTGCTGTTGCCGACGCGGGTAAACGACAGGTTGGAAACGGAAGTATCAATACTTGTCAGACGGGAAGAACCGTCCAAATACAGAACTCCGTCGGTAACCGTGTAAGTGTGATTGGGGCCGCCAATGTTTAAAGTCAGACCGGGCGAAGTCTGGCCGGCTACAGCAGGGGTAGTAATACTGGTAGCTCGGTGAATGTCATAGATCAGTCGGGATAAAACGTAGCGGCCGTCGATTTCCACGACCGAAACGGAGGAGGATTCGAGCTGGGTTTCCAAAACTGTGACAAAGACGTTGGTCAAAACGGTGATCAAAGCGGCCATAAGACCCATGTAGATGAGGATTTCGATTAATGTAAAACCACGACATACCTCACCCGCCCTGAACCTCACCCTTGATCCCTCTCCTGATTCAGGAGAGGGGAAATGGAAAATATTTATTTTCACGGTGAATAATTGACTGTTACATCATTTAATACGGGGCTGGCGAAGGTATCGGTAGTGGATAGATAGGCTTTGTAGCGGAGGCAGCGGGCGGGATTTTCGTAGCCGGTGCCGTCGTCGTTAAGGGGTATCGGACCGCCGGTAGCAGAGAAGAATTTATTACTGGTCCCATCGGGGCCCAGGAAGACGTAACCGGAAGAGGGACAACTGCCGGAAACTTGGTCGGCGCCGGCGACTTGCAACTGGAGAGTAGTATTGGCCGGAACGGTTGCGGTATAAGACATGTAATTAAAAGCGGTCGAGTAACCGACGTCAGGAAAAGTGGCTGACTCGAAAGTGCCGGAAGTGGAATATTGGCCACCCGGACCGCCCTCGATGATCTTGAACTCGGAAGAGGCATCCCCGGTAATAATATAAGAGAAAGCGTCCCCGTCGGGCTCCAAAACGGAGGCTATCCCATTTACACCGGTGTCCAGATTCAGGCCGCCGCAGCGAACAGGTTGTGTTTCATCGGCAATATCTATGACCTGGTACTCCTCTGCCCCGGAGCCAACTATGATGGCTTTATTTCCGGTGACTACCGCCAGGTCTTTGGGGTTCATGCCGTTGGCGTCGTAGCTAGAAATTGTGGGGCGGGAGCCGGATTTGGAAGAAGTATTAATAATAAAAAACTCGGCCAGGGAGGCGGAGGCGTTGGTGACAAGATACGCCCTGGTGGCGGTGGAGTTGATAAAAACGTGCTTGCCGTCCTGGCCGTTGACATCGGCGTAGCCGGCCTGGAAAATACTCCAGGGATTAGAAACATCGATAATTTGCATTTCGATGGGGGAACCGGAGACGGAGACGAAGGCGTAGTTGCCGGAAACAACGATGCTGGTCCCAGTACCAACTAACAGGTGGGGGAAACCTACCGGAGGGCGGGAACCGGATTTGCTGGATAAGTCAAAGACATAGAGCCAGGAGCCGGCGGTGACGTAGCCGCGATTGCCGGATACGTAGACGGCAGTGGCATCGGCGTTAACGGGAAAACCGAGGATGGTAGTGTTGAACCAGCCGGCTTCGGAGTAGGGGTTGGTGGTGAGATTAATTATTTCGACTTCTTTGGAGTTATTGTCGGTGGCCAAATAAGCGTAATCGGTTTCGCCGAAAATGCCGTTGGTTTTGAAGCCGTTATAAGTCCCCAAAACCGAAGGAACGGGAGGGTCTGCATTGGTAATTTGGACGTTGGCAAAAGAGACACCGGAAGCGTTTTCACCGGTGCCGGCAAAGGCCCGGCCAACGATTGCCGAAATGGCATTGGCCACACCGTTTTTAGGTAAGTCGAGAGAAGAAAGGTTGAGGTTGGGTTCGCACCAGTTGCCATATCCGCCAGCACCCAAAAGCACTTCTCCACCGGAGGAGTTGGAAGTAGAGGTTCCGGTTTTGGTACCGGCGTCAAATTCAGATTGGAGTGTTTCAACGTGAGTCAAATTGTCCAAATAACGAGTGAGATAAAAAGCGGAAGTGACGGAGGAGGCAGTAGGGGTGTCCCAACTGACGGTTGTGGTTACCTGGCGGGTGGAGGGGTCGGGACTGCCGCCGGAGGAGACAATATTTCCCGCAGCGTCACGGAAAACATCGGAGACGACCAGCGAACGGGTAAACCCGCCCGGAGAATCGGTCCCGGCCGCCAGAGACCAGGAGGAACCGGAGAGGACGGGATGGTAAGTACCGGTAGGGACGACGTTGGCCCAGCCTTTTTCCCGAACGGAGCGGACGGCCTCCTGGGCTTCTTTGAGATAGGCAGATGCTTCCAATCTTTGGTTTTGTTGGGCTTTGCCTTCGCGGGTCGTAACCAGGCCGGTCAAAAGTGCCGGGAGGAGAACGGCGGCCAGGCCCATGGCCAGGATGATTTCGACCAGGGATTGGCCCCTATGCAACCCCATCTTTTCCCAATACCTCACCCCCGTCCCCTCTCCTAGTCTAGGAGAGGGGTGCAATAAGGAATTTTTTTTAATCATTTCGAACAATAACTCCATATTGATTAAATTCGATGGTTTTGGAGTCGGAGGGAGATGAAATGGTAATAGTATCCGTATTGGCGTCGTAGCCGATGATTTCACCGCTGCCTTTGGCAAAGATGAACGATTGGGTAGGTGAGAGAGTGACGCCGGAATCCAGATCGATCACGACGTTGTCAGGATTGCCGGCGGAATAAGCCGAACCGTGGAAAAGAATATATTGATTTGAGTTTAAATAAACCCCGTAACTATCCGCGGAGTCGCGTCCTTCGGTATCGCCCCACATAGCTTTGGATTGCTGGAGTTTGACGTCCGCAACCAGTTGGGAGAGGGAAGAGGCGACGGAAAGCTGGTGTTGGCCGCCCAAGAGGCCAAGGCTGACTAAACCAAACAAAACCGCCAGTATGCCCATGACGATAATAAGTTCGGGTAAAGTAAATCCGCGGCGTGGTTTCATCGGTTACCTACTTGACCGATCAGGCCGTAAATGGGTGAAATTATGGAAATCATCATGGCTCCGACAGATATCCCGACGACGACAAGAAGAACCGGTTCCATGACCGCGGTAATAGTTTTTAGGGAATTGGAAACCTGGTAATCCAGATAGTTGGCAATTTCGCCCATGGATTTATCCAGCGAGCCGCTTTTTTCACCGGACTCGATAAGCTTGATCATAAGAGAAGGAATATAACCCTTGCCGGTCCGCAAGCCCTCGGACAACTTTTTGCCTGAACTGATCATGTTTTTGGAAAGAGTGATGATTTTGGCGGTTTTGGCGCGCAAGACAACTTCCTGGGAAAGTTCCAGGGCGGTGACAATCGGCAGCCCGGAGGAAAGCAGGAGAAACATATTCCGGGAAAAGCGGGTCAAATCGATTTGTTTTATGAGGTGGGAAATGAGCGGGAGACGGTAAAGGACTTCTAAAACCAGACGGCGGTTGGTTTTGAAAAAAATGAATAGTATTACCATGACGGCGAACGCCCCGCCCAAAAAGTACCAGGTTTGCTTGAGAAGAATATCGGAGGCAAAAATTAATATTCTGGTGGGCAGGGGCAGGGTAACTTTGAGTCTGGAAAAAACCGTGGAGATTTTGGGGATGACAACCACAAGAATGACTAATAAGACACCGGCAAAAAGACAAAGAATAAGCATGGGATAAATCATGGCAAATTTGATTTTGTCGATAAACTCCGTTTCTTTTTGGATGTGTTCGCGCAGGTCGCGTAGTGTGGTTTCCAGGGTTCCGGCTTCTTCGGCGGCTTTGATCAAATTGAGGGTAACTTTGTCGAATACACGGGGGAATTGACCGAAAGAGTCATAAAGGGATTTTCCCTGCATGAGGTCGGCTTTGAGGGTTTCGAGAACCTTTTTGGTGGGCCCTTTGGTGTCTTCCAGGGAAGAGTTGATAGCTTCCAAAAGCGGGATACCGGCCGAAAGCATGGTAGATAAATTGGACAAAAGGCCGATCTTTTCGGAAGCGGAAAGGGAAACACGGGAGTTCATGTTACAAAAATTCCGCCTTAGTAACACGAAGAACTTCTTCAACGGTGGTTTCCCCGGAAAGGATCTTGGCTATGCCGTCATCGAGCATGGTTTTCATGCCTTCTGTGATAGCGGCTTTGGCTATGACGTCGGCGTCGCTTTTGGCGGTAATCAGCTTGCGGATTTGGGGGGTAATTTCCAGAACTTCAAACAGGCCAACGCGGCCGGCGTAGCCGGAATTGCGGCAGATTTTGCAGCCCTTGCCTTTGAAGACGGTAACGGATTTTTTGATGTCGTTTCTTTTAAGTACGTCGGAGGGGAAATTTTTGGCCAGTTCTTCGAAGGTAAGCGCCATCTCTATTTTGCACGAGGGGCAGGTGCGGCGGACCAAACGCTGGGCGACGACAACCGTGACTGTGGAAGCGACCAAAAACGGTTCGACTTTCATGTCCGTAAGCCTAGGAATTGCTGTAGCCGCATCATTGGTATGCAGTGTGGACACGACCAAATGGCCGGTCAGAGCAGCGTTGACGGCAATTCCGGCGGTTTCGAAATCGCGGATTTCGCCCACAAAAATTATATTGGGGTCCTGGCGGAGAATACTCCGCAGGCCGGATGCAAAGGTGAGATTTGTTTTGGGGTTGACCTGAATTTGGTTGGCGCCCTGGATGCGGTATTCGACGGGGTCTTCGACGGTAGTAATATTTTTCTCGCGGGTATTTAGGATCTTTAGTATGGAATAAATGGAAGTAGTTTTGCCGGAGCCGGTGGGACCAGTAGACAAGATCATGCCGTAGGACTTGGAATAGGCGTTGTAGACTTTTTGCAGATCCTTGTCGTTCATGCCCAAGTTTTGCAGGGTGTACTGGCGGGAACGGGAAGATAGCAGCCGCAGGACCGATTTCTCACCGTCGACAATGGGAAGAATAGAAACGCGAATATCCAGATTTTCTTCCTCTAAGGGGACGCGCATTTTACCGTCCTGGGCGGCTAAATGTTCGTCTGTCCGCAAGTTTGACAGGACTTTGATACGGGTGATGACGCGCTCGTGCAAAAACTTGGAGATGGACAGAACGTCCTGGAGCATGCCGTCGATACGGAAGCGGATGGAAGAAGTGGCTTCCTGGGGTTCGATATGGATATCGGAGGCTTTTTCTTCGTAGGCAGTGTCAATTAATAAATCAACAATTTTGGCAACGGGTGGGTCATCCGTGCCGGTAGGCCGGCCTATATCTTCTTTGAGTAAATTGTCCACTTCGACCTGCAAGTCTTTTTTGAAGAGATGCAGGGTGTTTTGGATATCCCGGAATGTAGCGTAGTGGACAATGACTTTTTGACCAGTCTTTTTGGCCAAAAGATCAATTAATTGGGCGTTTTGTGGATTGGCCAGGGCGACTTTGACGCCAGTAGCATCCCGGGCGAAGGCAACGGCTTTTTGTTTGCGGGCGACAACAGGCGGGATAAGATCGAAGACCTCCTCGGGGATGGAAACTTTGGAGAGGCTGACAAAGGGGAGTTTGAGATGGGCGGCCACTGCCTGGCCGAGCTGGTCGTCAGTCGTAATTTTAAGCTCCAGAAGGGCGTCTTCCAAAGAAACATTGGAGTGCTTGACGTAGGTGTAGGCTTCGACCAATTTTTTGGCGTCGGCAAGATTGGCTTTGATCACCAAATCGGCCAGCTGTTCATCGGGCAGGACCATACCTTTCTAATATACCATGGTTAAGTGATGTGACTCCACCCGGATTTGAACCGGGGTTATCAGAATGAGAATCTGATGTCCTAGGCCACTAGACGATGGAGCCTTGATGGGGTTCATTTTACCTGTTTTAGCCTCGTTTGACAAACCAGGTTTAGAGTTCTAAAATACCCCCAGCTTTGCTTCTTCTCGCCCCGCGCCAGCGAGGCATTTTTTGTTCATGGATACTTATGAATAATCCCATGTTAATCACTGCAATCGGCCTCGAAGAGCTCAAAAAAGAGCTGGCCGAGCTGGTGGATGTCAAACGTCCCCATTTGGTCGACCGTCTGTCAGTCGCCCGTTCCATGGGTGATTTGTCGGAAAACAACGATTACCAGGACGCCAAAGAAGAGCTGGCCTTTACCGACGGCCGCATTTCCGAGCTGGAAAATCTGGTCCAAAACGCCCAGATAGCCCAGCCGTCAGGCAGTGATGCTATCGACGTCGGCCACAAAGTCACCGTTCATGTCAACACTTCCCAGGCGATCTTTCATATCGTCGGCGAGTGGGAAGCCAACCCCGCCCAAAAGAAAATTTCCCCCTCTTCTCCTCTCGGTCAAGCCTTAATGGGCAAAAAAGTCGGCGACAAAGTGGAAGTCAGCGCTCCCGCCGGCAAAATCCTGTACACCATAGTCGCAATAGAATAAAATAATCCCATGTCTTCTTCCCGTCTCGCCGAAATTCGCCAAAACCGGATCGCCAAACTGGCACAGATCAAAAAACTAGGGATCGATCCATATCCGGCCAAATCTCTGCGCGATACCCAAATCGGCGACATTCTTTCAGATTATTCCGGCTATCACAACAAACGGGTCGTTGTCGCTGGACGCGTTTTGGCAATGAGAATTCATGGCCAAATCGCCTTTTTAGATCTCAAAGACGCATCCGGAAAAATCCAGGTTTTATTAAAAGACGAACACTACCTAAGTTTTATCGATTCAAGTGATTTTATTGAAGTTTCCGGCAATGTTATGAAAACTCAGTCCGGTGAAGTTACCGTCGAATCTATTTCCCTGCGCCTTCTGGCCAAAGCTCTCCGCCCCCTGCCGGATCAATGGGACGGGCTAAAGGACAAAGAAACCCGGCTTCGCCGCCGTTATTTAGATACCAATATCAACCCTGACGTTTACTCTCGTTTTCTTCGCCGGTCCAAATTTTGGGAAGCGCATCGTGAATTCTTTAAGAAAAAAGGTTTTGTGGAAATAAATATCCCCGTTTTAGAACACATTCCCGGAGGCGGGGATGCCAACCCGTTTGTTACTCACATGGATGCCATTGATCAGGATTTTTATTTACGCATTTCCCAGGAACTTTATCTCAAAAGACTTATTGGTGGCGGTTATGAAAAAGTGTACGAAATCGGCCCCAGGTTTAGAAACGAAGGACTCTCGGACGAGCATCTACCCGAACACATTGCCATGGAATTTTACTGGGCCTATGCTGACTGGCAGGACGGCATGCAAATCATCAAGGATCTATTTGCTCATGTCATCAAATCGGTTTATGGGGACAAGGCTCTTTTTAAGATCCGCGGTTTTGACGTCGATTTTGGCAAAGAATGGGAAATTATTGATTTCGGCAAGCTATTTAAAGACAAATTTAATGTCGATATTTATACGGCCAGTCTCAAGGATATTCAGCCCTTAGTAAAAGAAAAAGTCCCCAATCTTCCCCGAGCCATCGATGCCCTCTGGAAACAGCTAAGAAAAGATATTGCCGGTCCGGCTTTTCTCATCAACCATCCCAAATATCTGTCTCCTTTACAAAAACCCAGCGTTGATAACCCCAATATAGTAGAACGTTTCCAACCTATTATTGCCGGTTCAGAATTGGGTAACGGGTGGTCCGAGGTCAACGACGCTCTGGATCAGCTGGAGCGGTTCCAAAAACAGCAAGCCATGCGCGACGCCGGTGACGCGGAAGCCCAATGGTTGGACATTGATTATGTGGAAATGCTGGAGTACGGCATGCCCCCGACTTTTGGTTACGGTCACTCCGAGCGCGTTTTCTGGTTTTTGGAAGACGTCACCGCCCGCGAAGGTGTCCCTTTCCCCCAGCTCCGCTTTGAATTAGAAGAAACGACTAAAGAAATCTACGGACTATGATCACCAGACTTCAGGCTTTTGATCTACTCAATTCCAAGATGACGAACAAAAATTTAGTTCGTCATTGCCTGTCCGTCGAGGTTGTCATGCGAGCTTTAGCGAAATGTTTTAAAGCCGACGAAGATAAATGGGCCATAGTCGGGCTTTTGCATGACGGCGATTACGAATTTACCAAAGACGATTCCAGGAACCATGCCAAAATGATGGCCAATTGGGTTCGAGAACTAGGGGAGACTGACACAGAATTATTAGAAGGCATAGAGTCTCATGGCTGGTTCCACGAAGGAAAACTGCCAAAAACCCAAATGCAGTGGTCGCTGTTCTGCTGCGACGAGCTGACCGGTCTCATCGTCGCCTGTGCCCTGGTTCTTCCTTCCAAACATTTATCCGACCTATCCGTCGAATCAGTTCTGAAAAAGTTTCCGCAGAAGAGTTTTGCCGCCGGCGCCAAGCGCGAAGACATCATGCATTGTGAAAAAGAATTAGGCATCAATCTCTCCGACTTCGTCCAAACCTCTTTATCCGCCATGCAACAAATTGCACTTGATATCGGTTTATAGCATGGACACAGAGTTCGAAGTCAAATTTTACCCCGTAGATAAATTAGCTCTTCAAAGAAAATTAGTCTCACTTGGGGCAAAATTAGTCTCGCCGGAAAGAAAAATGCGCAGAGTAATTTACGATCAAGTAATTCATCCCGAATTCAAATGCGGCTTTCTCAGAATTCGTGATGAAGGTAGTAAAATTACCATGAGCACCAAATCACACTCAAAAACCGGAAAGATTGAAGACGAAAAGGAAATAGAAATTGTAATCAGTAATTACGACAAAGCTGTAGAAATATTAAAGCTAGTGAATTTAGAACCTGATAAATATCAAGAAACCTTGAGAGAATCCTGGGAACTTGACAGTTGTCACATAGATATTGATACCTGGCCGGGTTTAGACACCTATTGTGAGATTGAATCAGATTCAGAAATCAAAATAAAATCACTATCTGAAAAATTAGGGTTCGACTGGACGCAACATCTAATTTCCAATTCTATGGATATGCTTATTGATACTTACCAATTATCGGTGAAGAAAACATTAGCCTTGGCTTCGAATTTAACCTTTGAAAACAACCCCTTTGCCAACTTGCCAAAGAAAGGCAGAGTTAAATCCAAATCCATAGGCCTATAAACATTTACAAGTTTATGCGGTCGCATCAACTTGTAAATTTGCTTATTTTTTCCGAAATGTTACAATAATCCAAAGCGCTTTAGTTCGAATTCCATCGGACAATGCCGATTGGGGTCAAAAACCAGTCCGGGTTAGCCCGTAATAGCTTTCAAATTGAGTATTAGTTGAGGTGGCATCTTTTACCCTGAGCTTGTCGAAGGGGAAACCGCAACTCGCCAATAAACGGCGAGTTTTTTTTAAATCCAAAACAATTGTATGCCCACGAATGACCACGTATGACCATCGTATGACAAAAATATATTTAATCAGACACGGCCAATCAGTTGCCAATCTAACCGGCAAGTTTCAAGGCCAACGGTACGACACCGATTTAACAAATCAGGGTCGCCTTTCGGCTCAAAAAATCGCCGCCACTTTTCTGACTGAAAATATATCCGCCATTTTCTCCAGCCCTCTGAAACGGGCAATCCAAACTGCTGAAATAATAAGCGGTACATTAAATATCCCCGTATCTAAAGATGACAGATTAAAAGAAACCGATCATGGTGATTGGAGCAGTCTAAATGACGCCGAAATAAATGCCCGTTGGCCGGAAGAATACGCTCTCTGGAAAATACATCCCTCTCAAACCCAATTTCCCAATGGAGAAAACTTTGCTGGCCAGACTGCTCCCCGGGTCATTTCATGGTGGACTGATTTAGACAAGGCCAAAAATACAGTCGTAGTTACCCACGAAAACGTTATTCAGATAATTGCTACTTATTTAGCCGGTCAGGATTTAGATCACATTTGGTCTCACCGCCTAGACAACTGTTCGGTGATAGAATATTCATTATGATCGACATCAAACTCATTCGAGACAATCCCGACAAAGTCAAAGCCGGCATTACCGCCAAAGGTCTCGATCCCAAATTAGTCGATGAAGTTGTCGTACTGGACAAGAAACACCGCGAGTTAATTGGTCTTGTGGAAGCGCTCCATGCAGCCCGCAACAAGCTAACCAAAGATCAAATTGACGAAGGCAAAAAAATAAAGATCCAGCTCAAAGAACTAGAACCCCAGCTATCAGCTGCCGAATTAGCTTCGCAAGCGCTCCTCTTGCAAATACCAAACATGCCATCCCCCCTAGCGCCCACGGGCAAATCTGAAAAAGATAACGTCGAAGTTCGTAAATGGGGTGAACCCAGAAAATTTGATTTCAAGCCACTTGATCATTTAGAGCTGGGCGAAAAATTAAAAATATTAGATTTTCCCACCGGCGCTAAAGTTTCTGGGTCGCAATTTTATTTTCTTTATGGCGACGGGGCTTTATTAGAATTAGCTCTGGTTCGCTATGCGTTTGACCTCTTATCCAAAGAAGGCTTTCTTCCGGTTATTACTCCTGATCTTGCCAAAGCCAGATATTATCTTGGCACCGGCTACGCACCCAAGGGCAGCGAAGCCCAGACATACACTATTCAAGACGAAGATTTAGGACTAATTGCCACAGCCGAAGTGACTCTGGCCGGCAAACACGCCGATGAAATAATTCCGCAAGATAAACTTCCTATTAAATACATCGGTTATTCACACTGTTTCCGCCAGGAAGCCGGGGCTTATGGCAAATATTCCAAAGGTCTTTATCGCGTCCACGAATTTACCAAGGCCGAAATGTTTATCTACTGCCTGCCGGAAGAGTCCGAAAAAATGCATCTCCACATTTTGGACATGGAAGAAAAAATCTATCAAAATCTTGGCCTGCCGTACAGAGTTTTGGAAATGTGTACCGGGGATTTGGGCGCCATGGCCGCCCGCAAATTTGATATCGAGGCCTGGATGCCAACGAGAGATGATTACGGCGAGGTCACATCTACTTCCAATTGTACCGATTATCAGGCTAGAAATTTAAACATTAAATTCAAGCGCAAAACCGGCGAAATCGAGTTTATACACATGTTAAACGGCACCGCCGTTGCCACTTCCAGAACCGCCCCTACATGGGCAAAGACAAAATCACCCCCAGAGTCTAGAATATAATCATGGATTCATTTAAGAGATTTTTTCTCACATATCGCCGTATTTTAGCTTTAGCTTACCGAGTCAACCCGTCATATCTGGTTCTTCTTACTATAATCAGCGCGTTTTGGGGACTTACCAATCTGCCGATCTTATACATCAATAAAATTCTGCTTGATTTGGTTATATCTTCAATCGGTCATCCAAACTGGGAAGTTGTGGCCAGAACGATCATTTGGATTGCAATCCTTCGAGCCGGAATTGAATTTGCCCGCAGTTTTTTAAGTCGTTATCAAAATGCAGTTACCAATCTTCTGACCAGTCAAATTAGTAACAAAATCGAAATCATGTTGGGGGTAAAACTCAACACTCTAGACATACCCACAATCGAATCACCGGTCTTTCAGGACAAATACAAAAAAGTTTCCCGCGAGTCTAATCAGCGCGTCTGGGGAATGCTCTCGCCTTTATCCGATTTCCCCAACGCTATCTTTACAATTATTTCTGGTGCGATTCCTCTTTTTACATTCAATCCGCTCATCACTCTTGTGATTATTGCAGCGAGTCTTCCAGAGGCGTTTGTAAGTGGTCGGCTTGCCAAGCTCGAATATCGTGATCGCGATTCACTCAATAAAGAATATCGCATTTGGGGTTGGATCAGTTGGCTTATCACCGACACGCGGCAAATATATGAAAACAAATTATATGATACGGCAAATTATGTCACCGCCAAATTGAATGCTCTTCAGGAGAAAGTCGAAGAAATCAATCGTGCTTTGCGTTTCCGCCGTGTCAAGTGGCGCACATTTACTGATGTTCCTCTGACTTTGTTGGTAATTGGTCTTAATTCTTATTTCTTTATTCTTGCTCTAATTGGGAGGATCACTTTAGGTAGTGCACAGATGCTGTATCAAGCTGCCAACACTTTAACAAATGGATTCAATATGGTTGTCCAAAACATAGCTGTAGTTTATGAAAACTATCTGTTTGTCCAAGACTTCACCTGGTTTATGGATCTCGTCCCCAAATTATCCTCCGGTACAAAGATTCTCCCGGACAAATTACACACCGGTATAGTTTTCGATCATGTATTTTTCAAATATCCCACCAGTACCGACTGGGTTTTGAAGGATGTCTCTTTATCGATAAATCCCACAGACAACGTCGCTATAGTCGGGGAAAACGGCGCTGGAAAAACCACTCTGCTCAAACTGTTATTAGGTCTCCATTCTCCACAAAAGGGACAAATATTGATCAACGGACTCCCCGTCCACGAATATAATTTACAAAAACTCTGGCACAAAATTTCAGTCTTGCAACAAGATTTTCATCTCTTTCCCCTTTCAGCTCGCGAAAGTATAGCTTTTTCAGATCTCTCTCGAGTCAATAATTTAAGTGAAGTCAAACAGGCAGCTAAACTTGCTGAAATTGATGCTTACATCGAAACCTTGCCCTTAAAGTACGAAACGCCTTTAAATAAAGAGCTGGAACATGGCGTTGACCCTTCGGGGGGACAAAAACAACGCATTGGGTTGGCTCGGACAATGTTCAGAAAGTCCAACATAATGATACTGGACGAACCCACCAGTAATGTTGACCCTAAGGCCGAAGAGGAAATATTTGAAAACGTCCTCAAAATTACTCGTGACCAAATATTAATGCTCGTCTCCCACCGTTTCTCCACCGTTCGCAAGGCCGATCGGATTTTGGTATTAGAAAATGGAACGGTTTCAGAATCCGGCTCGCACGAACAGTTGATGAAGCAAAAAGGCACTTATTCTGAACTCTTCACCCTCCAGGCCAAAAGTTACCAATGATATAATAAATTTATGAAACGTAAAAAAATAAATATTAAATTTAAAAAATCAGATATAGCAGGGTATTTTAAAGGTTTTTTACCGGAAATGATTTATCGGACTATGAGGTTGGAGAACGAACCAGTGACTAGGAAAATGGTAACAACTCTGATTAAATGAAAACTGGCGAAACTTCATACAAAGAAACATCTTTTGGAATAATTCCCCGCTCCCAGTTAGTAAAACTTGAAATAAAGGGAATCAAAAAGGGAATTAAGTTTCTATATTCAATTTCAAAAACAAAAAAAGCAAAAATTACCTCAGTTCTTATTTTATCTCTCCATAAAGAAGCCTTTGGTTGGATATTTCCGAAATGGGCAGGGAAGTTCAGGACTATCCAGGTTGAATATTCCGGCAAAGAAGCCCCGCCACATTATCAAGTTCCCCAATTGGTAGCTGACCTATGTCTAGACCTTCAGGAGAGAATAAAACATTTACCTAGCTTAGACGAAGAAAGTTTTCTGGAAGAACTAACCAATTTATTGACCTGGTTTCAACACCGTTTCGTTTATACCCATCCCTTCAACGACTACAACGGCCGAACAGCGAGAATGCTTACCTCCTTCATTTGTTTAACAATGAACCTACCACCTATCGAAATTAAAGCAGGAACAAGTAATGACCGGCGAAAATATATCCACGCCATGCAGCAGGCGGACTCTGGAGATAATTCTAAGCTGGAAAAATTAATACTCCTTGCTCTTCAAGAAAGTTTCAAAAACCTCCAGGCCAAAAGTTACCGATAGTTCTTTTGCCGAAAGTCCCCGGGAACCATACCTCTTCCCCCCCGAATGTTTTTTTAAATTGCGTAAAGCCTTTCCAGCCTCTATTCGGATATCTAGGATCATACACTCCTTCCCAGTCCCAGATTTTTGCCCCTCTTTTTTTGGCCTCCTTCATGGCCTCCCAAACATATAAATACGGTAAACTTTTCCTCTTAGCATCCGGTAGCGCCGCTCCGTAATAGTAATAAGCCACACCGTCGTACGTCAAAACCAGACACCCGCACATGTCATCGACCGTTACTGTAAACGCTGACTTCCCAAAACTATTTACCAGCGCGTCATAGTGGGCTTTATTTGACGACCAAAGATGTTGGATTTTTGTCGCCTTTTTCCAAATCTCAAAGAATTTGTCCGCTTTCCCGATTTCGATTTTATGCTTTTCTCCAGCCAATTTATTAATCCAAGACCTGGCCCGTTTAAATTTTGCCAACACATCTCCGCTTAAATCAATTCTGGTAGTCTTTGTCGCTCGAAACGCGTCTTTTTCTTTTTTAAAACCCGCGTTCTTTAATTCGTCAAAATTCCCATTCATTGGCTCAATTATCGTAAAGAACACCCGGTATTTTTTTAACATTTTATTTAATTCTCCCCAAGGCAACGGCAGTCGGACTCTCTGAATCTTTGCTACAGATCCGAAAATTCCGAACTTTCTCACAAAAATTTGAAACTCAGTCCCTGAAATCTTTTCCACGATCCATCCGATTTTTCTCGTATATTCCGCCCACTCCTGACAATGCCGGATATCCAGCCCGATTTCCAGTTTTACCGGCGCCGACCCATCCGGCCAGCTTGACTGTTTGCCCCATCCACTCCAAAATGCCATATGTGCCAATCATATCCCAACTTCAGGCCAAATTTAAAAAGTATTTTGTTCCCCAAATTTTGGCGACAATCCCTTCCCGGTTCAATGGCAGGATAATTGTCAAAGACGGTTTTGGTTCCCGCTATATCCACACCGACGTGGCCGAAGTTACCCAAAGCGGTGGCATTGTCAACAAGCTTTGGCTCCCTGTTTTCAAAAAAATCAAACCCTCCCCCGGCAAATCTTGGCTTGTTTTAGGACTGGCAGGTGGAACTGTAGTTCGCCAAATTTCCCAAAAATTTACTCCGTCCCGATTGGTCGGCGTGGAAATCGACCCCGTCATGATCGACATCGGAAAAAAATATTTTGATTTGGACAAAATCCCAAATTTAGAAATAATTCAGCTGGACGCTAAACGCTATACGCTAAACGCTAAAGATCACTTTGACTATATTCTGGTCGATTTATATATTGGCGACAAAATTCCGGCGTTTACTTCGCAACCCGAATTTTTAGATCAATTAGAACAATTAGGTCAATTAGTAATTTTTAACCGGCTATTTTATAATTCTGCAAACAAAACCAGCGCCCAGGAGTTTGTAAAATTAGTCGGAAATCATTTTTCCAAAACAGAACTCGTCCGCAGCTTCGCCAATCTCATGATAATTTGCGAGTAAACAGATATAATAACCCGCAAGCCATATGTTCAAGTTTCTTTCCAAATTCTTAGACCTAAATCAAAAAGAAGTAGACAGGATAAAAATCAAGGTCGCCCAGGTGAATACTTTCACGGATCAATATAAGAAATTAAAAAAACCTGAAGATTTTATCGCCTCCACGGCCGAATTTAAAAACCGTCTCTCCTCAGGCGAAACTTTAGACCAGCTTCTCCCGGAAGCTTTTGCTCTCGTCCGCGAAGCGTCTGATCAGGCTATCGGCCTGCGCCCTTTTGATGTTCAGCTCATTGCAGCCACGGCATTTCACGAAGGCAATGTTGCCGAGCAAAAGACGGGCGAGGGCAAAACCCTGTCTGCCATCCCCGCTCTCTATCTCAATTCTCTCTCCGGTCAGGGCTCTCACTTGGTCACTGTCAACGATTATCTTGCCCGCCGTGACGCCGGCTGGAACGGTCCCACTTTCCACCTTTTAGGCCTGTCCGTGGGAGTTATTATCCACGACCAATCATTGTTGTATGATCCCAAGTACTTCGATCCCGTGCATGGGGACGACCGCTTGGCTCATTTACGTCCCGTGTCCAGGAAAGAGGCTTACACCGCCGATATTACTTATGGCACCAACAACGAATTTGGTTTTGACTATCTGCGGGACAATATGGTCGGTGATACTTCCGAAATGGTCCAGCGCGGACACCACTTTGCCATCGTCGATGAGGTCGACTCAATTTTAATCGACGAGGCCCGCACTCCGCTGATTATTTCCGCTCCGGACTCAGAGCCCACTCAGAAATATTACGAATTTGCCAAATTAGTCGACCGACTTTCTCCGGATACCGACTATATTATTGATGAAAAACACCGGACTGCCACTCTCACTGAACACGGGTTACAAAAAACAGAAAAAATGCTCGGCCTTGACAACCTCTACGAAAAAGATTTTGATACCATTCATCACCTGGAAAACGCCCTCAAATCCAGAGCTTTGTTTCACAAGGACAAGGACTATATCGTCCGCGGCAATGAAGTGGTTATTGTCGATGAATTTACCGGCCGTCTTATGCCCGGCCGCCGCTGGTCTGAAGGTATGCACCAGGCTGTCGAGGCCAAAGAAGGCGTCGTGATCCAGCAGGAATCCCGGACCCTGGCCACCATTTCTTTCCAAAACTACTTCCGCATGTACGAAAAGTTAGCCGGTATGACCGGAACTGCTTCTACTGAAGCCGAAGAATTCAGAAAAATTTACAATCTCGACGTTCTGATTATCCCCACCCACCGCCCCATGATCAGGCAGGACAATGCAGATATAATTTACAAAACCACCCGGGCCAAGTACACGGCGTTGGCTGATGAAATTGCCAAGCTACACGCCGCCGGCCAGCCAGTCTTGGTGGGCACCACTTCAATCGAAAAAAATGAAACAGTATCAGAGCTTCTTAAACACAAAGGCGTTCCCCACCAGATTTTAAATGCCAAAAATCACGAAAAAGAAGCCACTATTATCTCCGAAGCCGGTCGAAGTGGCGCGGTGACCATAGCTACTAATATTGCCGGTCGCGGCGTGGATATTGTCTTGGGCGGCACTCCCCCCCCCAACCCTAAATTTGTTCTAGGCATTGACAAACTCACCGACAAACAATACGAAAAAGCCCGTAAGCAGTGGCAGGAGGCCCATGACGAAGTTGTCGCTTCCGGAGGCTTATATGTCATCGGCACCGAGCGCCACGAATCCCGCCGCATCGACAATCAGCTGCGTGGCCGTTCGGGCCGCCAGGGCGATCCCGGCGCTTCCCGGTTTTATCTGGCTTTAGACGACGACATTATGCGTATTTTTGGTGGCGACCAGGTCGCCAAAATTATGGGTTTTCTCAAAATTCCCGAAAACGAACCTATCGAACACTCTATGGTTAGCAAGGCTATCGAGCAGGCCCAGGTCAAAGTAGAGGGTTTCAACTTTGACGCCAGAAAACATGTCGTTGATTACGACGACGTCATGAATAAACAGCGTGAAATTATCTATGGCCTGCGCCATCGTGTCCTCAACAACGAAATCACTGACTCTGAACTAACGAACCTTCTAACTACTAGACTAACTAACATTGTTAATGCTTACGCCCCGCACGGCATCATCGAATCTGAAGTGGCTCCTATTGTTATGGCTCTGGTCGAAGTCGTCCCATTCGACGACGCTTCTCAAGCCAATATGGCCTCCGAGTTCAAACGCCTGGGAACGGCCAAAGAAATTACCACTTTAATTAATCAAATTGTCATAGACACTATTTCTCAACGAAAATCCCAAGTGGGAGAGTCGGATTGGAAAAATATCGTTAAGTTCGCTTACCTCTCATCTATCGACAATCTCTGGATAGATCATCTTGACGCCGTCGATGATCTGCGCTCCGGCATCGGCCTGCGGGGTTACGGCCAAAGGGACCCCTTAGTCGAGTATAAAGGCGAAGCCTTTTCCATGTTCGAACGCCTTCACGCCCAAATCGACTCGGAATTTTCTAAGCGCTTATTTAGAATCCAAATAGGCCCCCAGCCCCTTGCCCCCACCCCCACTACCAATCTCACTACCCACCACCCCCAACCCACCCCGGTCTCCAAAAAACCGCCATCAAAAACGATCACAAATCCCTCGGTCGCAACGATCCTTGTTGGTGCAACTCGGGCAAGAAATACAAAAAATGCCACTACCCGAATTAGGCTCGGTGACGGTTGCATAGCTTACAATTAAGTTGACAAATAAGTTGACAATTGATTGGAAATTTGTATACTGAATACATATGTTCCAGCCCATATTTACTCTTTCTCCTAGGATTATTGCCAATCTTACCCAAATAGAGCGGCTATATGGTCAACTTGAGGGTTTGCGCATCCCCAAAAAACTCGAACTTAATCTCCAGCGCGACCATCTCATCAAATCCACTTACATCAGTAATAGTATCGAGGGTAATCCTTTATCTTTCCCGGAAGTAACCAATCTTTTGCTAGGTGATCGAATTCCTGCAAACCGTGATGAGCGGGAGGTTAAAAATTATTTTGACTTGCTCAAGTCGCTAGATCAACATGTAAACCAACCTCTTACTCTTTCAATGGTGACTGATCTTCATACTAAATTGCTTAAGTCAGTTGATAATGACATCGCAGGTCAGATCAGGAATACTCGAGTTGTTGTGGGGGGGTACGAAACTAAGAATGGTATCTCTAAATTACGCGTCAAACACGAACCCCCTTTTCACAATAAGTTAGAAATTGAAAGAGTATCAACCGAGTTACTAAATTGGGTTGAGCAAGATACGGACACTTCTCCTTTACTCAAAATTGGTATTTTCCATCATCAATACGTCTATATTCACCCTTTTGTCGACGGCAACGGTCGTACCTGCCGTCTTCTCACCGCCCTTATATTTCTCAAGTACGGGTATCAAATCAATAAATATTTTGTTTTAGATGATTACTATGATTTGGATCGTTTTGAGTATTCCGACAAATTGAGTACCGCCGACGAAGGCGATAAAAGTGAGTGGCTCACGTACTTTACAGATGGCGTGAAATATTCACTCCAAAGTGCTCTTTCACGAATCGAAACGACCATGTTGAGCGAAAAGGTGATAGATAGACCTACCCCCAAAGAGCAAGAAATTCTCATATATCTCCAATCTCATGCCGAAGTGACTTCTCAAGATCTGGTAAACGAGTTCAAGGTTTCTCGCCAACAAGCGCACAAACTGCTAGCGGGCTTAGTTGATAAAGGATATGTCAAAAAAAAAGGTGGCACCAAAAATAGCTATTATTCGCTCAAATGACTTAAAGATGAAAACCAAATATATCCTCCACGGAGGTAACGCGCAACACATAAATTCAGAGAATGACAAGTTTTTTGCTGAAATTTTGAAGGACGCTAAGGACAGAGTTAAAATATTATTGGTAGAATTTGCTGGTAGAAACGAAAAAATAGATCTCAATTATCAAACTGATAAATCTCAATTTGAGAGAGTTGCGGGGGATAAAGAGTTAATTTTTAGAGTTGCCACAGAACTTGATTTCATAGAACAAGTAAAAAAATCCGACGTTATTTATTTTGGTGGAGGGACAACTATACGATTGATGGATAAGTTAAAAGAATACAAGAATCTTGGTGATCTTTTCAGTGGAAAAATTGTAGCAGGAGAATCTGCGGGAGCAAATAGCTTGTCAACGTATTGTTACAGCAAATCTGGTGGAGGTGTAATTCAAGGCCTTGGTTTAGTTACAGTAAAAACTATACCCCACTATACAAAAGGAATGGAGACTGTTTTCAGAGACATCACTTCTGATATTGAATCATTGCTCTTACCAAACTATAAATTTAAAGTTTTTGAAATTAATCAATAAGTTAATTTTTATTCGTATCATTTATGATACGATTGACGAATATGAATGATACGAATCTCAATGGCCGTCAAAAGAAAATCATCGATGTTTTGAAACAGATGGGGAGCGTTTCCCGCCTTGCTTTAGCAGACATTGTCTCGCCAGACGCAAGTATTTCGAGAATCACTTTTATACGGGATCTAAATCGTCTTATTGATCTGAAGATTGTCAAGGTATCGGAGAAGGGAAAGAACACCACTTATGGATTGGCCGAGACAAATCCCTTGCTTACTTATCTCGATTTAGACAGTTATTTTAAAACTGAAGCAGAAAGTCGGGTTGTTAACAAAAATTTCAATAATGTCGTATTTTCTCGCCTGAATAGTTTATATTCTCCGGACGAAATCAAATTATGGGAAAGAAGCAAAAATATTTTCAAGGAAGCGGGGGATAAATTAGACCCCTCCATTTACAGAAGGGAACTTGAAAGATTTATTATTGAACTTTCTTGGAAATCGTCTCAAATTGAAGGAAATACGTACACCTTGATTGAAACAGAAACTTTGATTAAACAAAATATCAAGGCCCAAGGTCATTCTGACGAAGAGGCTGTGATGATTTTGAACCATAAAAAAGCATTTGATGTTATTTTGCACAAAAAAGATTCATTCAAAAAACTTGACTTCTCCGATATTATTCAATTGCATCAGGTTTTGACGAATGGTCTGGTAACTTCCGGGATTAGATCTCAAAAAGTAAGAATTTCCGGAACACGCTATGAGCCCTTGTCTGATAAACATCAAATCGAAAGCGTATTAAGGCAGTTAATTGAGATCGTAAACAAAACTGAATTTCCTCCGGAAAAAGCACTAATACTTTCGATTATGATTGCTTACCTTCAACCGTTTTCCGACGGAAATAAAAGAACATCTCGCATGCTTTCAAATGCGATACTTTTAGCTTACGACTATTTTCCGTTATCATATCGAAGCATTGATGTTAATGAATATCGGAGCGCGATGATTGTCTTTTACGAAATCAATAATTTGTACAATTTCAAGAGTCTTTATATGAAACAATTACAATTCGCAATTGATAATTATTTTCTGTAGTTTCAATGTTATACTAATACAATCATGGATCCTGTCCCTCCAGAACCAGCTCCCACTCCTCCTCCGGTAGTTTTAGTTCCTCCATCCCGCCCCAAAGTCCGAATGCCATTTCTGATTGTATTGGGCGTGGCCACTGTAGTATCCGGTGCGGTCATTGCCTATACCCAGTTAGGTGCGCTTCAATCCGCAAAACCTGCTCCAACTCCTGTGCCTTTAGCAGTGGTGCGTCCGTCACCTTCTCCAACACCCGTTGAAACGTTTTTCTTGACACTCACCAGTCCCAAAAGCGATGAGTTGGCAGTAAATGAAGAAGTGCTGGTCAAAGGTCAAACAGCCCCAAATATAAATGTGGTTATTCTTTCCGAAACCGATGAAGTAGCCGTCGAGAGCGATGATTCAGGTAACTTTGAAGGCACGATTCTATTGGCCGAAGGTACCAACTCCATTGTTGTCACTGCTTATAGCGATACCGGTGAAGAAAAAAGTGTTAGTCTGGAATTAGTTTACAGCCCATGATTCCCGTTTTTCTATTATTGGCTCTGTTATCTCCAGCCAGACCAGAGGTCATTCGTGCCAGGCTGGGTTCAGAAAAAATTAGGGATGTGGTTTTAAAAATGAAAACTGCCAAGCCAGCTACCCGGGAGGCCGAATTTAGAACCAAAAAGATTTTAATCAGGGAAGTCAATGCTTCAGTATCTGCCCAACTCAAGCGCCGGGCTGTGATAGGTGTTATTTCTGCTCTCAACGACAACACCATTACCCTCACCCATCAGATTCAAAAGGACAGATCATACACAATCTTCTTCGATTCCAATACCGTTATCAAATCCAAGTCAGCTGCCACCTCATCTGCAGCATTAGCAGTTGGTCAAAGGATTATCGCAGTCGGGAGTCTCAAGGACACCGGTATTTTAGCCAAATTAATCCACATCATCCCCATCAGAATCACTCCCACCGCTTCCCCCAGCGTCACTCCAACTCCTGGAGTATAATTTAGCCATGTGGAATTGGTCGGTTGATGAGAAAGCTTTTAAAAAACGCGATCCGGAAGGGTATCGTTTATGGCGTCTGACCCAACTCATAAATTATGGCCTGGACGAAGGAGAAAAACTTAATGAACAGGAAGTCAAGTCCTCCTGGCCGCAAATAAAAGATCGCCTGGATCCATATAAGGCCAGAGCTTTGGAGTATTTATTATGGGAAAAACGCTACTCACTCCCAAACAATCTCACTTTTTGGAACTGGTCGCCAAAGAGCCAAACATAGTAGCCAACTACTATTTTACTGGCGGCACGGCACTGGCTGAGTTCCATTTGCAGCACCGCAAATCTGAAGACATAGATTTATTCAGTGAAAACGAAGAAGTGAATCCGGTTATTGTCGAAGCCTTTTTGAAAAAGATATCTCCAAAAATCGGCGTGAGTAAGATTAAAAAGAACCAAATGCTGGGATTGGTCAGTTACAAGCTGGCTTATAGTGACAGGGAAGAACTAAAAGTAGATTTTAATTATTATCCATTTCTTCGTATATCAAAAGGCAAAAAATATAAAACTCTGGATGTGGACAGCCTACCGGATATTGCCGCCAACAAAATGCACACTATATTCATGAAACCCAGATCCAGGGACTTCATCGATCTATTCTTTATTTTTAAAAGCGCCAAATACGATTTAAACAGGGTAATCCTAGACGCCAAAGCCAAGTTTGATTGGCATATCGACCCAATTGGGTTATCCAGTCAATTTTTGAAAGTTAAAGAACTTGGAGACCTAACCACAATGCTCGTACCATTTCACCGGGGGGAAATGGAAGAATTTTTTCTTCAAAAAGCCAAAGAGTTAAAAAAAGACATTTTCACTTAAATGATTTCATTTGTATATTTTGATGTAGGCGGGGTAGTAATTTTAGATTTTAGTGGGACGGATAAATGGGAAGTAGTCAAAAAAGAGTGGGGGATAACCGACGCTTACTGGGACGATTTTGAGCCGAAGCTCTGCGCGGGAAAAGAAAAAATCAGTCCTGAATTTCTCAATGCTTTTGTCAGCCGGTTTGAACCCAATCCGTCCATTTATTCAGATATCAACGAAATTCACACAAAAAACCGCATCGGTCTCCTCACCAACATGTACCCCGGTATGTTTGATGCTATTAAAAAAAGCGGCCTCGTGCCCGAAGTGGATTGGAATGTGATTATCGACTCAAGTGTCGTCGGCTTAGCCAAACCGGATCCCAAAATATTCAAACTTGCAGAACAAAAAGCAGGAGTTAAAGGCAACGAAATTCTTTTTATCGAGAACACCTCGCGTCACATTGAAGCAGCAAAATCATTTGGCTGGCAAACCTTCCTCTACGACCCCGTCCATCCGGAAGAATCCAGCCAAAAACTTTTGGATTTGTTTTTAACACTCGTCTAATTACCATACTCTGTAGTATGGTAATTCAAAAGGTCGCATTATTTCTAATACCAGATAGTATTGAAAGTAGTAAACTAATTACTCAAGCAGCATGGACGACAGTGTAAAACAGTTCCAGAGGATTTCAGATCATAAATTTGATGGCTGGGCTGCTGATCTAATGGAAAAGCCATATATATTTAGTGAATGGGAAAAGACCCAGGTTGGTGAAAATAATGACGGATCATATAGGCAGGAATATCAAAAACTTCCTATTAAAGATAACAGTGAGGAGTTAGTAAATTGCGGGGACTACGGGTTGGTTAGCAAAGACTATTATCTCAATGTTTACCTTGACGAAATCACTGCCAAAAAAGAAAAGCTATTAGATCAATTGCAAAATAGAAATCTGTATCCATTCGCCTGGCTAAGAAAATCAATAGCTACTAAGTTGAGAAAAGTCGATTTACTCCTGCGTCTTCACGGCCTCTTTCTGGTTATAAACAGCGGTTGGAGAGACACCCAAACTCAAACGGATTCAAAAAAACTCATGTCCAAAGAATTTGGCAATAAATATGTAGACAAAGCCATTGCCTCTGTTTCTGTCAGTCCCCATTCCACCGGAGGAGCATGCGACCTGGAACTTTGGTCTTTACAAACGGGTTGTCCGTTATCTTACTCGTATCCGGGGGATATCATTAATTCGTTTGTGTTAGAGCAAAAACAGCAATTAAATGAAATTAATATTGCCAGGATGAAAATGAGACGTATTTTATTCCATCTTCTGACAGCTCCCGAATTTGACTTTGTAGCTCATCCTGGTGAATTCTGGCACTTTGGCGATGGAGATCAACTTTCAGCATATTTAAAAAAACAAAAATTTGCCAAATTTGGTTACATTAAACCACCCACAGATTTCAAGTTTCATGGCAACTAAAAGGACTTCTTACACCCAGCTTCCGGCAGTCAAAGAGTTAGAGGAAATCATGAAGAAAGAGGCCTGGCGTCAGCCTGCAAAAGGCAAAGAAAATATCCACTTTCCCAAATTCGATTCGGTGATCGTTTGGTTAAATTTATTAAAGTTGGACACTGGTCTTTTTACTGCAGATAAAACCTGGCAAGAAGTTATCGTTGAAGGAACAGAACTTGAGACGGACGTAGTTCAAAGAACATTAGCATTAGAGGATATGGAAACCGTAGCCAACGACATTTATGCTTATTTGGGAGAAAACGATAGTCCAAAAACTTCAGACTTAATTTTCGTTTTTGGCAGCCAGAGTACATTGAGGATTCAAACAGCCATCGACCTGTGGAAATCAAAAATGGCTCCCAAAATATTAATCACCGGTGGGTCACCAATCTATAAATCCAATCGTGATCCAGAAGCGGTCTTATTTAAAAAATATGCATTAAGTCATGCAGTGCCGGAAGAAGCAATTATTATCGAACCTGACGCAATTAGTATTGCAGACAATGTAAGAAGAAGTATCAATTTATTTGAGGCTCAAAAAATAAACTATCAAAAAATGATTTTAATTACCGCCTGGTTCGCCATGCGTCGCAGCTGGGCTTTTATGAGCAAATATGTTCCCAGTGACCACAGTCTTTATCGGGTAGTCGCCCCGGTAAATCCGGAAGGTGACTTTGCCAAAGATCGGTGGTGGAAAAATCCAAACGGTATAAAAGTTGTATTTAACGAATTCGTAAAAATGAAAACCGGCCTTGCCCTTAACTCTTGCTAACTCCCATACTCTGTAGTATGGTAATTAGCAATTTAATTTCCAATGAAGAAAATAAACTACGACTTGGATGAACAAGTAAAATTACCTGACGTTGCGCGTGAGACTTTGGACATGGGACGTGCCGACCAGGAAGCCATAGGTATCGACGACGGCTCAATTGACGAGTTAAGCAAACTACATACCACGCGAGTTAAAAAGATAATTGACGAGTTTGGCTACCCGGTTACATCTTTAGTTGGCAAAAAAGCTTCGCATTGGGCATGGTTATTAATTCAACATTCCGACCACGATATTGGTTTTCAAGAAATGTGTTTAAAGTTGATGAAATCGGCGCCAGCTGATGAGGTGGCCAAAAGCAATATTGCCTACTTAGAGGACAGAGTCAGAAAAAATAAAGGCCAATCGCAAATATACGGAACCCAGTTTGTCAAAAAAGGTAAAATCTTGGAACTTTGGCCAGTAGAAGATATTAAAAATCTGGATACAAAAAGAAAAAAAATGGGATTAAATAGTTTTGAAGAATACAAAAAAGATTTCTACGGAGAAAACTAATTCTTCCTCCAATTGTAATACCACAACTTCACCGATTCGGTGGTGGCCAGATATGCGGCGACAACGCCGAAAACTAGAAACAGACTCTCGGTAGGCAACTTGGTAAACTTAAACGCTTCCGCCCCAAATTTTGTAAGTGGAATTCCTACAGCTAGTACAGCTGCCAATCCTGTCAGTATCCAAATCGGCCATGACGGCGCCCGGCTGGTTAAGAAAAACTTTTTTGTCCTGATCGAATACAAAAACACCAGCTCAGTCAGCACACTGCCCATAAACCACGCTGTCTGCAAAGTCGCCGGAGTCGACTTGAAAAACAACCCGAAAAACATAAAGTCAAACACCGTGCTTACTATTCCTAGGACTGTTGCAGTCGCCAGCAAATTTTTCAGGTCAAAAGGCATGGGTCTGGCCACGTCGTGCCGATCCACATTATCCGTGGCAATTGAAACCATTGGCAAATCGGATAATAAGTTGAGCAGCAATATTTGTATAGGCAGCATCGGCAAAAAATTAATAACAAGGGATGCGATTGACACAGCGTAAAAATTGCCGAAGTTAGATGCCATCGTTGCCAGTAAATACTTTCTGGTATTTGCAGTCACTATCCGGCCCTCTTCAATTCCGTCAACTATTATTTTGAGATCTTTTTTCAAAAGGATTATATCCGCCGCGTCCCGCCCCACGTCCGATGCGTGGTCTACGACCAACCCCACGTCGGCAGATTTCAACGCCGGCCCGTCGTTGATGCCTTCACCCAAATACCCCACCCGGTATTTCTCCTGCAGCAAATCTATTATCTTATTTTTTTGCGTCGGTGTCACCCTGGCAAACACCGCGTATTTTTCTACAGCCGTATGCTGTTCTTTCACACCCATCTTATCCAACTCATCCCCTCTAATAACTAATAACGAATCACTAACTAACCCAATCTCCCTGGCTACTGATCCCGCCACAGCTGGGCTGTCTCCTGTCAGAATTTTTATTGCTAGTCCCAGCTTTTCGGCGTTTCGGATCGCCGAAATGGTACTGGATTTTACGGGATCGGAAAAAGCCATCAATCCCGCTCCCCGTCCGTTGACACCTACGGCAATTATTCTTTTTCCGGCCAATCCCATTTCCTGGCTCCATTTCGTCGCTTCCGGACTATCAATGCTTATTTTTTCTTCCACTCCCCTGCTGATTTCCCACTTTTTACCTTTCCATTTTGCCGTGATTTGCATGGTCCGGCTCACCGGATCAAAAGGAATTTCGTCCAGCATTGCCACTTCAACCTGTAGTTTTTTTTGGGTTTGTTTTGGCAGACTTTCCCAAATTGCCGTATCAATCGGATCATGCCCCGTCCCCAAGCAAGAGATACCTGCCAGCCATAGCACCTTTTCTTTTTCTCCCCATACTCCCGCCAAAGCCAATTTGTTTTCAGTGAGCGTTCCCGTCTTGTCCGTACATAGTATTTCAATGTTTCCCAGGTCTTCCACCGCCGCCAGTCTTTTTACTACCACCTTGTTTTTAGCCAGCCGCAAAGCTCCACGCGACAAACTAAATGTAATGACCACCGGCAGCGCTTCCGGAATGACCGACACCGCCAGAGCAATAGAAAACAGAGCCAATTCCGTCCATGACACCGTCCCGCTTTTAGCCAGCATATTTACCGCGAAGACCAGCGCCAATGTCACTCCGATAATCCTCAGGATAAATTTGCTGAACTTCCCAATATCCTTTTCAAAACTGCTTGTTTGTACTGTCTCCACCGTTTCTTTGGCGGTTTTTCCCCACACAGTATTTTTCCCTGTCGCCGTAACTAGGCCAAAGCCTTTTCCCCGGACAACTGATGTTCCGGACAACCCCTGGCTTCCGACCGATTTTTCTACCATTTGTGACTCGCCGGACAAAATAGACTCGTCCGCCTCCAAGCCTTCGGTTTTCAGCCATTTCACGTCCGCCGCCAGGATATCTCCCGGAATGGCTACCAAAGTATCCCCCGGTACTACCCCGACAGCCGCAATAATGGTTTCCCCTCCGTCCCGTATCACTCTGGCTTTGCTGGCCGTGTATTTTTTTAAAAGTTTCAGGGCTTGCTCCGACCGGAATTCCTGAAAGAATCCCAGGCCGGCATTTACAAAAACTATGCCCAATATCACTCCGCTTTCAATAAGTTCTCCCAGAATTGCATCCACAGCCGCCGCCCCGACCAACAGATATACCAATGGGGATTTGAATTGCCGGGCCAATAATTCCCACCAGCCCACTTGGCTCGCCCTTATTTCATTTGCCCCAAACTGATTCAGTCCCTCTTCCGCCTTTTGCCAACTCAAGCCCTGCTCCCACGCCTCCATGCACTCATGATATCATTTGGGCAGTGGACTTTCTTTCCTGGCATTATTCTATCGGTCTCAAAATCTACTCATACAAGTGGTATTTCGCCCTGGCCCGCGTTAACCATTATTTTTCCCTACCCCAGCTACTGCTGACCCTTTTTTTCCCCTGGAAACGCCTGGTCGAACAAGATTCGTTGCCCGGCTTCCATCCTCTCAAAGAATTTGAACAGCTCACCTTCAACCTTGTTTCCCGGGGCATCGGCGCTTTCGTCCGTATCGTCTTATTTTTTACCGGATCCCTTGTCATGTCCGCGGTTCTTTTTGCCGGGCTAATCGGCTTTCTTGTCTGGTTGGTCTTCCCCTTTGTCACTTATCCCTATTTTTCCAATAGTTATCTTCTCCACGCCAAAATTCTTGCCGGTTTGACCCCGGCCAATTTTTTGGCTAGCCATCCCGGGAAGTTTTTATTGTCCCACTCCGGCCTGTCATCGCTCCAGCTTCCCAAATCCTTTCCCCCAGTCTCATCCCTTACCCGGTTATTGGAATATATTACCGGTCAACCCGATTTTTCTCCCGACAAGTTACGCCATTTCGGCGTTACCGTGGACGACCTGTTATTAGCCGCCCATTGGTGGGACAAGCTCAATTATCAAATCGACCCGCTGGCCGCCACTCTATCTTTCTCCCGCGCCGGCATCGGCCAGGAACTGGTTTTCGGCTACACTCCCCAGCTGGACAAATACGTTACCGACTATACCGCGTCTTACTCCGCCTTCGCCAGTCATTTGGTTAGTCGTGAGGCCGTCGTCAATCAGGTCGAGCGGTCCCTGTCCACCGGCAGAAGCGTTTTGATCATTGGCCAGCCGGGTGTAGGCAAGCGCACTGTGGCTATGGAATTTGCCCGCCGGGCATCGGGAGGGGAGTTTGGCACTGCCATGTCCTACAAGCGGGTTTTGGAGCTGGACTACAATTTTTTGCTCTCGGATTCCTTCGATATCAATGCCAAAAAGACCAAGCTCTCCCGGCTGCTTTCCGAAGCTTCCGCCGCCGGCAATGTTATTTTGGTCCTGCGCGACCTGCACCGTCTGGTCAATCCCGCCGTCGAGGGCCTGGATTTCACCGATGTTTTCGAGTCCCACTTCCACCGTCTGCCGATTATTGCCGTCATTGCCCAGGTAGATTACGAGCGCTTCTTGGCCCCTCTCGCCAGCCTGCGCAAATATTTTGATCCCATCACCATTATTCCCCCGACTAAAGACGAAGCTCTCATTATTCTTCTCAATTCCGCCCAGCGTTGGGAGGCGCAAACCGGCGTCATCGTTACCACTCCGGCTCTGCGGGCAATTATTTCCGGTTCCGACCGTTTTATTACCGAAATTCCTTTTCCCGAAAAGGCTCTGGAACTTTTGGACAACATCGTGGCTTTCGCCCAGCGGCAAAAATTAGGGTCGGTTACCGTCGAACACGTCAATGCCGTCCTGTCCGAAAAAACCGGCGTGCCTCTGGCCCGTCTCACCTCCCGCGAGCGCGACCTCCTCAAAGATTTGGAATCCGCTCTGCACAAAAACTTGGTCAACCAGGAAACGGCCGTCACTGCTATCGCCAAAGCCCTGCGCGCCCGGGCACTGGGCGTCCGCGACGACCATCGTCCCACCGGTTCCTTCCTTTTTTTGGGTCCCACCGGCGTGGGCAAAACTCAAACCGCCAAAGTCCTATCCGAAACTTATTTTGGTTCCCAAAAATATATTTTGCGCTATGACATGGCCGAATATTCCGGCTCGGAAGGTCTGATTAGGCTTATAGGTTCTTCACAGACCAATCAGCCGGGGAGTATGACCACAGCCATCAAGAACCGCCCCGCCAGCTTGCTTCTCTTAGATGAGTTCGAAAAATCATCTCCCGATGTTTATAACCTTTTTCTGGCCCTTTTAGACGAAGGCGAAATTACCGACGGCCAGAACCGCAAAATCCTCTGCCGCCACCTGTTTGTCATTGCCACCTCAAACGCCGCCGCCGAGTTTATTAGAGAACAGGTCAACGCCGGCCTGCACGGCGAACCTCTTCAGACTGCCGTTTTGGAATATATTCAAAAAGAGCGCCTCTTCTCGCCAGAATTCCTCAACCGCTTCGACGGTGTCGTCGTCTTCGAACCCTTGACTCCCGTCCATCTCACTCAAATCGCCCGGCTGCTTTTAACCGAACTTCAGACAAATCTCATCCAAAAAAACCTGCATTTGCAAATTACCCCCGAATTATGTGAACGTCTGGGAACCGACGGCTATGATCCGGCCATGGGTGCCCGCCCCATGCGCCGCCTGATCGATTTGACTCTGGGCGATCTCATCGCCTCAGCTATGTTGAACGACTCACTTTCCGAAGGCGACACATTTCAAATTGTTTCCCCCTCGCCAAAACAGTATTCACTAGTTAAAATCAATTAATATGAATCAAAAGATTTTAGATTTTATAGCTAAGGAGCGAGTTTGTGTGCTGTCAATTTGCAGACCTGAAGGCACCTGCGACGCCGCGGCCATGCACTTTTCTCATTCATCCGACCCGTTTGTCATTTATATCCAGACGGAAAACACCAGTCGCAAATGCCGCAATCTTCCTGCTTCGGCTTCAATAGTCATTGGTTTCAACGAAGAAAACATGACCACTCTCCAGTTAGAGGGTCAAATCAAAATTATCTCCGACCCATCCCAACTACCGGCCATCCACCAGATTCATTACACCAAGCATCCCCACGCCGAGCAATACAAATCCGATCCGGCCACGATCTTCATGGTCTTTACTCCTTCCTGGGTCCGCTACACCGACTACAAAACTCACCCTCCCACCATTCTCTAGATCTTATCGCTTCTTATCGAATCTTGTCGTTTCTTATCACATCTGCTATAAACAGTTAATGGACTTAACTGGTTACAAATGGACAATTTCACCGCAAACTCAAAAACAACTAGATGACATAGACATTCTCCGGAAAGTATTTGAAAAGTTGCCCCTACCGCCGGAAGTAATTAAAATAATCCGCAGGAAATCAATCATAAACAGCGCCGTTTCTTCCGCCCAGATCGAAAATATCCCCTCAACGATCCTTTCTCCCCGCAAAGAAGGAAAAAATCTTGAGTCCGCGTACACCTGGATATATTCAAGCCCTGGTTTGCCAGCTCTCTCCGTGAAAATAATTAAAGATTTCCACAGAAAGACACTTCAAGGTATCTCCGGCTCCGCCGGCCAATATCGCTCTGAACACTGGGGGATTTTTAATCAAGCCGGAATAGAAATTCATCACCCCCCTCTGCATACACTTCTCCCCGGTTTAACGTCTGAATATGTAGATCTTGTTAATAATCTAAAAACCCATCCGGCAATTTCTGCCGCAGTGGGCCAGTTTATTTTCGAAAAGATTCATCCCTTCGCCGACGGTAACGGTCGGACTGGTAGATTAATTTCCACTTACTTGCTCCACAAATCGGGATACGGGTTCGGCGGCCTAGTCCCTTTGGAACGATATATTATCGAGCATCGCGATAGATACTATCGCGCGTTAGAGCCATCGCATAACTGCACAGAATTTATTGGCTATTTTCTCGAAGGCCTGATTTCCCAGGCCAACGCCGTATTGGAAGAAATCAAAAATCCTCCCGTGCAGACTTCGGAAAATAAATTGCACCCCAGAAGAAGAGAACTGTTAGAAACTATCAGAGACCATCCCGAATGCTCGTTCGACTTCCTTCGTCGACGGTTCATAAATACCAGTCAGGTTTCTCTTCACCGTGATCTGCAATATTTGCAAAAGCATAACTTAATTCAAAAACTTGGCGACACCCGCGGGGTATTGTACACCGTGGTATCATAGTCAGATGTTCACCTTACCCGACCTTCCGTATCCTTCTGACGCTCTTGAGCCGTTTATCGACAAACAAACCATGGAGATTCATCATGGCAAACACCACGCCGCCTATGTCGACAATCTCAACAAAGCCCTGGCTGGCCACGACGATCTGTTAAACCTGCCTGTTGAAGAACTTCTTAACAATATAGATAAAGTTCCTGAAGGATCCCGCCAGGCGGTCATCAACCACGGCGGCGGCCACGCCAATCATAGTTTTTTCTGGAAAATCATGTCCCCCAATCCTTCTGATCCTTCTAATTCCCTCTTATCTCTTCTCAATTCTACCTTCGGCAGCTTTGACAAATTCAAAGAAGCATTTACTGCCAAAGCCATGGGCGTTTTTGGCAGTGGCTGGGCCTTTTTGATTAAAAAGCCTGATGGGTCTCTGGCTCTCAAGCGCCATTCCTTCCAAAACAGTCCTTTGCTGCACGGAAATATACCCATGCTTGGTATCGACGTCTGGGAACACGCTTATTATCTGAAGTATCAAAACCGCCGCGCCGAATACATCGAAAATTGGTGGAACGTCGTCAATTGGCAGCAAGTTTCAGAAAAATTGTAACCCCATAGTATAATCTCCACATGGCGGCTTTATACCAAGAATCAGAATCCCACTCTCAATGGGTACACCAAGCGTTAATTATAACTAAACTTAAACACAGGATTGTTAAGGAACCAGAAAGCCGGGTAGTGCTTATGCCATTCATAAACACCCCCATTATTATTGATCGGTGCCGCAGGTGGTTGGAAAACCCACATGTCAGGCGATTTTTGCACCCAAACACTCCCTGGACAACCGATTCCGGTAGAACAGAAACATATCAAGACTTTGTTGCCTTTATGTCCAAAAGTCCTCATCACGCCTATTTTCAAATTATAGATAATAAAAATGACGCTTATAGGCGTCCGAACCTGAATTATGGAGCCATAGGATTAGCATCTCTAAACGGAATTGACTACAACGCACTGACATTCAACCGTGGGATAGTGATCGGGGAGCCACATCTTTGGCATCAAGGAATTGCTGCTGAGGTTGGACTATTGTTGCTTGGATTAGCAAAAAGTGTGGGTTTTCGTCAGGCAAAGGCAACAGCAAACGTCGAAAATATCGCCTCTGTAAAAAACTTGCGGCGTCAGTTTGGTCCGGGAAAAAGTAGATACCCACGCCCCTTCGTTGCGACTCAGTGGCGTGGCACTTGGGAACCGAATTCAAGCTTCGCTTGGCCAGAATCCTGGTTTTGTTGAT
>VMGA01000023.1 GCA_007376345.1 Microgenomates group bacterium Gr01-1014_16 | reverse complement strand
ATGGATTGGGCGGGGGTGTTGGCAGCGGGAATTTTCTTTTTGGTGGTGGTTCTCGCGCTGGTGAGGTGGCAGCTGTGGAAGACGGGTAGATTGTTGCGGGAAAGGCTGGCGGAAACGGAGAGGGAACGGGCCAGGGACGAGGCGATGTTGGGGAGCTTGGGGGAGGGGCTGGTAGTGATTGATACCCATGGAGATATTGTGCGGATGAACCCGATGTCCGAGAGTCTATTGGGTTGGAAACAGGCAGAGGTAATGGGGAAAAAATGGGATGACGTGGCTGTTTTGGAAACGGAAGAAGGCAAGAGAATTGCTGCGGAGCAGCGGGCGACGATACGGGTATTGTCCAGCGGCAAGACGATAACTAATGACAAATATTATTATGTGCGGAGGGACGGGAAAAGGTTCCCGGTGGGGACGACGGCGGCTCCAATCATCTTTGCAGGCAAAGTGATTGGAGTGATTGCGGTGTTTCGGGATATTACCCGGGAGAAATATGTAGATCGGGCGAAGAGCGAGTTTGTGTCGCTGGCTTCGCACCAGCTGCGGACCCCTTTGTCATCTATCAAGTGGTTTTCCGAGATGCTTTTAGCCGGGGACGCGGGGCAGTTGACAAATGAGCAGAGGCAGTTTGTGGAGAATGTGGCCCAGTCGAACGAGCGGATGATTGAACTAGTGAATGGCCTACTGAATATTTCCCGGATCGAGTCGGGGAGGATCATAGTGGATCCGGTGCCCACGGATTTGGAACAACTGGTGAAAGAGACGGTGTCCGAGCTGCAAAAGAAGATTGCGGACAAAAACCTGGAGCTGGTGGTTTCAGTGGCGCCCAATATTCCCAAAATCAACGTGGATCCGAAGATGGTGCGGCAAGTGTACATGAACCTGCTGTCCAATTCGATCAAGTATAGCCCGGTGAGAGCTCGGATTGTGGTTTTGATTTCGATCAAGGGCAGCGAGGTATTGTCACAGGTGAGCGATACCGGGTACGGCATCCCCAAGCGGGAGCAGACCCGGGTATTCCAAAAGTTTTACCGGGGAGAGAATATCGTCAAGCTGGAAACCGATGGGACGGGGCTGGGGCTGTATCTGGTTAAGGCAATTGTGGAGTCGAGTGGGGGACGGGTGTGGTTTGAATCCGAGGAGGGGAAAGGAACGGCTTTCTGGTTTACGCTGCCGCTTTCGGGCATGAAGGCCAAAAAGGGCGAGGTGACATTGACTTAGGAATATGATATGGTGAAGTAATGGATGAAGGAAAACCGGTGGTACTGGTAGTTGAGGATGAGACGCTGCTACTACAAGCGATTGCCAAGAAGCTGGAGCTGGCGGGGATGACAACGGTGACGTGCGTTTCGGGGAAGCAGGCGCTGGAGTATCTGGGAACTTTGCCAAGATTGCCGGACGGGATTTGGCTGGATTATTACCTCAAAGACATAGACGGGCTGGAGTTTATGGAGGAGCTGAAAAAGAACCCGGCGTGGGCGGGGATTCCGGTGGTCGTGGTCACCAATTCGGCCAGCCCGGAGAAAGCCCACCGGATGCTGGCGCTGGGGGCCAAGAGTTATATGGTGAAATCAGATTATAAATTGGAGAAAGTGGTGGAAACAATGCGGGAGATCATCGAAGAGAGTCGGTTATGAAAAAGATATTAGTAGCCGAAGATGACAAGTTTTTGGCGGCGGCATACAAGGCAAAGCTGGGAAAATTGGGCTGGGAGGTGCGAGTGGCAGGAGACGGAGCGGAGGCACTGGAAATACTGGGTGAATTTGTCCCGGACGCGATACTTTTGGATCTGGTTATGCCGCGGATGGACGGATTCGCGGTCCTAGTTGAGCTGAAAAAAAATCCGGCCTGGGCCAAGATCCCGGTACTGGTAGCCTCGAACCTGGGGCAAAAAGAAGACATAGATAGGAGCCGGGAGCTGGGAGCTGTGGGATATGTAGTCAAGGCGGACTTGTCCATTGACGAGCTGGTGCGTAAAATCGAAGAAGCCATATGAGTGTTCCGTTTACCAATGAGCAGCTGTACCAGGCAGTTTTGGAGTTGGGGGTGGTGGCAAAAGAGGATTTGGAATCGGCCACGAAAGAAGCGGGGGAGGGGAAATTGGGGGAGAAACTGGTGGAAGAGGATCTGGTGACTGATGAAAATTTGGGAAAGATCGGGGCGGATTTGGCCGGAGTACCACTGGTTCGCCTGACTGGGGTGGAACAGCCGGGCGAGGAAATACTGCGGATCGTGCCGGAGGTGGTCGCCCGGGCGCAGCGGGCGGTAGTGTTCGCGGCGGATAAGGAGGCTATTAAGCTGGCGATGAATGACCCAAAAAACCGGGAGCTGGCGGAGTTTGTGGCCAAAAAAACGGGGGAAAAGGTAGAGGTGTATTACGCCACACCGCGGGACCTGGAGCAGGCGCTGGCTTGGTACAAGCGGGATTTGCAGGAGACATTTGACCAGATGTTAGACAAGCAAGTAAAGCTGGCCAAAAGCGAGGCGGATTGGGAGGCGCCGGTGGCCAAAATGGTGGATTTGCTGATTGAATACGCGTACGGTAACCGGGCGTCGGATATCCATATTGAGCCGGAGCGGGAGGAGGCAGCGGTGCGGTTTCGGGTGGACGGGATACTGCGGGATGTGTTGAAACTGCCTAAAAATATGCACGACCAGGTGGTAACCAAGATCAAAGTGGCGGCCAAATTGCGGACCGATGAGCGGCTGTCCGCGCAGGACGGAAAGATGCGGGCAGTGGTACCGGGAGAAGAGCTGGATATCAGGGTATCGGTAGTGCCGATTATTCATGGAGAAAAGGTGGTAATGCGCCTGTTGTCCGCCAAGTCCCGGCAGTTTGGACTAGCTGATTTGGGGATGAGCGAGACCGATTTGGAAAAGGTGAAGGCCGGGTTTACCAAGCCATTTGGGATGGTGCTGTCCACCGGGCCGACGGGGTCGGGGAAGACGACGACGATTTACGCGATTTTGAAAATTTTAAACCAGAGGAACGTGAATATTGCCACGATTGAAGATCCGGTGGAATATGACATGGAGGGGGTGAACCAGATCCAGGCGAATCCCAAGACCAATTTAACTTTTGCCTCGGGGCTGCGGGCGATATTGCGGCAGGACCCCAACATTATTTTTGTGGGGGAAATCCGGGATGGGGAGACGGCGGACATCGCGGTGAACTCGGCCATGACCGGGCATCTGGTACTATCTACATTGCATACCAATGACGCGGCCACGACGCTGCCGCGGCTGATTGATATGAAGATCGAGCCGTTTTTGGTGGCATCGACGGTGAATGTGATACTGGGGCAGCGGCTGGTGCGCAAAATCTGCGAGAAATGCCGGGTATCAAGGGAGGCAAAAGATTCAAGATTCAAGATTCAAGATTCAATACCGATGAACATTGCGAGGGTGTATGAGGGGAAGGGATGCGCGGTGTGCCGGCAGACGGGGTATGCCGGACGGGTGGGAATATTTGAAGTGTTGGAAGTGTCGGAGAAAATAAAAGAGTTGATAATGAACCGGGCGGACGCGGGGCAGATAAAAAAGCAGGCAGTGAATGAGGGAATGAAGACGATGATGGAGGACGGGCTGGACAAAGTGAGGGAGGGGATAACGACTATAGAGGAAGTATTGAGAGCGACGAGGGAATAAGGTAGAGTGGAGTAATGATAATCGGCGGGGTGTCGTTTGCGGATAAGATGCTGTTTACCAGGCGGATTGCAGTGATGCTGAAGGCCGGGATACCGATTTCCGAGACTCTGGCGGTTTTGGAGAATCAGTCGGCAAACCCGGTGATGAGGAAGGTGTTGGCTGATGTGGGGGCGAGAATCAAAAATGGGCAGACACTGACTAAATCATTGGAACATCATCCGAGAGTGTTTGACAGTTTGTATTTAAGCATTGTGAGCGTGGGGGAGGAATCGGGAAAACTGGAGGAGAACTTGGAATATCTGGCGGCCGAGATGGGCAAGACATATGAATTTCAGAGGCGGGTAAAGGGGGCGATGCTGTACCCGATGCTGATTGTGACGGCGGCGCTGGGAGTGGGGGGATGGATTGGGCTGTTCGTGCTGCCAAAACTGGTAACTCTGTTTAAGAGCCTGGGGGTGAAGTTGCCGCTGTCGACACAGATACTTTTAATTGTGGCCCAGTTTATGAAGGACTACGGGTTGTGGGTGGTGGGTGCGGCAGTTGCCGCGGGAGTGGGGGGGTGGTTGTGGGCCAAAAGCCCGATTGGCAAGCCGGTGTGGGATCGGATAGTTTTGACAATTCCGGTGTGGGGGAGACTGGCACAAAATATCCAGGTGGCAGGGTTTTGCCGGAACATGGGACTGATGCTCAAGGCCGGATTGCCGGTAGCGGTATGCCTGGAGACGGCCAAAAAAGCGGCGGGAAACACGGTATTTCGCAAATATTTTGAAAAAGTGGGAAAGGCCGTGGATCAGGGTAAATCGCTGGAGAAAGAATTGGTTTCGGGATCTTATAAATATTTTCCACTACTGGCCTCGCGGATGATCGGGGTGGGGGAGCGGACGGGAAAATTGGATGAGACACTGCTGTATTTGGGCGGGTTTTACGAGGAGGAGGTGGATGATGTAACCAAAAACATGGGGACGATTTTGGAACCGGCGCTGCTGTTGGTTATCGCCGTGGGGGTGGCGTTTATGGCCATGGCAATTATTTCGCCGATTTATGAGTTTACCGGATCCATTAAAAGATGAGTTACCCAATACCTCACCCCTGGCCCGAATAATACCTCACCCTTTAATCCCTCCCCTAATTTAGGGGAGGGAAACCAAAAGGAAGGGGTATTTTCCGGAGAGGGGAACTAATATGAAGAGAGCTTTTACATTAGTTGAACTGCTATTAGTCATGGCTATAGTGCTATCCGTGTTGGTATTATCCGGGCCGATGTACTCGCGGTTTTTGGGACAGAATGCGGCGGCAAACACTACTGACCAAATTGTGCAATCGCTGCGCAAGGCCCAATTTTATGCCATGGAGAGCCGGAAGAGCGGGACGAATGGATGGGGAGTGAATTACGGGTCCAACTTGCTGACGTTGTATCAGGGGGCGAATTATGCCGGACGTAACGCGGCATTGGATGAGAAATTTGATATAAATACCAGTTTGACGGTGACGAGTTTTGATGTGAATTTTGCCAGGATTAGCGGATTACCGGGGAGCACGCCGACGATAACTATAACCGGCAGTCAGGGGACGACTAAAGCAGTGACAGTTAATTCACAAGGGAGGGTGAGCAGATGAGGAAAGGTTATTTGGTAATAGAGGTGCTACTTGCGGCTGCTTTATTCGTGACGTTTGCCACGGGGGCGATTGTGGCTGTGATTTCTAGCGGGGACACTAACCGGAGAGCGGCCGAGCAGACGGCGGCAATGGGATATTTGTCCGAAGGGTTGGAGGCGGCTAGGTCGATAAAAAACCAGGGTTTTGCCAATTTATTGCCGACGCCGTCTTTGGGAGTGGCGCGCAGCGCGGGCGGGGTGTGGAGTTTTTCGGGGACGAGCAATTCGACCGATAGTGGGAGATATACCCGGGTGATTTCGGTGGCCGATGTAAACAGGGACGGCAGTGGAAATATCGTTTTGACCGGGACACCGGATCCGAACACGAAAAAAGTTACCAGCGGAGTAAGTTGGAATTTTACGGCGGCCCGGCCGCAGGATTTATCAGTTTCCACTTACATGACAAATTGGAGAGCGGCGATTGGAGCCAGCGATAACGCACTTTTGGCGTATGGGGATGGGATAACGGCGCCGACGAACGAACCCAGGTATAGATTGTATACGAATAGTAGTAATACGTTTGGGACGGAGACGTCGACAGCGTTGGCTGGGGCCATTGCCAGAAACGTGGTCACCCGAACGTCGCCTACCAAACGGGAGGCGATTGTGGCTTATGGGGATAATGTGGGAACGCTGCGAGTGCTGTGTTTTGACGGCAGTACGTGGAGCGCGGATTGGTCAGCTACTATTGGAGGAACCGGGACGACGCGGCGGTTCGATATAGCTTATGAAACGACATCCGGAGATGTAGTAGTTGCTTATTCTACAAATGCGGCGACTACTAATGAGATGGCATATAGGACGAAGCTGGGGTCTACGGGCTGCGGATCGGCTAATTGGGCGGCGGCAACGAACATAGATGCTGTGCGCACGGCCGGAATTGTGCAGTGGGTGAGATTGGGGGGGAGTGTGGCATCCGGTTCTAATAATATTGCTTTGGCTTGGGCGGATGCGGCCTCTGATTTATCGGCGACGATTTGGACCGGTTCCGGATGGACGATTGCCGAACCGGCGGCGGCTTTGGAAACAAGTTTGGAGTTCGCAACGGCGGCCCAGGACGTAGAATCTTTTGATTTGGCGTTTGAATCTACTTCGGGAAACTTGATGATTGTGTGGGGTCTATTCCAGGCGACCACTTGTACGGCGGGGACGACGATTGCGACGACAAATTGTATTCGTTACGCAAGGTATACTACATCCTGGTCGGCGGTGGCTGTGATCCCGACTGTGGCGGATCCAGCAACGAACATAGACATTTCAGCAAATCCAAATACCAATGAGTTATTGACAGCGGCATTGGATAACAGCGCGGCGGATTTGTCTATTGCTTACTGGTCGGGCAGTGTTTGGACGGGAAAGGCGAACCATGACACGTCGACGCGGGTGGCGGCGGCAGGAACAAAACTGGTGCGGACGGCGTGGTTGATTAGCGGTGCGACTACGAGAAAGATTGTAGTGTATAACGATTCGACGGCGACAAACGTGGGCTGGGTGGTGTGTACGACGGGGGCGACGTGTACCACTCAAACTGACTGGGTGCCGACGCCGATTTTTGCCAATCCGCAAAGCTGGTACGATGTGCAAATGGATCCTCTGAATAAAGACAGACTAATGTTTGGGTTGTCTGACAACGCCACCGATTTATTTGCTAAGAGGCTGGTAATGGATGCGACACCGGCGTTTACGTGGACTAACGCGGACGGCGGGGCGGCAATGGAGTTGACACTCGGTCGGGCGACGGCCCAACCGTTTAGTTTTGCGTATTGGAGGTTATGAAAAAAGGGTTTACGTTTATCGAGTTACTTTTATACCTGGCGATTGTGGGGACGATATTTTCGTCGCTGGTGCCGTTTGCCTGGGAGGTGATCGAGGGGGGGGCGAGGAGCGCGGTGGATCAGGAGGTGGACAGCAGTGCCAGATTTATTATGGAGAAGATTAAAAGTAAGGTGAGAAACGCGAAAAGTATTTCTATTGCTAGTTTGATCTCAATGACAATTACTGAACAAGATTTGTCTACAACAACAATTGATCTGCTTGGGGGGAATATCCGCTTGAATGCGGTAAATATAAACTCGGCGGATACGATGGTGACTGATTTGGTGTTTACCGATTTTACCAGCGCGGTGACTAAACAGGTGCAAATCAGGTTTACTATAATTTCGTCGACGGGACAAGGGAGGCAGGAGTATCTGCAGACGGTGACACTTGAATCTAGTGCGGAAATCCGCAGCATTTAAAAATACCTCACCCCTAACCCCTCTCCTAAATTTAGGAGAGGGGAACGGAAGAGGTGAGGTAAAAAATATGAAACATGGATTTGTTGCTACAACTACGGTATTAATAATTTCTGCTGTTATCGTGGCTGTAGTTACGACGACGGTGCTGCTGTCCGTGGGGGAAGGGCAGGCGGCACTGGCACTACTCAAGGGAGAGGAGAATTTGGCCAATGTGGAGGGGTGCGTGGAGGATGTGCTGCAAAAAATCCACGACAGCGGGACATACAGCGGGACGAGCATTGGTCGGCCGGAGGGGACGTGTACTATTTCGTATACGTTAGGGGGGCCGACGAATTGGGATATTACGGTGTCTTTTTCGGGGACGGAGTATAACCGGAAGATCCGAGTGGTGTTTACCCGGGGGGCGGCAATTACTATTTTGCGGTGGGAGGAAGAGCCTTTGCCGACCCCGACGCCGTGTGAACCGTTTTGTTAAAATAAATTTTAGGACTTGACAAGGGATTTGAAGAAGGACTAGTCTGGATATAGTGAAAAGGGGATTTACACTAATTGAGTTGTTAATGGTGGTGGCCATTCTTTCGGCACTGGCGGTGACGGTATTTGTGGCGTTGAACCCGGCGCAAAGGCTAAAAGACGCGAATGATGCCAGAAGGGCGAATGACGTGGGTTCAATCCTGTCCGCTATTCACACGTCGATTGTGGATAATAAGGGGAATACTCCGGTGTCCTGGCCGCCGACGAACGTGGAAAGGCAGTTAGGTGTGGCGGCGACGGGGTGTACGATTTCGACGGGGGGGTGCACGGTGACAGATGCGACGTGCGCAAATCTGATGGCTAACGGCAGGAATTTGGGGGCGTATTTGGCGAGTATGCCGACTGACCCGCTGTACGATGCGGCTGCTACATTATCGGCACAAGCTACGGGATACAGTATAAAGGTGGACAGCAATGGAATTGTGACCATCCGGGCGTGCGGAACGCAGGGTACGACAAATATTTTCTCTTCGAGATAGGGGTGGTATACAATGGATGAATGAAGTGGATAATTAAGTTGTCGGCGGGCGGGTTGGAAGTCGAGGATAAATCGTGGCGATGGGGACAGGATCTGGTGAGAAACCAGGAAATATTGGATAAAGTTAGATGGGAGGAAGAGGCGGGGGAGTTTTGGAAAAAAGCGGGAGTGAAGGGCCGGGTGACGATTAAATTGAGCAAGGATCTGATTTTTGATAAGGAGGTGGGGGAAAAGGAGGATGAAACGGCTTTTTGGGCGGAAGTGCCGATAGAGCCGGAAAAAATGGGGAAGCTGATTGTGAAGCGGCCGGGAAAAAAGTGGTTAGTGGCCACGAATAAAAATTTGTATGAAGCAGTAGTTAAAAGTTTGAAGAAAGTAAGGGTAACGGGCGTGTTTCCGGAAGGTGAAGAGAAATTAAGTTTTATGCAGGTGGAAAGCGGTTGGGGGTGGTGGCCGGTTGTAATCGGGTTAATCGCTGCCGGGCTGATTGTAGCCGGGGCGTGGTGGTGGGGGTTGCGAAAGCCTTGAGAATAGTTATATGATGGATACAATGCCCGAGGAAAAGACAGATAAGCCCAAGGTGATGTTGGACGCGGTGGTGGAGGAACCGGCGGCGACAGTGGAGGAGTTAGTGAGAGTGCCGGAAGTGACAATGCCGGTTGAGGTGATTAAGGTTGAGGGAGGGAATGGGAAGTGGACGTGGGTGTGGGCGATTGTCGGATTGCTTCTGGGGATTGCGGTAGGGGGCGGTGGTGGATATGTGATTTGGGGGAATAAGAAAGAGATAGCAGTGGTTAAGCCAGCTGTGGTGGCCGGACCTACTAAGAGTCCCGGCGTGACGCCCACATTGGCAGTGGAAGTTAAAAGATCGGAGTTGAAAGTGAAAGTGTTAAACGGCAGCGGAGTGAGGGGCGAGGCGGCCAAGGCAAAGGAACTTTTGGAAAGCCTGGGGTATCCAGAGGTGGTGACGGGGAACGCGGATAAGGATGACTACGAACAGACGGAAGTGACGGTGGCTAAAGATGAGTATTGGGGGGCCGTAAGAGCTGATTTGGAAACTAAGTACACTGTATCTGCGAAACCCGGGACGGCTGATTTGGGAGGATTTGACGTGGTGATTATTTTGGGGGGTGTTTAGTTGATTCGTACCACAAATAGAGATTAGCGGCAGGGGGATGGACGGCTTTGAGTTCGGAAATTATCTGATCGCGGACAATTGAGGTGGGGATCGGTTGAGTTTGAGTTAATGCCCAGTCGTAAATATGGGTACCCAGAGTCAGGGCCTGGCGGTGGGTGAGGCCGGCGGCCAGAGCAATGCGGACTAATTTGTCCGGCTGGTAGGGTTCTATCGACCCGTCGCGTTTTTTGACTTTTAAGTCTTTGAGATCCATGGCGGGTTGATTATATACTGAAGGAGTGAAATGGTTGCTAGCATTATTGGCTATGATTCTGGGTGGGGGAGAAATAGTTGATTCGGTTGCTCCGGTGAGCTTGGCGGTGACGGGGGATGTGCTTTTGGCCAGAAGCGTGAATGCCAAAATGGTCGAGATCGGTGATTTTACGTATCCGTGGGCAGGGGTGGCGGAGAAGTTAAGACAGGCGGATATAATTTTTATTAATCTGGAAACGCCGCTCGTTAAAGATTGTAAGCCGACGACGGAGGGAATGAAATTTTGGGCTTAATAATAAAAAACGGTTGGTGAGTTTAACTTTCTCTAGGCTGCCGGTGAAGAAGATAGAAAGTCCACATAAGTACGCTGGCTACCCGCTT
>VMGA01000068.1 GCA_007376345.1 Microgenomates group bacterium Gr01-1014_16 | reverse complement strand
CCGCCTAGCCTCTATCCATAACCTCCGGATTATGCTCAAAACCGCCCAAAATCTGCTAAAATAGACCGTATGTGGCCAAATCCCGAGCAGAGAGCAAAAATTCTAAAAAACCTGGCCGAATTCTGGGTTCCAGCCAACATGGCAATCCTTTCCATTCTCCTTGTTACTTCACGGGACGAACCCGTCGCGGCGATTGTGAGTCTATCACTGGGAGTAGCAAGTCACTTTAATGGAAGATCTGTCAAACCAGAAATACCATCGCCCACTTACGACCGTGATCTTGCCATCTATGCCTCAGCTTTAATTCTCTCAACATTTTGGAACACTCGCGAAATACTTCGACTGCTTAATCCCTAAACATTTGTATTCTCTTCGGTCTCTCGCCCCACCCCACCGGGGTCAAAAAACATGAACACGAACTACCCTCACTTTCCCACTCTTATCACATCCTGAAGCGTAATCAAAATCAACAATCCGATCAGAAAAGCCATGCCCCAGGAATTGATTTTTTGCTCTAGCTTGGCATCCATCCTTTTTCTCCGCACCCACTCGATCCAGATAAACAGCATCCGCCCTCCGTCCAATGCCGGTATCGGCAAAATATTAAATACCGCCAGGTTGACAGACAGTATAGCCACCAGTTCCAAGACCGGCCAAAATCCGCCCTGAGCGACCACATCGGTCAATTCATATATTCCCACCGGCCCGGACACCCCCTCGGGCTTCTGGCCAGCCGCCAGACTCTTTCCAATCGCTCTCAATCCATCAAACACTTTGCCAACCCACACTCCCGTACTCTTGAACCCAGCTGTAACTGCTCCAAAATGACAACTAACATCTGACATTACACATTTTTCAGTAATCAAATACGGGTATAAACTCAATCTAACTCCCAGGGCTCCTTGCCCCTCGGGTGGATTCTCACGAGGCACAACTGTTACCACAAACTCCCGTGCTTGTTTTTCCCAAATCCCCTCAAACAAATATACAGGTTCCACCCTTCTTATTTTCAAATTCACCCCTACTCCCGCCCAGGACTTAATTAGTGACGAAGCTTCTTTTTCAGACTCGATCACTTTTCCTTCCACCTCTAGTATCTGGTCATTCTCCCTTAAATCTGCTTTTTCAGCTGGACTTCCAGGATCAATTACCATCCCGTTTTTATCCTTTGATAAAGTCACCCTCTCGTCAACCCTTATCGGCACGCCCACATACGCGTACAAGCCAACAAACGCCGCCATCGCCAACACCAAATTCATAATTACCCCCGCCGCAATCACTATCATTCTCTGCTTTCGACCTCGATTCCAAAAAGATCGTTTTTTATCTTCAGCTTGAGATTCCTCACCATACAGCTTTACAAACCCACCAAATAATAATGGATATATAGAATACTGCGTCTCCCCCCTTTTAAATTTAAAAATGGCCTTGGTAAACGGCAACCCAAACGCGAACTCCTCAACTTTTATACCCAAAAACCGAGCCGCCAAAAAATGCCCCAGTTCATGAACCAGTACCAGAACAGACAAAACTGCAAAAAACACAACCCCCGTCGGCATCGCCCAAGTTTACTATTTTATTGTCAGATAATACAACACCCCACCTAAAACTGCTCCTGCTCCAATCAACCCAATCCAAAAGTTCCTAAATTTTATATCTTGCCTCTCCCAAAATTCTTGATATCTCGTGGTTGTTACACGCCCCCCTATCCATTTATCTGGCAAACTCGTCATATCTTCATCAACTCTTCCTGTTTAACCTTCCCCAGTTTTTCAATCTCCTCCATCATCTTATCCGTCACTTTCTGCAATTCCTCTTCCAAACTATACCTGTCGTCTTCAGGCAAAGTCCCATCTTCAAACAACCTCTTAAACTCGCTCATTTTTTCGTGCCTCACCTGCCGGATTTTCACCCGCCCGTCCTCCAGCTTGACATGCAGCATTTTGACATATTCCAACCGCCTTTCTTCCGTCAGCGGCGGGAAAGTGATCCGGATTATTCCGTTGTCCAGTACCGGCGTCACCCCCAGATTTGCCGCTTCCAAATCCCTGCGGATATCCCCGGCAATCGATTGGTCATACGGGGTAATCACAATCATGTTCGCCTCCGGCACGCTCAATGTCCCCAGCTCCATCACTTTCAGCCTCGCCGTCCCACCGTAAGCGTTTATCATCACGTTTTCAACCAGCGCCGGATTCGCCCTCCCCGTCCTAATCACCGCAATATCAGCCCTGGTAAACTCCACCGCCCTCTGCATCTTTTGGTTGACGTCTGCCAAGTCCATACTATCTTTTTTTGGATAACTCCCTAACTATCAAATAAACCAACCCTCCCATTATCCCCAAAAGAACCCATACCAAAATCGACCCGTTCATCGTCTTCCTTTTTCAGCTCCCCTGACAAAATAAAAGACCACCAATAAAAACCCTATCGAATATACCAAAGCGGCTATGGCTACACCGTATTCATTATTCATTTGCTTTTAACTCCTTTCCCTAAATACAATCCTAACATAACAAAACAAATTCCTCCAAT
>VMGA01000067.1 GCA_007376345.1 Microgenomates group bacterium Gr01-1014_16 | reverse complement strand
CGCCATTTTTTCTTCTAAAAGGAAAAGGTAATTTTTCTGCTCGACTCCGCGCTTAACGCGCGGGCGGCGGGGCTTCGCTTCGGCTCGGGCGAGGCGGAAGAGGGGTTCAAGGAAGGATTCCGCGTACTTCCTTTGAAATTTATATATGATATCCTTGTGATAAACATAGATATAATAATGAAGACAATGATTAGAATTTATCTCGGTTTAATTTCTGTGCTCGTCATATTAGTTTTATTTACAGCCTTTTTTAACTTGCCCGTAGCCCAAGGTCAGACTTCAGCTGCTACGGTAGATATTAAAGATGATATTTTTTCACCGGCGTCATTAACTGTCGATGCCGGAACGCTTATCAGGTGGACATCGGTTGGCAACCACCCCCACACAGTGACTTTCGACACAAAACAATTTGAAAATCAAAATTCCGATACCTTAAATACTAACGACTCATTCTCTTTTACTTTTAATACCCCGGGGACATACCCTTATCACTGTAACTTCCATGGAGGAAGCGGTGGGGTAGGCATGTCCGGAGTAATTATTGTAAAGGCAGTCACGCCTCCGCCAACTCCTATTCCTGATACCCAAGTTCCTACTGCCCCAACCAATCTCATCGTTACTTCGGTTGGGCTTTTCAACGTCAACCTATCATGGGGTGCATCTACAGATAATGTAGGCGTGGAGAAATATAAAATTTTTAGAGACAATGTTCAAATTGGCGAGGCCTTTACGAATACCGGTTTTCCCACTTCTTACAGCGATAGTTTTGTTTCTCCTGGTCGTACTTATTCTTATAGAGTTTCTGCTTTTGATGCCGCCGGGAATGAGTCAGCTCAATCCAACACTATAACTGCGACAACTCAATCATTTGCAACTGCCACCGATGCCCCAGTTATTATTTCTTTTTTCCATAACAATAGTAATGGCATCAACGCCGCTATTACTCCAGGGCAATCCACAACTTTAATATTTAAAGTTACCGGCACACCTTTCCCCATCATCTCAATTAACAATGGGATAGGTACTGTCACTGCTGGTTCAAACATTCTGGTTTCTCCCAAAGTTACCACCACCTATACACTTACGGCTACCAACAGTGTAGGAACTGTAACTGCTTCACTCACGGTCGTGGTATCTACGCCGAGTATCACGAGCCCTAACGCCGCAACAGGGACGTTGGGAATTCCTTTCAATTATCAAATTATCGCCAACAACAGTCCCATTAGCTTCAATGCCTTTCCCTTGCCGCTGCCAGCTGGTTTGTCGCTCAATCAGAAAACGGGGCTTATCTCCGGAATCCCCATGACTTTTGGTGATTTCACTATTAATCTAGAAGCCGCCGCTGGAAATGGAACTGTCGCTTCAGCAGCACTATCATTGTCTTTATTGAGCAATCCACTTATCCCGATAATCACGAGCCCCGCTGCCGCCTCGGGAACCGCAGGAAAGCCGTTCTCTTACCAAATTACGGCCACTAACAACCCGACCAGTTTTGATGCTGCTTTTGATATTGACTTTGAGCATAGAAATCCTGAATTTGAGAAACAGTTTGGTTTTTCGATTGATACTAAAACTGGTCTTATTTCCGGAACTCCCACTCGAAACGAAAATATTTCTGTTTTCTTAAAAGCTACCAACAGCAACGGGGCAAGCATCATCAAAGTACTCTTTTTTATCAAAGATCCGCCGGTACTGATAATCACCAGTCCCGCTTCTGCCATCGCAACGGTAGGGAGCCCCTTCTCGTATCAAATTACCGCCACCAACAGTTCAACCAGCTTTGACGCTGACAATCTGCCACCCGGACTGTCGGTGGACACTGGAACTGGCCTTATTTCTGGAACTCCTACCACCCGTGGCGTTTTCGATGTCGGGATAGTAGCTAGCCCAACCTTTGCCAGTTTTAAACTTTTTATTTTTGACGATCTTCTGTCTCCGATAATCGCCAGTCCAGACAGGACAGTGGGTACTGTCGATAATATCCAAGTTCAGGTAAACGCCCTGAATGTCCGTCAAGACGCGGCTTTAAGTGCGTCAAAAATAGGATTAGTGCGACAAGGAGAGGTACTAAATAAGCTTGAAGAAAAGAATGGCTGGGTCAAAGTTGAATTATCCAACGGCCAAATAGGCTGGATCTTTAAACAATACACTGCCCCTGTCGCAGTCCCTGTTGTCTCAACTCTCCGCCAGAAAATAATCGTTACGGCCTGGGTTTTAAATGTAAGAAGTGGCCCGGGAATTAACACCAAAGTGATCACCACGGTCCAACGAAACGATGTTTTAGAGAAAATTGAGGAAGAAAATGGATGGTTTAGAATTATTCTGCCGAATAGCCAAAACGGTTGGGTTTACGGAAAATTTGTAAAGTAGTTTGTAAATACTGAGCGAGTTGGATTTTTCAGGATTTTTCGCTAAAATAGGTTCCAGCGGAGTTGTATAAAGACATTACCACTAAAAAACACGGGATTCCGTGTTTTTTTGGTAGTAATGTGTTTATACAACTCCACTCGTACCTACTTTATCAAAAATTCAGGCGGCTGAATAGTGCCGCGCTCCGCGCGGCACCCCACCCAGTGGCTCCGCCGCGCCGCTAACGCGTCGCTACCAAAGCCCGCAAAAATTTCTCTTTTTTATTTGGGGGGCGCGCACAAAAGATTTTTTATTAAGGAATGAAATTTTTGCGGGCTTTGCTCTGCGCTGACGCGCAGGCGGAGCCGCTTCCCACCCCAAGTCCCGCTTCGCGGGACTGCCAGCAGACAAAAATTTTCCTCCCCTCAAACTCCCCTCCAATTTTTGCCTGCTGGATTTTGGCGGGCGAGGGCGGTTGTT
>VMGA01000066.1 GCA_007376345.1 Microgenomates group bacterium Gr01-1014_16 | reverse complement strand
TCCTGATTCAGGATGCATACCTACGGTAGCCCACACACAATCATATTTATTGGCCAATTTTATTGCCATCCTGCTGCTCTCCACATCCGCCCCCGCGCAAATCATCGCTTCTAGTCCCGAATTTACCCACTCACTCTCGTCTAGTTCATACAAATGACAATGCGAATCGATCATAAATGTATTATACTTTTATCAAGAATCAAGCAATGTCTAAATTAACCATTATATTTTTGGGAATCTTAATCGTCTCTTCCGTCTACTTATATATCCATTTTGTTCCAAAAACTGCCCAAGAACCGGCCCCTACCACAAACGATGTTAAAGAAGAGGACATCGTTAAGTGTGTAAAAGATTCGGATTGTTTAGTAGTTCCCTACAATCATTGTTGCGGCGCTAGCAAAAAAGCCATTAACAAAAAATACGAAAGCCTTTATTTTTCTAAGCCAGAATGGCAATCTTTTAACGATCAATCAGTGTGTTCAAGAATTGGACTATGCCCACCAGACAATTTCGTTACAGAAGCAATTTGTTCCGATAATTACTGCAATCTAAAACGCTAGCGACTACTTAACCCTAGAGCTAATTACCATACTAGGTAGTATTGTAATTATCTAATTCTCGGAATGGGTATCTTTACATTCGTCTAGAAATCGTCTAAAATTCGTCTAAAGTGTTTCAGCCCAAATATACTATCACCAACCTTCTTTTAGCCAACATCAAGCGTATCAGCTCCCTGGTTACCCAATTGAATAACCTGCGCTTTTCGCACGTGGTTCTGGCGGAGCTGGAAAAAACTGCCCGAGCCGTCTCTTCCCACGCGTCCACCAGCATTGAAGGCAATCCTCTTCCCCTCACCGAAGTCAAAAAGATTCTCAAGTCAACCCCGGCCCACGTTCGGGACAGCGAAAAAGAAGTCCTCAACTACAACACCGCCCTCCTGCATCTTAATGAAAAATTGGCATCACCCCCAACCCCGCTTTCCCTGGATCTTATATTAGACATTCACAAACTTGTTATGCAGGATCTTCTTCCCGATTTCGAAGTAGGCAGATTGCGCCAAAAACCGGTCATTGTCAATGACCCCCGCACCGGACGGACAATTTATATGCCCCCGGATGCTTCAGAAGTGAAAACCCTCACCCCCCAATTAGTAGAGTTTGTTGCCGCAAACCATCAAACCATTGATCCCCTCATTCTTGCCGGCATCTTTCACAAGCAACTAGTCCTGATCCATCCTTTCATGGACGGCAACGGCCGCACCACCCGTCTGGCTACCAAAGTTCTCTTGGCCCAGATGGGGCTTAATACTTTTAAACTTTTCAGTTTTGAAAATTATTACAACCAAAACGTCACTCGCTATTTCCAAATGGTCGGCGAACTCGGCAACTATTATGAAATTGTCAGCCATATAGATTTCACCTCCTGGCTGGAGTATTTCACAGAAGGGATAATAGACGAGTTGCTACGGATCCAAAAAAATCTTCCCATGGCCCAAAACCCCAGTGAGCGGCTTCGCAGTCACGATCAGCAAATTTTGACCTTTATTCAAGAGAATGGCTTTATTACGGATCGTGACTATGCCAAACTCACCCGCCGGGCCAAAGCCACCCGGGCTCTTGATTTTAAAAAGCTCATCTCTCTGGGCCTTATCGAACGTCGGGCCAAAGCCAAATCCACCTATTACGTCCTCAAAGACCTTTAGTAAACTCGACTTCACTAGACAATCACCCCCCTTCGGCAAATAATACGCCCCATGGAACTCAAAATTCATGACTTTCAGATCTCGATCCTGCGTGAGTTATTATTCAAGCCAAACGCGAGGTTTCGGGATCTGAAAACTGTCGACGTTACCAATGACCACTTCACTTTCCACGTAAACCGTCTTATTCAGGAAGGTTTGATTACCAAATCCGCGGGCAAATACTCACTCACCACCAGAGGTAAAGAATTTGCCAACCGCATGGACACCGATTCTCTCCAGCTGGAACGCCAAGCCAAGCTGGCAGTCGCGCTCCACGCCGTTAGAATCAAAGATGAAGTTGCTGAATATCTCGTCCACCGCCGGTTGAAAGAGCCGTTTTACGGCTGGTACGGTTCCCATTCCGGTAAAATCCGTTGGGGCGAAACTCCCCTTGATGCCGCCCGGCGGGAATTTCTGGAAGAAACGAGCCTGGCCGGGGATTTCATTCACAAGGGCATCGTCCACTATCATTATTTCCACAAAGACGGCCAGCTCTTAGAGGATAAATATTTTTGGGTCTACAAAATAGAAAATACCAAAGGTGAGCTCAAAGCCAAAGTCCCCGAAGGTGAAAACATCTGGATGACCGAAAAACAGTATCGGGCTCTGGACAACGTTTTCGCCACCTTCGACGAAACCATCGAAGTCCTAGACAGTCCAAAACTGGTTTATTTAGACCGAACCCGTTTTGTCGAAAGTTATTAATTTATGGCAGTCAATAAATGGAAATCATGTATCTCCTCCGTAGTTTTTGGCTTTGGCGGCGAAGACGGCTACGCGCTTAAAGAAGAAGGATACAACGAAAATTATGCTTGTGAAAATCCTCAAGTTGTCCAAAGTGGCCAATACCCAACAACTTTT
>VMGA01000022.1 GCA_007376345.1 Microgenomates group bacterium Gr01-1014_16 | reverse complement strand
CGCTTCTTGACCATGGTGGCCACTGCCATGAAATGGCCAGCTAACGCCATCCAATATTTAGACACTTCAAATTCAACCCTAAATCCTCACAACATTGGTTACGGATTTTACGTCTACGGCACATTCCCTGTAATTTTAGTCAAATTCATCGCCGAAGCATTAAAAATGGGTGATTACAACGGTCTTACATTAGTCGGCAGAGCCGTTTCCGGAATTCTGGATCTGGGGACAGTAGTCTTAGTTTTTCTCATCTCCCGCCGCTTATTCAAGTCAACTTCCGCGGCCTTGCTGGCTATGTTTGTTTACGCCATCAGCGTCCTCCCCATCCAACTCTCCCACTTCTTCGCCGTCGACACGCCTCTGGTCTTCTTTCTTGTTCTTAGTTTCTACTTGCTTATCATGCGCAGCCCTTTTTTGGGTATTGCTTTTGGTCTCGCAGTCGCCTCAAAAATTTCCGTTGTTTTATTTGCACCCGTAATCTTAATCGGCTTTGTCATTCATTTCTTCTCTCACTCCCGTCGTCAGACTTTGCTATTTGCTATTTGTTTTTTGCTATTTGCTGTCTTAACTGTCCGGCTTGCCTATCCGTATATGTTTGATGGGTTTGTCCTAAACCAGAAACTATTGACCAACTGGCGAGATCTCAACGCAATTAGTCAGCCAAACATAGGTTTCCCTCCCGCCACTCAATGGTTCCATGCCCAGCCGGGAGTTTATTCACTTAATAACCTATTATATTTGGGATTTGGGCTACCTTTGGGTGTCATCGCCCTCGCAGCCCTATCTTATGCTCTCATACGTTTTCACCGCCATCCGTTTGTCCTTCTCGCCATAGGATGGACGATTCCGTTTTTTATATATCAAAGCCTTCAATTTGCACAAGCCATGAGATATACATATCCTGTTTATCCGTTTTTAGCTATTGCCAATGGTATATTTCTATACCAGATATTCAAAATAAATAAATTTCTGTTTTCAGTTGTTATTACACTTGTACTTGTATGGCCGTTGGCTTTTATTTCTATTTACTCCCGTCCCCATTCCCGGGTCGTTGCTTCCGAGTGGATGCTCAAAAACATTCCCTCCGGTAGTTCTCTCGCCTGCGAACATTGGGACGATTGTTTGCCACTGGGTTATCATTTTCCCCCTTATATAGGAGTCGAATTTCCTTTGTATGGCCCGGATACTCCTCAAAAATGGATAGATATGAACCAAAAGTTAGCTCAAGTAGATTACATAGTTCTCTCCAGCAACCGACTTTATGGCTCCATTATGACTCTACCCGAACGTTTTCCCCAGACTACCAAGTATTATCAGTCACTTTTCGACGGCTCGCTTGGTTTTACCCCAGTGGCGCAGTTTACCTCTCGTCCCAACTTGCCCATTCCGGGTTTAAATATATGTCTTGCTCCATCCAACATCATTTATGGCAAAATCGCAAAATCTATTCAAGACTGCCCACTACCTGGAATAAGTTTTGTTGATGACTATGCCGACGAAACCTTTACAGTGATTGATCATCCTAAAGTTATTATTTTCAAAAAGACCTCACCGTTTAATGGCTTCAATGAATCCAGTTTTCAATAGCTCTCTTTGCATGAAATACCCTTTGTCCTTCACCTCAAACCCCGCCTTGTTCAATCTTTTCATAATCATAGTATGTTTCATCCCCGGAACAATATGATTATGATATTCCATAATTATCCTCCGTATCTTTTTTAACGTCTTGTCCGATGCGTTTAAAAATATTTCATATTCACAACCCTCTACGTCCATTTTTAACAAGTCGATCTGTTTCAATTTATTATCAGATATTACTTTCGCAAGAGTAGTTGTCTTCACCTCTAGCTTTCTTTTTGTGTTGTCTGGAAACAGAGAATGCGCGCCGGTATTAGAAGAGCTCACGTACAAAATCTTTTTTTTAATCGAGTCTGAAACTGCGACATTAAAGGCACGAACGTTCTTTAATCCGTTAAATGCTACGTTTTCTTTAAGTAATGCAAAACTTTCAGGAAACGGTTCGTACGAATAAACCTTTCCGCGGTATGCTTTTTGGGCAGCCAGGGTCGTGTACACCCCGATTTGAGCGCCGATCACGACCACATTATAATCGGGCTTAATGGCCAGATCGGAACTGTCGTTATACTCCCGCAGTTCCCACACCTCCGAAATTATTAGTCTGTCAGACGTATTCGCCCGTATCTTAAACTTCGCCTGGTTACCAATTTTATGGACAACAACATCCTTTTTTAACCCCGGAAAATTTCGCGTCAATCGCGAAATTCCTCCTAGTATCCAAAATGAGACATTTTTATTCCACGGCATCTTCTAAAAATACCACCTCCACAGATTTTATTAAACTGGTAAACTGTCAGCTGTTACTATGAAAGACCAATGTCAACGTGAATATTTCGACCTAAGTAAACACCGATTTGATCAAACCAATCTTATAAATCCTCCTTTTTTTCAACAACTAGAATTGAACCAACTTTATCATGCGCTTAATCTCTCCCCAAAATCTTCTCTAATTGATTTCGGAGCCGGATCTGGAAGAGTTAGCATTTTTTTTCTAAAACTTGGCTTCAATGTTCTAGCTGTGGATATTTCACCCAAATCTCTTATCGACCTCTCCAAATATTATAAAAAATATCGTCAACCATCCTGGGGCAAGCTTACTCTCTCATCAGAACTACCTAATCGCCCTGTAGCCCACGGAATAGTCGGTGCAGACGTTTTGCATCATATCCCAATACCAGAGTATTTACCTATCTTCCAAAAAAGTTTATTGCCGGGTGGACATCTAGCCTTTTCCGAGCCCAACGCCTGGCATCTCCCTTGGTATATCCACTACTTAATTAGCGGTATTCCCTGGTCGGTCGAAGAGGGGATACTTCAATGTACATTGCCCAATCTTCGTTCACGCCTTCAGATAGCCGGGTTCAGCAATATTAAAATCACAGGGCATGGTCTTCTCCCGACCCGTTTTTTTACCCGATTTCCTGCGTTATGTCAGGGCAATGTCATTGCAGCTAAGTTAGCGCCCCCCTTGGCGTTTAGATTTATCATTAGTTGTTCAAGTTGATCAATTGTATTTGTTAAAGCGAACTCACTCCTTGCCTTATTTACCAGTTCTTTCAGGTTTGGTTTGTTTTCAATTGCCCATTTGATTGTATTAGCTAATTCCCTACTATTCCTTTGTTTCACCAACTTCCCCATCCCTGTAACTTGTATCGGCACTCTAACCCCAGGCAGATCAGAAGCTACCACCGGTACTCCCACCATCATCGCCTCGACTTGAACCATACCAAACGCCTCGGTTGAGTTAACAGACGGCAAAACCAACACATCAATGGCTTTATAAAATCCTCCCATCTCATTTGGATCAATTGTTCCCAAAAATTTCACCCGATCCTTATATTTTTCCACTAATTTCATAATTTTATTTTTATATTCTTCTTCCCCCACCGGCTCCATCGGCCCGGCCACCACAACCTTGAATCTTGAGTCTTGAATCTTGAGTCTTAGAAGCGGGATCGCTTCCAGCAAATACTCTATCCCTTTTTCTTCCGCCAATCTCGCCGCCACCCCGATCCAGATTTCCCCCTTTGGTTTTTTTAACTTTAAACTTCCTTTAGGCATTGGGACCGGAGGATAAATATATTTAGTTTTATATTCAAGTCCCTTAAGCAATCGGCAACTTTTTCCGTAATCCTCGGTATATGTCACTATCGTATCCGCTCTTTGCAGTGTTATCAAATTACATATCTCCAGAACTTTTTGCACTATTTTATTTTTCAAATTAATTTCACAGTGATAAATTGCTATTACCTTCTTGGCCATTAATGCCGTAATCCACCCTTCCGCCTGCGGCAAGTTCACTACCACCACATCCGCCTCCCGCCGGGATTTAATTATCCAGTCTACAGATAGGAATCCTTTGTTGATTCGAAATAGGGGATTAGCCCTAATTACATTCACATTGTTAATAATTTCTTTTTCCGGTAAATTCTTATCATGTCCCATACACAAAACTGTCACTTCATGTCCTCTTTTCGCCAATTCCTCTGCCACCCTCTTCACATAAATTGTCAGTCCAGAAACATATGGGGAATAATAAGTTATTGAAAACAATATTTTCATTGCCCGCTAATCCACACCAATGCTTTCTCTAAATACGGAAATCGATCACCATAGTTTTTATTAGCGTCCAAAATATTGTAAATCCATAAGATCTTTGCCTTCACCCTGGGAGCCAAATACAGAACCACATCCAAATTGTCTTCAACAAAATAGTCCAGTTTAAGTTCATTTATCATTCGCTCCTTAAATAAATGTGGTTGTTCCTGACGGTTAATATTTACAGATTTAAACGACCCATTTAACTTATATTTAGTTAGCCAGTTTTCCAAGTGGGCATCCATAAAATCAAACCTTCCGGTTATCAGATGCATCTCGACGTTCTTATTCCGGCTCGTTTGCCGCAGTAAATCTATTCCCTTAGCCGGCCAAATACTTGAAGAAAAAATAGTCTTCCACACCCATCTCTGCCAACTGTTTTTTGGTACAAAAAAACTCAATTTGTTTTTCTTCAAGACATTTTTTTTAAACCACTTTACCGGAGCCCTAATTATTCTCACTGGGTCGTAAACCACGACTCCGTCAAAATCCAACCCGATCCTAGTCATCTAACAGATTTTAACAGAAATCCGCCTGAAGCCAGTAGTCCCAACCCGAATACTAATATCAAAATAGTTGGCCAGACATTGCCCACCGTCGGCAGCTCCGTCGGTGGTTCCGGAGTTGTGGTAGGCATGGTAGTAGGTGTTGCAGTAGGGGAGACAGTCAGAGTTGGAACGGCTGTTGGCACAAGAGTAGTCGATGGAATTGGGCTGGGTACCAAAGTCGCCGAAGGGGTGGCTTCAAAAGCCGGCAGATTGCTTTCTCCTTGGGCGTACACCGTAAACGACTTGGTTATCTTTTTCAACACGCCGCTAATAGTTGTGCTAATGGTCAAAGTGTGTGCGCCCGGTTCCAGGTCAACCGGGACGCTGAAGTTAAATGTCCCGTCGTCCCCGGCTTTTACTTTTCCCACAACCGGTGAACTGGAATTAATCTCTATTTCCACCAATGCTCCCGCCGGCGCCCGGCCGACAATCTCCGGCCGGAACGTATTCAGCTTCTCATTTTGTTTTGGTGTCAATATTTCCAGGCTTCCCCCTCCACCGGAGTCGGCTCCGGGTGCCAGGGACTCCCCCGAGAATTTTGTCCCGGTATCAGCCACGGCCCCGGTTGGAACCGGCTCGGCGTTGACCGATCTTTCATAATCCTTTCCCAACTCTATCGTAGCCACCGGACTATCGTTGGCTGTCGTAGTCGAAACATTGGACACCCCGGCCTCTCCGCCCTGCGCGAAAATTTCCACTTCCGTCACGGCCTTATCATAGGTCACAAAACTACTCAGATCCTCCGTCCTCACCGTTGCTACCGGAATCACCCACGCCCCGTTGTTTTTAGATATCGCCGAAGCCGTGTCGCTCCCCGGCAGGTTCAAATATATTATCGCCCCCTCCACGGGATTATTCTCCTTGTCTACTATCTGCCCATAAGAAACATCTGCCACCGGTGTATTTTCCAATCCTGGGCCGGTAGTGATTTCATAAGGTTTATCCTCGTCGCCAAACAACTCTTTTCCGGAACCGATTTTATAGAAATATTCCTTATTTTCAGCCAGCCCCCTCAAGGTCACATAATGGGTGTAATAACCGCCTACCTCGCCCTTTTCCTGGTCCCGGTCGTCAGACATCACCAACTCCAAACTGCCTTCCCCCTCACCGTACTGGACAAATCCGGACACTGTTTTTCCCGTTATCCATGAAACTGTAAACGAAGAATCGGTCACGTTCGACACTTTTACCTCGGCTGGAATCTCCTCTTCAGACGCGAAAGATTGTAACCGTAATGGGTTCTTAACTAATATTAGTCCGGCTCCCAAACCCACTCCCACCACCAGCAGTCCCAAAATAGTCGGCAATCGCAATTCCATTTTTTTCATAAGTCAAACCTTTCCCTCAAGTATATCCAATATTTGGGTGTCAAGGCTAGGGGAAAGTGGCGTCAGGTACTTTTCCACCTCCCCCGGTATGGTAGGTTTAAAATACGCCCGGTAAACCTCGAAGCCTACCCACGCCAATATCGTAATACACGTCGATACCAAAATAACTACCACATCCTTACCGATTTTATTTGATCTCTTCATGGTTGCTTGGGAGATAACTTATAGCTCCGGACACATTAATAGTCACACCTCCTTCAGTGCGTTTCAATATATCAACTCCGCCGATCACCGACAACCGTCTCATCTTCGCTAAGTCTCCCATAAACGCCTTGACAGCAGCATAGTCCCCTTCGCCGGACAGTGAAAAAGTCCAGCTAGCCAAGTCGGATTCGCTCTCTCCGGCCGCTTGGTTAGGGTTTAGAGTGAAAGATCCCAATAACAATCCTGAGCTGCTTGCTGTTTGTTGGATTTGGTTTACAAAGTCGCTCCACTCCACGTCTTCCGGGATCGCCCTGTCCACTATTTCCAGCCGGGGTTCAACCAGTCTCAGCTCTTCGGACGCTTTCTGGACAACGACAATTTTTTCATCCAGCCTTTTCTCGATTTCCTGGTCCTGTTTTATCTGTCCCAAAAGCCCCGCGATAGTAATTAGTGTCGGTTTCAAGGCGGATACTAGCAGGACGATAACCAACCCCAGCGTCAGGACCGTATACAAACTGGCCTGGACCCAGGGTTGTTTGTGGCTCACTTGCAGATACCTTCTGTACCGGCTTAAGCTGTTTTTATAGTCTAAAGCCATATTTTCATCGAAAAACTCACCCCTTGTTGGGCATTTCCGGAAATATTTTCTAGCTCAATCGTTTTCCACCGATTATTCATTCCCCCCCTATTTAAAAAATCCGCCAAATCACCCTCCGACTTGGCCAGTGCTGTCAGATGCAGCAGGTTTTTTTCAATTTTCATAGTTTGCAGGCTTATCCCTTCTGGAATACTTGACTCCAAATCGCCAAATATCTCTTCAAACTTAATGCTTTCTGATTTAGTACTTCGGGCCAAAGCCAATTTATTTTGTACCTGTCTGAATTTGGTCTCGACGGGCAGCATCACCTCCATTACGTTTTTCTTTCCGTTTATTCTCTCCCCCAAGTCCGAAACGTCTTGGTCCAGTTTAAACCGCGACAAAAAAGCTGCGATTACCACAATTTCCGTAATTATTATCACATATCTGCCGGTAGACAGCGCCCACCTCAACGATCTCCCCCACACGCTCTGCTCCAAAACGGTTTTGGGCAACAGATTCAGAGGTTTTTCCTGGGCAGACATCCTTCTAGTATATCACTTTATCCGACTAGCCAATCTTGATTTCAGCCGTGCTGCTTTGTTCTTTTTAATGACCCCTTTTTTTGTCGCCAGATCCAACTTCGAAAAAACTTTTTCCAGGTTCTTTTTTGTTGGTTTCTTTCGCACCCCACTCACGGCTTTCTTAAAAGCCGTCTTTATCGCCAGATTAACCTTCGCCCTTTTTTTATCGGCACGCATTTTTCGTATTGCTCCCGCGGTCAGTGGCATATGAACATATAATATCACACATGCGGCAGATCTTCTCCCTCTTCCTTCGTAAACAAAATAATATCCTCTCAGCAGCTGCCGTTTTGATCATAACTTATGGGATTTCTCATCTCATTGGCTTGCTCAAAACCCGTCTCCTTATCTCTTACTTTTTTGGCTCCAGTGCCTCGTTATTAGACGTCTATTACGCGGCCTTTGTTATCCCGGACACTGTTTTCCAACTCCTTATCATTGGTTCTCTCTCCGCGGCCTTTATTCCGGTTTTTACCCGCCTCCTTGTCCGGCAGGAAGAAAAAGCCTGGCGGGTAGCTTCCATCTCACTGAATCTAATTACTCTGGCTTTTCTCATTATCTCCGTTTTAATATTCATTTTTGCCCAACCTCTTTCCCGTCTCATCGCTCCCGGATTCAGTCCTGCCCAAATCTCTATTATGACCTCACTCCTTCGGGTCATGCTCACAGCTCAGCTTTTCTTTACAGTTTCAGGTTTTTTGACCGGCATGATCCAGTCCCATCAACGCTTTCTCGTTCCCGCTTTGGCCCCGATAGCCTACAACCTAGGTATTATTATTGGCATCATCTTTCTTTCTCCGTCTCTGGGGATTCTCGGACCGGCTTTGGGGGTAGTTTTGGGGGCTTTTCTGCATATGATTATTCAAATCCCAGTCGCCGTAAAGCTCGGGTTTCGCTTTACTTTCGACCTGGATATCACCCAACCCGCCGTCAGGGAAATAATCCGCCTTCTCCCTCCCCGCGCCCTGGCCCTGGGCATCGACCAAATAGAGCAATTTATAGCCGTTTTTCTCACTTCACTTCTGGTTCCCGGATCTCTCTCACTACTTAATGTCTCCCGCTTATTATACGCCATCCCGGCTTCTCTTTTTGGGGTTACCATCGGTCAAGCCGCTCTTCCCACTCTCTCCCACCAGTCATCAAATAATGACATGCGTCAGTTCCGTGTCACTTTGGCCGGCTCGTTTCTCCAGATAGCCTTTCTGGCCTTGCCCATTTCGGTCCTGCTCATTATTCTGCGTATTCCCATTGTCCGTTTAGTCTTTGGTTCTCCCTCGTTTCCTTGGTCGGCCACTCTCACAACCGGCAAAGTTTTGGCCATCTTGGCTGCCTCCGCGACTTTCGCCGCCATCATCCAGTTGGTTGTTCGCGGTTTCTATGCTCTCCACGACACCCGCACCCCCTTAACCGTTGGTTTTTTCTCCGCCGTCTTTAACGTCGTCTTAAGCGTGGCTCTTGTCCGCTATTTCCATCTGGGTATTCTGGGCATCGCCATCGCCATTTCTGCGACAGCCATTGCCGAATCGCTCGTCCTTTCGTTTCTTTTAGAACGCCGTTTGGGGTCTCCCAAACCATTAGAAAGCCTTCTTTTCAAGTCCCTGGCCAAAATGATTTTTATAAGCTTTATTACCGGCATCTGTCTCTGGCTGCCCATGCGCCTTTTGGATCAATTCGTCTTCGACACCACTCGCACCCTGCCCTTGATTGCCCTAACCACAATCACCAGCCTGATCGGATTATCTGTTTATTTATTCTTGTCGTATCTTTTCAAAATCGAACAGCTCGCCTCATTTCTTGATCTGTCCAAACGCGTCCTGTCTTGGCGTAAACTGCTCAGTTCCCCGCCCGAGATTTCTTCCGAACCCGTCATCCTCCCCGCCCCGGATCAAAATTAATGCATTCCTTCGTTCACCTTCACGTCAGCTCCCAATACCCACGCCAATTCCAGATATGCCCACCTCTTAACAACCCGTTCACTTCCGTCTTTTAGAAGACATGACAACAAACTTTTCCTGTGCCGCCCGGTAACTAATGGGCTTTCCAATCCTTTTATCATCCACGGTTCAGAAAGGATTCAACCAGTTATCGACAAATCCTGGTCAATAATAGTGAGAGAGCTGGTTAATTTCGCTGGCCCCGAAATAGATCTGAGTAGGAATAATGTGATAAACACCCTGCCGGGAAAGTTTAAGGCGTCAGAAGACGTAAAAAAACAAATTACTGAAAGAACAAAACAGGAATTAAGAAAACAAAAAGCTACTTTTTTGGAATAAAATTAAAAATTACAATATTTATTTTATGGGGCGGGAGTGGGAGCGGAACCAGGAGGAAATATCGGAGATTTGAGGGCGGGTTTCTTCAACAAACAGGGGGAAAGACTCGGCTTCATTGTTCGTCATATTTAATTCATAACCATTGATATATAAGAATCTGCTGGCGGAAAAAAGAGCGGTTCTTTTGTTGCCATCAACAAATGGATGATTAAAAAGTATACCGTGTAACAAGGCTGCGGCTTTTTCGAAAAGGGTTTTATACAAATCTTTACCTCTAAATCCACCTTGACAGCGTAAAACTGCCGACTCAAGCAAATTATGATCGCGAATTCCTAAACTACCACCAAATTGCTCAACATAACGATCGTGGATGACTACTACTTCTTCGACGGCCAGGTATTTCATCTGGAAGCCAAACGGCGAAGCGCTGGGGCGTATTTTTTAGCTGTTTTCTTAAGCCATGTATCAAACTCTTTGGAAATTTGACCAGTTTTCCTGACAGGTTTATAAAGGATTCCGTCTGCTACCGGGTAAGGAATAACATTTAAGCCCGGTTCGAACCCGTATTTCTCGGCCATTCCTCTGGGTACAGTGACCGCCCAACTGTTTCCTGCTTGAAAAACTTTCTGAGATAGCATGTTATAATCCATGTTATAACATAACGTTGTCTTTGTCAAGAGGAGTGGAGGGGGAGGTGGGGTTGGGTTGAACGGTGGAAGAATTTGTGGGGCCGGGATTCGGAGATGACGCGGTCGGGAGTGGAGTCAATTATTTCGTCCTGGGTGTGATGGACAAGGTCTTTGACTTCGGTAAAGAATTCATTGACGGCGGTAATCGGCTTGGCGGCCCAGTCGGAAAGGGTGTGGGTGTTTTCCAAAATGAAATTCAGTTTTTTTAGCACCAGGCGGAATTCATGGAGGATGTGGAAAACTTGAATTGCGGCGAAGGTAACGAGAAAAGTCAGGGTGGCGACGACGATGACTAAAAGTAGCTGGACGAAGTTGGTCATAACTGTCAGATTAACGGAGAATGACGGTGCGAGTCAAGGCGGTAGTTTTGCCGGATTTGGCGGTGGCTGTAATATTGATCTTGTTTTCGCCGGAATTAAGGGGGATTCTGAAGTAAAAGCGTCTGGCGGCTTGAAGAATTTGTCCGGCAGTTTTCATCAAGTTGAATTATACCCGCATCGAGATTACTTCTTGCTTCCAAGAAATTTCCTTGCTGACCAAATAGCAATTATACAAAACGTCAAAGCTATTATCACGAAGCCGATAAATATGTAATATATGAATGTATTAAAACTAGCATGCACATATAAAAGGAAAAGAAACCCAATTATGTAAGCTCCAAAAACGCCCAGTTCAGACAAAACGGCCTTTTTAAATTCTCTGCTCATATACCAAGATTAACACATCCTTGAGGTCTGGATTCTTCGCTGGCGCTCAGAATGACATTGTGTAGGTGAATACCATGCCTCACCCCTGCCCCCCTCTTTGGAAAGGAGAGGGAAATTGGAAGTTTCGTATATCAATGCCGGGAGGAGAGGAAGGAGTTGACGATGGTATAATTAGGTGTGATTAACTGGTCTACGGATGATAAAGAATTTAAGAAAAGAAATCCTAAGGAATACAAGCTGTGGCGGCTAACCCAGCTGATTAATTACGGCCTGGATGGGGAGAAATTGGACAGACGGGAAGTCAAAGCTGCCTGGCCACGAATAAAGGACCGGCTGGATCCTTACAAAGCCCGTTTGATTGAGTTTTTATTATGGGACAAACAATACTCACTCCCCACCAATCTCAATTTTTGGAACTCGTAGTCGGTGAAAAACAGCTGACAAGAAAGTTCTACCTTACGGGGGGCACGGCCCTGGCCGAATTTTATTATCAACACCGACTGTCGGAAGACCTCGATTTTTTCAATCCTGACGCTGAAGTGAGTCAAACGGCATTGGAAGTCTTTCTCAAGAAGAATTTACCAAAGATTGGTGTCAGTCAAGTCAAAAAAACGGTCTTTTTGGGACTGGTGACGTACGTTCTCAATTTTCCGGACGGCCAGCAACTAAAGATTGACTTCAACTACTATCCTTTTCCGTTAATTCGACAAGGGAAAAAATATAAAGGCCTAACCATCGACAGCGTCTATGACATCGCGGCCAATAAACTCCACACCATGTTTATGAAACCACGTTCGCGTGATTATGTGGATTTATATTTCATCCTAACCCGGGAAAAGTACCCATTGGACAAGCTGATCGTTGACGCTAAAGCCAAATTTGACTGGCATATTGAAAAAAGCACTTTAGCTAGCCAATTCCTTCGGGTAAAAGATTTTACAGATGAACCGACCATGCTGGTTCCATTGGACCGCACTAAGAAGGAGGATTTCTTTCTCCAACTTAGCAAGTCACTGGAAAAGGAGATTTTTAATAGTTAATAAATACCTCACCCTTTATCCCTCTCCTATTTTAGGAGAGGGAAATAGGATGATACTATCCAGATGGTTGGGAGGAGAGGAAGGAATTGACATCGGTGACGAGGATGTCGCGGGGTTTGGCGCCGTCGACGGGGCCGATGATACCAGCTTGTTGAAGTTCATCTAAAACCCGGGCGGCGCGGGCGTAGCCGATGGAAAGTTTGCGCTGCAAGAAAGAAGCGGAGGCGTTTTGGTTCTGGACAATGATCCGGAAAGCGTCCTCAAACAAGGGGTCGCGGTCTTCACCATTGGGAGCGATGAAAGTGCTGCCCCGGCCGGATGATTTTCTGCCGCCGATTGGCATGGAGGTGATTTCATCGGTGTAATGGGGGGCGACGCCCTGCTTTTTGAGAAAATCAATAAGGGAGTGGATCTCTTTATCGGAAACAAAAGCGCCCTGGATGCGGCTGGGTTTGGCCTGATCGGGAGGAACATAGAGCATGTCACCACGGCCTAATAATTTCTCCGCCCCGGGGCCGTCAATAATAACCCGCGAATCAATCATGGAAGAAACGGCGAAGGCTATACGAGAAGGAATATTGGCTTTGATGAGTCCAGTAATAACATCGACTGACGGGCGCTGGGTACTGATAACCAAATGGATACCGGTGGCCCTGGCCATTTGGGCAATCCTTGTTATAGCGTCCTCGACCTCGACCGGAGCAAAGAGCATAATGTCCGCTAACTCATCGACAAAGATGACGATATAGGGCAAGGCCTGGAAACCGGACATGTCGTTGAAGGCTTCGAGATTGCGCACGCCCACTTCGGCAAACTGTTTGTAACGACGGTCCATTTCGGCCATGGCCCATTTGAGGGCGGAGAGAACTTTGTCCGGCTCGACAATAACTGGGGTTAAGAGGTGGGGAATGCCGTTGTAGCCGGTAAGCTCGACGCGTTTGGGATCGACCATAATGAGATTGAGTTCCTGGGGACTGGTCCGAAATAGCAGTGAGGCGATGAAAGCATTGATACAGACGGATTTGCCGGAGCCGGTGGAGCCGGCGATAAGGACGTGGGGCATGCGGGCCAAATCAGTAACAACAGCGGTGCCAGAGACATCCAGACCAAGGGCAACAGCCAATTTACTTTTGTGGTGTTTCATATTATCGGATTCCAAAACCTTGCGTAAAGAGACAAATTCCGGAGCACGGTTGGGAAGTTCGATGCCAACTAGTGAGCGACCGGGAATGGGAGCTTCGATACGGATCTGGCCGGTGGGAGCGGCCAGGGCCAGAGCCAGGTCGGAGCCCAGGGCGGAAATTTTGGACAACTTGGTACCGATGGCGACTTCCAGGGCGTATTGAGTGACAGCCGGGCCGAGGTTGACCTCGACCACTTTGGCGGTAATACCAAAGGCTTCCAAAGTCTTTTCGATGACGGCAGCATTAGTTTTGACGTCGCCCCGATCGGCTTTGCCGGAAATGTTTTCTGAGAGAAGGGCCAGAGGCGGGTAGTGCCAGGGCTGGTCGGTAGCACCCCGCAGGGGTGCAGTTGTTGGTTGTGGGTTGTTAGTTGTTGGTAATTTAAGTTGTTTTGCTGGTTCGACCCGGAGTGCGGAGGGGGGAGGAGTAACCATACCTCCCATTTTAAGGACTTTTTCGATGGGCCTTTCCGCCGGTTTAAATTTGGCGGGAATGGCGGCTAACATCCGGAAGATTTGAATAATGCCGTTTAAGACTTCCTCAAAAGGCAGGTTGAGCATGACGATAAAGCCGATGCCCAGGCCGGCAAGCAAAAATAAAAAAGTGCCGGCGGGAGACAGCAGGGCGGAGCTGTTGAGCCATAATAATTGGCCTAAATAACCGGTATGAATCAGGCCGGCAAAACTGACCAGGATAATTAAACTGCCCACCAGGGCATTGGCTTCGGCTAAATTGGATTTGATTTTAGTCAACATCAGGCCGCCGATAATAAAAGGGAAGGGTAAAAAGAGGGCCGTAAAGACGCCGAAATTGGAGACTAATAGTAAATTCAGTTTGGCCAGGGGCGTACTGCCTTTGGTAAAAGACAGCCAAATCAGGACGGAGAGGGCGAAAAGGGCGATGGCCGTGGCGGAATAAATCGTTGATTGCTTGAGCCTGAAGTGGAACTTCTTGCGGCCGAGCAGGGACCGTGATCTGGGCATAATTTGATTATACCTCAAGATGCGTCTTTGGGAACTTCAATGTTGCCCCAAGTGTCGCATTTTTCGCAATGAAAAACCGTGCGGTCATACTTTTTGCCATTTCTGGAATCCGAACTGACATCCTTTCTTTCAACCTTCATTTCCTGACCACAAATTGGACACTTCATTTCCTCAATAATATTATACCTCATAATTTTTACGACATCTGGACGACCGCATAAAAATCGTAAAAATGCAGGATCATGGGGTGGATCTTTAGACGTGGAAATTGGTTCCGATGTTATAAGGGGTTCCGGTTTTGTCGGTTATTAAGTCGTCAGGGTGTTTACTACCGACCAAAACCCACGTGAGGTTATTCATGCCTGGATTAGTTGCCCTGACATTAAACTGACCTCTTATTGCCCGGAAGAGATCGCCGGCAATATTAGGTTTTATGTGCTGAATTCCTGCTAATACCAATACTGTCTTACCCTCCCTGGTACTTAACTCTTCGCATACGGTTGAAAAATCGCTCACTGGTCCCCCAAGAGTATTTTCGACTTGGGAACCGGAAATTTGAGCAGTAATTTCATTAATGGTTATGCCTTTTTCTGGGATTGGTATTGCAACAACTTTCGTGCCTGAATCGTATCCAAGTTGGATTTTAAGTTGGTCCGTCAATTTTTCGGTTGCTTTGTCGCCGACGACGGCGCAATATTCTCCACGTTTTACGGCTTCGACAACTTTTAAGACTGTATCAGGAGTTACGCAGGTGTAAAATAATCCATAATATTGAGATTTTTGGCAAAACAAGGATTCAGAGTTGCTTCCAGTTTAATTTGGTAAACAGTCATCCG
>VMGA01000021.1 GCA_007376345.1 Microgenomates group bacterium Gr01-1014_16 | reverse complement strand
ACCAGCAAATTAAACGCCGGATACACCCGCCTGTCCGCCAATCTGCGATCCAAGTGTAACTCCATGTTCCCTGTCCCCTTAAATTCTTCGTAAATGAGATCGTCCATCCTTGATCCGGTATCGACCAGACACGTCCCGACGATAGTTAAACTCCCTTTCTCTTCCACATTTCTCGCCGCCCCGAAAGCCTTCTTGGCCGGATAAATCGCCTCGGCACTAAACCCTCCCGAAAGCATCCGCCCCGACTGTCCGCCGATTAGGTTATACGCCCGAGCCAATCTGGTGATCGAGTCTAAAAGTATAAATACGTCTTTGCCCATTTCCACTAGTCTCTTAGCTCTTTCCAATGCCAGCTCGGCAATTCGCACTTGTTCCAACGGCGGCTCGTCAAAATGTGATGCCGCCACTTCACCTTTTAGATTTCTAGTAATTTCCGTAACTTCTTCAGGCCGCTCTCCGATCAAAACCGCCATCAAATGCATTTGGGGGTAGTTTTTACTCACAGCTTCAGCCATTTCCCTCATCAGCCACGTTTTCCCAGCCTTCGGTTGAGCCACAATCAATCCTCTTTGCCCCTTACCAATGGGACAAATCAAATCAATTATCCGCGTAGACAAAATTTCACTTTCCGTTTCCAACTTCACTTGCTCATTGGGAAAAACCGCCGTCAGCGAGTCATAATCAGGTCGTGCAGCTGCCTCTTCCGGCGTCACACTATTGATCTTTTCCACTTTAAGTAGGCCCCAAAACCTTTCGTTCTCTTTAGGTTCCCTGGCCTGCCCCCCGACTACGTCTCCCGGTCGCAGCGAAAACCTGCGCACTTGTGATGCCGAAATATACACATCTTTGCTGGATGGGATCATTTTGGGCCGCAGATACCCGTGCCCGTCCGGCGTAATGTCCAAATACCCTTCGACATATTCTGTCGGTAAATTAGCGTCCGGAATCACCCTCTCATCCACCATCATAGGTCTGACTGGAGTCTGATAATGCTGATATTGCTGACGCTGCTGATTAATCGGTCTTGGCTCCCTGGGTTCTACTCTCCCAACCACACGAACCACCCCGGGTTTCATCACCGATCTAGCCTGATTCGAGGCAACACCTTGCCCGTCTGCCGTTACATCGTCCATGTCCAAAAAATTGGTTTAATTAGTAGAAGACATTAAAATCTTACCGAAACTTCCAGAATTCCTCCCTAGTATACCATCACCGGCTTGGCTGTCAATACCAGCCTTTTGGCCCTCGTCCCCGCCGGCCAGCAGGTTTGCAGCACCAGCAACTCCTCATCCTTCTGCGGCCTCAAATACCTCGTATCTTTGGCATCGAGTACCGATATACCGAATACCGAATACCTAAAGATTCTGTTTTTATATACAATCTCAATTTCATCCCCGCTTTCCAACTTATCCAGTAAATAAAATACGGCGTTATATCTGGCGTAATCCAACGGACTAGCCACCGAATGGGCAAATAAAAACGTTGTTCCCTTCTCTCCCGGATGTCCAAGTCCTTTTGCCTCCGCCACCCCCAACCTCAACGCCTCCAAATACTCCTTCTTGTTATTCGCGTCCACATCCGTAATAACCCTTGATATCGCCCCAATCTTCGGTATATAAATTGAATAATTCCCATCCGGAACCTCCCAATTTGGAATTTGGATATTGGTCATTGGAACTTGTTTGTTTCTTGGGATTTGATATTTGAGATTTGCTACTGCCAATGGACTCCAAATCCAAACAATCCCTACTGCTCCTGCCATCATCGCCCCTATTCCAAGCAATTTCAAAGCCTTGGCAATTTTTTTTAGCTTCTTCACTACCAACGCAATATCAACGTAAGTTACTCTTGCTCCCTTTTGATAAACAACGCCTCTCATAGCGGCCAGAACACCCTGGCCTTTCTTCTTATTATCCACCCCACCCCAATAATACCTACCAATCCCAAACTCACCCCCACCAGATCCACCCCCGTCTCCGGAGATTTTTGCGCCACTGGCTTCAACGTCGGTGTAAGAGTTAATATCTCAGTCGGAGTCGGCGTCCTCGTCGGTTCTCCTGTTACAGTTACTGTTACCGCGCCCGCCGTAGCCTCTGGCGAAGGCTGGGCTGTTACAACTTTTGTCGGTGTTAGTGTAATAGTTGGACTCGGTGTCTTCGTCGGCTCTCCTGTTACCGTTACTGTTACATCCCCGGAGCACTCCCCCGAGTACCACACCATGTAGTCCTTCAGATTATCCTCCGTACAGCTCCAGCCCCCTACCCGGCAGTTCTTATCAAAAACCGCCATTGTTACCGTCCGGTTGCACTCCGTCTCCGACAAACTCTGTTCCTGGCCGGATTTTTCGCTCTCCCCGCACTCTGTATTTTTCCCTTCGCACGTCCACTTGGCCACCCAGCCTTTGCTGTTGGCACATGTTCCCTTTGCCGGATCACAAAAACCCGAGCAAGCGTGCAATCTGGCCGTCAACCCCGAACCGCAAACATTGGTATATACCCCACTACCAAACTTAAGACCCTCCGGCGCGTACCGGAACCCAAAAATAGACAACATTCCAAAAATAATTGTGGCCAATTGTTGTTTCCACATTGTAAGTTACTTTCTTAGCGGAAGACCGGAGCCCAATCAAATCAGAAGGCCTGCCCTACCTGCCGACCCAAAAGTGCCTTAATTCCGGCCCTCCGCTAAGAGGGCAACTTCGTCCAGGCTAATAATATTTGAAAAGTGCGCTGGGCAGTCATTTATTTATCTTGACAAGCATTGTCACTTGGTGATATCACCAAAACCAAGTCAGTCGCCCAGGGCCTGCCCGGGGTGGCTTTCCCCGAAAGAGCATTGCTACTCGTGGTCCTCAAACGGCTAACGCCGGATCCAGCGATGGCGATGCTCTTTTCATTCGGCTACCAATGCCAGCAAATAAGTTCCTGCGACTAATCCTGCATTGACCATCTGCACTTCTGAATTACCAAAGAGGCCAAGTCCTAGCAGACCAGCACTTACTACCGCAGCAACCAGCAATCCAACTTTTCTCCTCCGCTCTGGATTCATTAATCCTTTCACCTCCCCCCACTCATCGAAATAACCCCATTATTTATTTTGTTTTTAAAAATTATTTTATTCATAGCGATGTCCTTTTTTTATTTTCTTAAATTATTTCTAACAGCAAGCCCTAGTGCAAACGCATTTAGAATCGCCAAAGGAATCCACCTCGGATCCGCAACCCATCTACTAGCGTCAATAGTTGCCACTGCAACTACTCCTAAATCAGGTCGTACAAGCCTAACCAATTCTTGACTAGCCGGAATAACATCATTTCCAAAACGTATTATCACAAACTGAGTTAACACAAATCCCCACATTAAAGCTGATTTAACTTTTTCAGCTCTACCGTCAATACTCGTCATACTACCTCCCCCCACTCATCGAAATAACCCCATTATTAAATTTCTTCATCGTTTCCAATTCGTTGCGCATTGACAGACCCTTAAAAACCCGCCTCCGGTTAGGAGCAGGCTTCTTAGTTAAAAAATTGAGCAGCTTCTTCACTAGTTGGAGTCTACCACCTTTTGTCAATCCCTGCAACCCATAGTTATAATAACTCTGACCTGTAGTATTAATTAAGGTCAAATAAACACCTAATTACAGCCAAAAGTGCACAAACTTGAATCCTGAATCTTGAGTCCTGAATCTTGAATTAATTTGTTAATAACTTGTTAATCGCCGCCGACACGCTCTTTCCCGACTCCGCGCTTGCCACCCTATACCCCAGCTTCTTTGCCTCCTTCACCCTCTTCTCCAATCCCCCCACCTTGCGCACTTCACCCAATAAACCCACTTCCCCTACCGCCGCCACATCTCCCGGCAGGCTCTTATTCAAAAACGACGAGGCTACAGCCAGGCAAATCGCCAGGTCTATTCCCCGATCCGCCAAGCGTATCCCCCCGGTCACATTCACAAAAATATCTTCGTTCCCTAGTTGCAACCCTGCCCTTTTCATCAGTACTGCAACTAACATCTGCAAACGAGCCATGTCCACTCCGGTTGCCACCCTTCTTGGCATCGCCAATTGCGATGGCACTACTAACGCCTGGATCTCAATCAACATCGGTCGTTGTCCTTCCAAAACTACAGATACTACACTTCCCGGAACATTTTTGACTCGTTCAGCCAGCATTAGTTGCGATGGGTTGGCCACCCCAGTTAGTCCCTTTTCGCCCATTTCAAACACTCCCACCTCATCCGTCGGCCCGAACCGGTTTTTTACCGCCCGGATAAGCCGCAGCGCCTGTCCCCTCTCCCCCTCAAACCACAACACTGTGTCCACAATATGCATAAGTACCGCCGGCCCGGCGATATTCCCCTCTTTCGTCACATGCCCGACCATAAACATCGGAATGTTCAATCTCTTTGCCGCTCCGGTCAATCTCGCCGCACATTCTCTTACCTGCCCCACTGAACCGGCAGTGCCTGCTAATTCCTGCGTAGTCAGTGTCTGTATCGAATCAATTATTACTAATTCTGGTTTTTCTTCATGAATCTTATTTATTATCTCGTCTACGTCGGTAGATACAAACAAAAGCATTGAATCTTGAATCTTGATTTTTGAATCTTGTAACCTTTTCACCCTCAATGCCACTTGCGACGCACTTTCTTCCCCGCATACATATAAAATTCCCTTCCTATTTCCCTCTCCTGAATCAGGAGAGGGTGCCCGTAGGGCGGGTGAGGTATTCAGAGCAACCTGGGTTAATAAAGTCGACTTACCAATGCCAGGCTCACCTGCCACCAATACCACCATCCCAGGTACCAATCCTCCTCCAAGCACACTATCCAACTCCCCCTCCCCCGTCTTAGTCCTCTTCTTCTCGTCAATTTTGATGTCTTGAAGCTTGAAAATTTGCCCGCTTGCAACGCTATACGCAGCATTGCGGGCAGGAGCTTTTTCAATCGTCTCCACCAAACTATTCCAACTATCGCAGTTTGGGCATTTCCCCGCCCACTGGCTCTGGTTATACCCGCACTGCTGGCAAATATATTGTGATCTGGTTTTCACTTATATCCGACTGGTTTTTCAGTCAACACTACCCCTAGGCTCAGTCTTCTCTTTTCCAAATCCACCGACTCCACAAATACTTCCACCTCTTGTCCCTCGGCAAAGGCCATCCCGGCCGGCATTTTAGACGCGTGGATCAGTCCTTCTATTCCCTTATCCAACCGAACCAGCACTCCATACGGGGCGATCTTAACTACTGTTCCCTTATGCTTGGAGTCTACCGCATATTTTCTGGCCAACCCCGTCCACGGGTCGTCCGTCAGCCGTTTCATGGATAGCGCCAGTTTGCCGTTTTCCTCGTCCACTCCAATCACCTGCACCGTCACCTTATCCCCCTCCTTCAGAAACTTAGTTACATCATCCACTTTTTCCCAGCTGATTTCCGACACATGCACCAGTCCTTCAATCTTTTCTTTCTTGATATTAATCTCCACGAAAGCCCCGAATGGCACAATCCCTACCACCGTCCCCTCATAATCCCCACCCATCTTCACCGCCTCCAGCATCTTTTTCCGCTTTTCAATTTCCTCCGCTTCGGATACCGCCCGCTCCGAAAATACCAGCCTGTTTTGTTCCCTGTCTACTTCGATTACCTTGACCTGCACATCCTGGCCGGCTAGCACGCTCATATCCCCCTCGTATTTAGCCGAAAGTTGGGATCCCGGAATAAACCCGATTACCCCGTCCACTTCAACCAGCATTCCCCCTTTAGTCGCTTCTCGCCCCCGGGCTGTCAATATTTCTCCGCTGGTCATCGCCTCTTCAAATTTCTTCCACTTTGATTCCGCCGCCGCCCGTCGCATAGAAATTACCACCTGTCCCGCATCCGATTCGGCCACGACGACCATACCCGTTACCTCATCCCCGACTTTCAAACTCTTTAAATAATCCTTATTCAGCTCCCATTCCTGTTCCGATACCACTGCCTCCGCCTTGCCCCCAATATCCACATATACTGTTCTCCCGGAAGCTTCCGTTACTTTGCCCACCACTATCTCCCCTCTCTTTACTCCTTTTGGCTGCGCGCCCGTCACCCGCAACAGCTCCTCCATCGTCCGCGGCTCTTTACTTTGAGTTTTTGAAGTTTTGATTTTTTGAGTTTTTGAGTTTTTGAGTGTCAACGCTCATTTCCGCCTTTCTTTAAGAATAAGCAAATTATAACAGCCTTTTACCCATTTGCCAATCCTCTTGACACATATATATCAAATTATACAATCATATATATGAACTTGATTCTTCAACCTTTCACCCTCGGCACCAGCACGGTCGTCACCTTACCCAAAAAATGGGGTGTAACCTCCTCCGCCAAGCTCAAAGCCAGAAAAAACGGCAAAAAAATCACCCTCGAAGTAGTCGACAAACAAAACCAACTGGAAAAAGACCTGGCCCTCATCGAAAAACTTTCCGGTGGAGTAAAAGGCAAATTTGATTATTCGCCTGACGAACTTAACCGTAGTTATGAGTTAGGCACATATGGCAAAACCTGGAAGTAGTTGTTATCTGGACACAAACGTCCTCCTCTACTTCGTCCACAAAGATTCTCCATTTCACTTCGATGCCAAAAAGACTATCTCTCGAATCAGGAAATCATCGGTAATACCAGTAATATCACCACTTTGTCTGGACGAGTTTATCTATCATCTCAATTTAGATACCTCCACCATCAAAAATCAAGTCAAAAAAATTCTTCGTATCCCCAATATCCAAGTCGTAAACCCCCCAAACGAACCCAGATACCAATTAAAGATTCCCAACCTCATGAACAAATTCAAGCTCAAACCCCGGGATGCCTACCACCTCTTAACTGCCAAGCACTACAAAATCAAATACTTCGACCACGACTTCGACCTCGTCTTCGCCTCCCGCACCCTCACCCAATTCTTGACCCCATCTTGACTTTCTCCCCCTCAAGCTCCACCCCTTCCGCCAACAATTTCTTCTTCTGCTCCTCCGCTCCGCCAAACGCGTATCCTGGGGCCAATGTCCCATCCGCAAAAACTACCCTATGACACGGCACATTTTTGTCCTTATTAGCGTGCAACGCCTGCCCCACCCGCCTAGCATCTCTTGTTCCTATCATCCTCGCCACCTGCCCATACGTCATGATTTCTCCCTTCGGGATCTTTTTAACAATCTCATAAACTCTGTCGAACAAATTGTTTGTGATTTGAGTCATTAGAATTTGTTTAGGATTTAGATATTAGGATTTAGAATTTTTCGCCGCTGCTTCTATAAAACTCATAAATATCGGATGTGGACTCAATGGTCGTGATTTATATTCCGGGTGAAACTGCGTCCCCACGAAAAACGGATGCGTTTTTTTCGGCAGCTCAATCGCCTCAACCAGCTTTCCATCCGGACTCATTCCAGAAACAACCAACCCGCACTTTTCCAATTTTTCTTTAAATTCATTATTAAACTCATATCTATGTCTATGCCTTTCCGCCACTTCATCGACTCCATAAATCTTATTTAACAAACTCCCCGTTCTAATCTTACATTTCCAAGATCCCAATCTAATCGTCCCTCCGTAATTATGTTGCTTCAAATATTCTTCTTGTTCCTGCATAATATGGATCACCGGATATTTAGTCTTCGCGTCCACTTCCGTCGAATTGGCATTCTTCATCCCACACACATTTCTAGCAAATTCTATTACCGCCATCTGCATCCCGAAACAAAGGCCTAAATAAGGGATTTTCTTCTCCCGGGCAAATCTTACAGCCGCGATTTTCCCCTCCACTCCCCTACTCCCCCACCCCTGCGGCACAACCACACCAGCATATCCTTTCAATACTTTATTCAAATCTTCATCTCCGTCGCTATTAAACCAATTCATTATTACATTTACTCCCAATTTAGCCCCAGCATGTCTTAGAGCCTCAACTACGCAAATATAAGAATCCTTCAGCACATAATTTCCTGTCGCGAAATATTTTCCCACCAGTGCAATCTTTACTTCTTTTTTACTCCCTTCAAACCTATCTACAAAATCCCGCCATTCTTTCAAGTCGGTACGCTTTGATTTTAATCCTAATTTACTAATTAGCTTGTCTGAAAACTTTTGGTCTTCTAAGTGAATTGGGACGCAATAAATACAATCCAAATCAGGATTAGAAATAATATCTTCATCGTGCATATTACAAAACAATGCCAATCGTTCTCTTCGCCTCTTGTCAATTTCCTGTTCGCTTCTGGCCACCAAAAAATCCGGCTGTATTCCCATCGAATTTAAAACATGTACCGACTGTTGCGTCGGTTTACTTTTAAGCTCTCCCACGCTTTTTATCACCGGCAAATATGACACATGGACATGAATCACATTTTTCGGCCATTTCAACTTCATAATCCTATTGGCCTCAAAAAATAACCCGTTTTGGTACTCCCCCACCGTCCCTCCCAACTCCACAATTACCACATCCGCCTTGTTCACCTTCCCGGCTCTGACAATCCTTTCGATAATTTCGTCTGTCACATGCGGAATTGCTTCCACATCCTCCCCGTTATACCCAAACGCCCTCTCCCGGTCTATTACCGTCTTATATACTTGGCCAGTCGTCATATAGTTTTCTCTCTTCAATGACTCGTTTAAAAACCTCTCATAATGCCCAATATCCTGATCAGTTTCAATTCCATCGTCGGTCACAAATACTTCTCCATGCTCCTGTGGCCGGATCGTCCCTGCATCCACGTTCAAATACATGTCAATTTTTACGTTAGTCACTCGAATTCCTCGCGACTTCAAAAGTAACCCTATACTCGCCGCCGTTATCCCCTTCCCTAGTCCTGAAATCACTCCCCCGCTCACAAAAATATACTTCGGCACCCGAAATTTATAACACAATTTAACATTGCTTCACAATCGGCCTTTCCGCCTTATGTGCCACACATATGGATCCCCATCTTTCGTATGTTTACTCCCTCCCTTATCCGAACCCGTAGACTGTTTAAACATAGCTTTGCTCAATATTACTCCAATTTCACCACACCTTGGTCCGCTCACACCATAACCGTGCTCATTAACCAGTGGACACAACACGCAAACCCAGTTTATCATTCCTTCTCCCGCCCTCACCGGCCCCTTATCAACATTCTCCGCAGTTCTAATCCTATTTTCTTTCATCTTTAATATTTGCCCATTGCCTGGATCGGTGCATTTTACAAATTTTCCTCAAAAAATTCAATATCTTTTTTTACCGCCTCGCTCCAACTGGGCATCAAATTATGATCCGCACCCGGGTAAACAACATATTGAATATTGGATCTTGAATCTTGAATCTTTTTATAAAGATTGTCGCTCCATTTTTGCGGCACGGACTCGTCCGCGCTTCCTTGCTGCACCAAAACCGGCGCGGTAATTCTATCCAAATAATTTGTCAGCGAAAACAAATCCGCGTCGTAATCTTCCTCAAATTTAGCTAGTTCTCTGCGCAGCAATTTATCCCCATCGTCCGTGTAATACAGTATCGAGTATGGAAACGGCGCCGATACCGATGCCCACACCACAGTTGGGTATTCTTTTTGCGAAATCTCCAAAACCGTCAACGCTATCTGTCCGCCATTACTGTGTCCCCACACACCAATGCTTTTTGTTTTCTCCCACTTTTCTATCCCGGACAGCAAATTTAAGGCCGTCGTATAAGTCTCAAACCTCGCCTCAAAAATATTTGCCGAAGGCGAAGCCGATTCCCCGTATCCCAGAAAATCCGGCGCCAATGAAATAAACCCCGCTTTTGCAAACGCTTCAGCGCTATGTCTCGTCCCATACCCGCTCTCATATCCCCCCACTTCCGCATATCCCCTAAACTGGGCTATGACAGGACATCTCCCGCACCCCTCGGGTATATGCGCCAGTCCCGTCACATTCTTCCCGTCCGAATCAAAATGAAACTTATAAACCCCTTCTTCAACCTCATCATCCAAAATAATTTGCGAGTCATATTCTCTCTTCCCCAAATTCTCAATCGTATATTTTAATAGCGGATACTCTTTCGGTTTTTCCACTATCTGCTTCTTCGGCCACCAACAAACTACTCCTGCCCCAATCACCACACCCAAAACTAATACAAGCAAGTATTTCATCTCACACAATCCGGCGCCAGAATGAATCCTGATCTTTTGGCTTCCGATTCGGTACAAAACTTCTTCTCGCCCCTCTCTATATCTATTTTCACCCGGCCGTAACTTGGGCACCCCGGTACATGATAATATTTTTTCCCGCTCGACTCGTCGATATTCCCCAATATTCCGCACGCCGTTTCTTTCTCGCACAAATAAATCCCCAATTTTTGATCTTCAGCCGCTCGACCCGCCTCCGCCATTTCCGCCGATTTTTCATCCGAAAAACTATCGTACCTCGCCCATCCGGATTTCACCATTTCCAAATTCACATCTACACCATCCGCAGTCACTATCCCCAATCTTCGTCCCCAACCATCCCGAGTTCCTCGATCAATCTTAATAATTCTATTCAAAATCAAACCACTTAATTGTTTAGTCGCCTCCCCACTCCCGCAGCTTCCCGTCTCCGGCGCGTCAAGTCCTATCAATCTCACCCTCTCCCCGGTTTTAATCACAAAAGTATCCCCGTCAATCACCCTGGTCACCCTCATCCGCTCCCTCCCCCTCCACACCCAATATCCATTGGACGCAATTAAAACAACCGTTAACACGGCCACAACCCACCCCCACACAAACACACCTTTATTCGCCTTTTTTGATCCCACACACCAAGTGTACCACCAAAAAAACACTACCCACCACTCTCAATCATGTGCGGTGCTCCCAACGCTGAGTCAGGACACCGTTCTCTCGCTCCCCCATCCTTTATTATTCTCGTCCCGTCAGCCAGCCGTAACAACATTATGGACTTAGCCAGCGTTAAAGCTTGATCACCTGACGGGTTCGGCCCTCTATGATTACAATGAAATTCTCTTTACATCTTCCACATCCAAACCGAAATGTTCCCTTCATAGACACATTGTATCACAAAAAAGCGCAGGGTTTCCTATTCACACACCATTTCAAGTGCTATGATAAACCAGTCATGATTTCTCTCTCAAAAATCTTCTCTTTATCTACCATCGCCATCCTGGTTATCGCCTCAATTCTACTCATAAACCAGTTATTAAAGTCCCGCCCCACTTCAGGCTGGCAATCAATTAATACTGGCCCATTTACAGTCTCCCTTCCTCCAAGCTGGAAATTTAATAAACTGCAAGGAACAGACTCCTTCGTTGGGGAGTTTGTGGGTAATGGAATAAAACTTTCCTTCGACTACGGCTGGTACTCAGATCCACTCAATAGATACCAAAATGATCCGAATTACTTTATTTCAGAAGAAATAATCTCAAATTATCTCGCAAAAATTATCTATCCAAAATCAAATCTAAGCACCGGAACAATCGGTATCCACTTTCCTACCACCCACCCTCCTTTGCCGAACCAATATCTGCTGGTCCAAACTAATCGATTAACAATCACAGCCAACACAAAAGAAAACGAAAAAGAACTGATACTTTACATCTTCCGGTCTATCAAATTTAAACAGTAAGGGTTAATTAGTAAAACCGGTTGGTAAAAGTGGTTATATATCTCTTCTCTTGGCGCTAATCTCCAAAACGAGTTATATCCTCAAAACTCGATTGGTCTG
>VMGA01000020.1 GCA_007376345.1 Microgenomates group bacterium Gr01-1014_16 | reverse complement strand
ATACCTCTGACAAGTCACCCGTAGAAAAGTGCAATACAACTCCTTGGTACACAAAGACCTCATCGGACAGGTCTTTTTAGTTTACATCAAACTACCCCGCAGTGCGAAACTCGTGAACTTGTAAATCCGTTCGTACCCAAGTCACGCCTGGGGAGCCCGTCTGCAACGCTTTACGTAGCAATGCGGGCAGGGAGACAGCCAAATACTGTACAGAAGACAAACTGTAAAAATTAGTCAGCTGAAATCACCGCGAGGTAGAGCCAGCCAAAGAGCCACGTTCATGAAACTGAACGTGGAATAAGGATGGGACCGCGGGAAGCGGTCTTTTTTGTTTGCATAAAGTATATTTTCCATACTTGGCAAACAACCCGGCAGCAATCGCTCCTTGAGCCGCAGTTCAAATGAACTAAGGCGAAAGGTAAGATGCGGCTGGGTAATATAAGACGCCTCTCGTTCCTTAACTACCATACTCCAGTGTATGGGAGTTAGCGAACGGGGGGTTTTTTGTTTGCATAAGTAATTCCCTACTTGGCAAACAACCCTGAGCGCAGTCGAAAGGGTTATGGTGGGTGTAACTTAGTTGGTCAAAGCGCTGGCCTGTGAAGCCAGAGACGGGGGTTCAACTCCCCTCACCCACCCTATAAAATACCAAATTCTCATACCCAGCGGAGAACTGGAAAAAGAGGTATTGGCCTTTCTTAATCAGGCCGAATTTGACGTGACTTTCTCGTCACGTTGCTACAAAACCGAACCTAAATCCCTACCCAATGAGTTCGTCATCGTCCGCGCCGCCAGTATCCCAGAAATTCTCTCAAACCCACTTTTTTCAACCGTTTTAGGAGGTTTTACAGGCTCGGACATCCTTTGGGAAAACGGATGGTTGCAAAAATCCGTCACCTTGCCAATTCCCTCACCATCCAAACTCTTTTTGGGAGCGATATCCAATGTCAACTCACTTGATCAGTTAATAAATTCCACTATAGCTACTAAATACCCGAATATAGCCAAGGAATACTTTCGGAAATTAAATATCCCCGTTAATATTTTCCCCATCCCAGGAAAAGACGAGGCACTTCCCTACCTAAGTAATCAGATAAAAGCCATAGTGGGTATACGCAAAACTGGCAACACACCCCTGGCCAACAAACTGAAAATCTTGCAGGAAATTTCACCTTGTACTATCAACTGGATCGAGCGTTCCGGTAACTTCACCCAACTCAAATTATTTAAACAAAAACTTGGCCTATGCAGTTAGCCACTACCGTCTCAAAAATAATCGCTGACGTCCAACAAAACGGAGATACTGCTGCACTTAAGTACACCAGGCAGTTCGATTACTCAAATATCAAAAAATTAGCTATCTCCCGATGGCAACTTCGCCAAGCCTACAAAAAAGCCACTCCTCAGCTCATTTCTGCCCTAAAACAAGCCGCAGAAAACATCACCAAGACCCAAACTGCGTATGTACCAAAAAATGTTCAGGTTTCCCCCGCTCGTGGAATTTCAATCACTCGTAAATTCATTCCGATAGACACGATCGGTATTTACGTCCCAGGAGGATTAGCCGCCTACCCATCTTCAGTTCTTATGGCCGCCATACCTGCCCGGCTAGCGAATGTTAAAAATATCATTCTCTGTTCACCTCCATCCAAGTCTGGCCAGGTTTCACCTGCCGTCCTAGCTGCCTGCTATTTATGCAACATCAAAAATGTCTACGCTATCGGCGGCGCCCAAGCTATCGCTGCAATGGCCTATGGCACTCAAACCGTTCCCAAGGTAAATAAAATTGTCGGCCCTGGATCGGCAGTCGTCACCGAAGCTAAACGCCAGATTTTTGGCCAGGTAAATATCGATGTCCTGGCCGGCCCTTCTGAAGTAGTTGTTTTGGCAGATGAGACCACAAATTTAGACTGGGCAATTGCAGACTTATCAGCCGATGCCGAACACAGTCCTGATACCAAGGCCGTCTTGGTCACAACCTACAATAAACTCGTCAAGCTGCCTCCTAATCTCAGGCAAGTCCGATGTCGCAACCTCAAACAGGCAATCAAATATATAAACGGGGCTGCCCCAGAACACGTCTTGGTCCAAACAACCAACGCCACCAGTATCTCGGTTCAGATCACCCAAGCCGGAACCGTCTACGTCGGTCCGTACACATCCAAAAGCTCGGGTGATTATGCCACCGGTGCTAACCACATCCTGCCAACCGGCGGACTGGCCAAAAGCTTCAGTGGTGTCAGTATAAACACTTTCGGTCGCTGGGTCGAATATCAAACTGTTACCAAGTCTGGACTCTCGTCAATCCGCCAAACCATCAAAACACTGGCCAAAACCGAAGGCCTACCGGCCCACGTTATTTCAACTAACATTCGATTTTCAAAAGACCATGAAAAAGATTGACTCCATCATCTTCGACATCGATGGAACGTTAGTTGACGTATCTAAATCTTATCGCGAAGCTATTCGCAAAACGGCCAGCGATTTCCTAAAACGGATGGTCAGTAAGCAAGAAGTCGATGCCATCAAGTCCCAACCAGGCCTCAACAACGACTGGGATGCCACCTATTCCCTAGTCTCTATGGTATCGAATCACCCTTCCTACCAAATAGTTAAAAAAAGATTCCAAAGATATTATTTAGGTGGCCTGATAGATAGAGAAAAGTTAATTGCAAACATCGAACTGCTCAGTAAACTTAAAGAGAAATACCAGCTCGGTATTGTCACCGGACGTCCACGGGCAGAGGCATTACTAGTTCTTAATAAGTTGCAAATTATATCCTTCTTCGATCCCAACACGATAATTTGCATGGAAGACACGACCAGAGGCAAACCCAATCCAGCACCCTTACTTCTTTGCCAAACAAGACTAGGATCAAATAACAATGTCTATATTGGCGATAGTATTAACGATCGAATGGCTGCTCAGTTCGCTAAGCTCCCTTTCTACCTCGTAAGCAACGTACGAAATGTAAACCAAATAATTAAATTCCTGTTAAAATAAAACTATGACTTCCCAAACTCTCAAAGGCTTTCGGGATTTTTTGCCGAGTGCCCAGATTGACAACAATTACCGAAACTGTTATTACCTAACCACTAAAACCCCCCTTCTTAACGCAAGTTGAGGCGGGTGTTTTTTATGAGTAACTATATTTCTTCAGAAAGGCTGGTAACCACTATTCAGAAAATTGCCAAAAGGGAAGGTGTGAATATCACTGACCAGCAAATTCTCGATGAGGTATTCACCAAAAAACAAAACAAACTCTCAAAAAAAGCCGACAATCAGACGTTCCTTTATGTTGACGGCACAAATCTGCTTGCCGGACTAATTGAACTATTTGATCCCGATGAAATTCCCTCTTTCAATTCAATTCTCAAAGACATCAATAAATTATTCAAGATCAGCCGGACATACTTCTACGCTTCATACACTACAGTTATCAAGAAAAAGTTCAAAAGAAATGTAGAAATCGAGGCAAAATTCTATAAAGAAGTCAAAGATACGCCAAACTTGATCTTTTATAAAGGTTATCGCTCTCCCACGTCAGGCAAGGAAAAAGGCGTGGATGTACATCTCGCCATCGACCTAGTCAAGGGTGCTTTTCAAAAGTCCTATAAACAAGCCGTAATAATAACTGGAGACGCTGACCTTACCTATGCCGTCGAAGCAGCCAGAGGAGAAGATTTGCCTATCCATGCCGTATTCCTTCCCAACCGTTTTTCCAGGGGAATTGCTCACGCTGCCAACTCATCAGTAGTCATAAATTACAAAGGATTCTTTGTTCCGGCCAAAAAACACAAGCTTCCCCAAAATTTAAAGGTCGTTAAAATAAAAACCCCCGCACGCGTGCGCACGGGGTAGGTTATCATCACCATACCACCATGTCCTCAAATATGCAACCCCAAACCCTCAAAGGCTTCCGGGATTTTTTACCGGAAACTATGGCCATCAGGACCAGGGTCATTTCCACCTTAAAAGCGGTATTTGAGTCCTATGGGTTCGCCGAATTGCAAACCCCCACTTTGGAATACGCGGAGGTACTGACGGGAAAATATGGTGAGGAGGCCGAAAAACTTATGTATCTCTTCAAAGACTCCGGCGGACGTGCCGTGGGTCTCAAGTACGACCTCACGGTTCCCTTGGCCCGGGTTATGGCCCAATACCCCAACCTTCCCAAACCCTTCAAACGCTATCAAATCCAGCCGGCCTTCAGGGCCGAAAACACCCAAAAAAGCCGCTACCGGGAGTTTTATCAATGTGATATCGATACAGTTGGAACTACTTCCCCCGCCTCCGACGCCGAAATACTGGCCGTTATTTCCGACTCGCTCAAAGCTCTCGGTTTTTCCGACTTCACTATCCGCGTCAATTCCCGCCAAATTCTTTTTGATCTGATTATTAAATCCGGTATTCCCTCAAACAAATCCCTCACCGTTCTCCAATCCATAGACAAATTGGACAAAAAGTCCCGGGAAGAAGTTCAGCTTGAATTGGAATCCAAACAAATCACCTCGTTACAAATCAAGGATCTTTTTTATTATCTGGACAAGGCCCAACCGGACGCTCAACTTCAGGAGGTCATTACTATAGCCAAAAAAATCGGTGCCAAAAACGTCAAGTTTGACCCCAACTTAGTTCGAGGACTCGATTACTATACTGGAGCAATATTCGAAACCGTCGTTGAAAAACCAAAAATTGGATCAATCACCGGCGGCGGCCGCTATGATCAACTTATAAAAACACTGGGCGGCCCGGACTTACCCGCCGTGGGCACAACAATAGGCCTGGACCGCATCTGCGACGTCATCTCCGAACTCAATCTCTGGCCTGATCTCCCCAAATCCCCTACCCGCGTCATTATCACTATTTTCTCCCCCGGGTTATTAAACAACTCTCTCTCCCTATCTCAATCTCTCCGCACTCAAAATATTAACGTTGAACTCTATCCTAACCCAAATGTCAAGCTCGACAAACAATTAAAATATGCCTCGGCCAAAGGCATTCCCTTCGTCGCGATACTGGGTCCGGAAGAAGTAGAAAAAAATCAGGTCACCCTCAAAAACATGACGACCGGTGATCAAGTTAAAATATCCCCAGATGAAATCCAAAGCCGTATTTCTTGATCGCGACGGTGTTATTAACCGCAAACCATCGGAACATCGCTATGTCACACATGTTTCCGAACTTGTCATCCTCCCCCACGTCAATAAATTTCTCTCCCGAGTCAAAAAGTCCGGGTATTTAGTTATTGTAGTCACCAATCAACGCGGTATATCCCTTGGCCACTTAAATCACGATACTCTTGCAGACATTCACAAATGCATAAATAACAAATTAAATAACTACATCGATGCCTTTTATTATTGTCATCACGACCATCACCATCAATGCGCCTGCCGCAAACCCAAACCGGGTCTAATTCTCCAAGCTGTCAAAGATTTCAACATCGATCTTCATAAGTCCCACCTGATCGGAGATTCCCAAACCGATATCCAAGCCGCCCACGCCGCCGGTATCAAAAACGCCCATCTTATTCCCTCCAACTCTTCCCTCCTAAAAATACTTGACAACACATGACATATACATTAACATTAATTTATGACCAGAACACAAATATATTTACCGGATGACACTCATGCCCAGCTGCTTCAGATAGCCCAGACTGGTGATCAGTCCCTTTCCCAGCTTATTCGTGAAGGCGCAGACATGATCATCAAAGCCAAATCTGAAGGCTTGACTCCCACTCAAAAGTTTGTTAAAGCCATTCTCTCATTTCCTGATTCCAAAAGAGTTAAACTGTCCAAATCAGCCGTTGAATTAATTCGCGACGAAAGGGATTAATGTCCACTCTGGTCATCGATTCCTCAGTCTATGTCTCCTACTTCGGCAAAGATATAAATACCCCCCAATCCAAAATATTTTGGCAAACTTTGGAGACCTCTACTTTCAAAATAATTGTTCCTGCTCTTGTTGTCGCGGAAACTCTGGTCTCCCTTTCAAAACAACAGGTTTCGTATCTGGGATTAGTTCATAAATATTTTAAATCATCACCAATCTTTCCTATTGATCAAGACCTTATAGACAACCTCTCAACATACCTAAATCCACCACCCAAGCTCAAAACCTCAGATTTTCTTATCGCTGTAATAGCCAAGCTCCATTCTGCAACACTCATTACCTGGGACAAACGTCTATTGGACAATCAAATTTGCCCCACCCTCACCCCTTCCCAGTATATATAATAAAATCGTGGCCTCTCCTCGCGCCAAAGCTTACGCCCTGCTTCTCATAGCCACTGCCATCTGGGGCGTGGCCGGACCGGTCATCAAATACACCGTCGGCTATCTTCCCCCTTTTATTTTTCTCCTTTACCGTTTCGGCATCGCAGCCATAATCGGCCTCTTTTTATTAATTAAATTTAGCAAGAACCACTGGCCAACTAAAACTTCCGACGCCATTTGGATAGTCATCTATTGCTTTCTCACCTCAACAGTTTCCCTAGGTTTATTATTTCTCGGCTATGAACAGACGACGGCACTCGACGGCAGTATCATCAACGCCCTTTATCCTATTATGGTTTCCACAGTTGGCGTGGCTTTCCTACATGAACACGTTACCAACCGCGAAAAACTCGGCATGGGAATTGCCACCTTGGGCACCCTTGCAGTTATATTTGAACCAGGTGCATCGCTCACAGGAAATCTTTATATCCTTGCGTCATTACTTGTCGGAGTTATTCTGGCCGTCATGGCCAAGCTTCTCCTGCGCCATCTCAAAAATTTCGATTTCGTCCTCACCCAACTATCCTTCATCGTCGGCTTTATCACAATTATTCCAATCGTCATGTTTAGATATTCGATATTCGATATTCGATATTTACTCCAAAATGCCCCACTTTCTGCACATTTTGGAGTCGTTTACATGGCCCTCATTTCCGGAACCCTGGCCTACGGCCTTTGGCACCGGGCCCAAAAAACCATTGAAACCGGTGAAACCGCCGTCTTTTCATATCTATATCCAATATTTACCCTGCCGTTATCAATATTCTGGCTCCACGAACAAGTTTCTTTTGTTTTCGTTCTCGGCGCCCTGACTACTGCCGTCGGAGTAATTATTGCGGAGACAAAGAAGCGATCACATCTTCCAGTTCGCCGTCGATAATCCAGTCCAGCTTGTGCCAGCTTTTCCCGATCCTATGATCCGTCACCCGGTTCTGCGGATAATTATAAGTGCGAATTTTTTCGGCCCTCATGCTCCGTCCTATCTTGGATCTTGAATCTTGGATCTTGGATCTTTTCTGTTCTTCATTGATCTCCCACAATTGGCTCCTTAGTAGCTCCAAGGCAATCTTTCTGTTTTGCTCCTGAAACCGTTCCTGCCGGCAGGAAACCACAATTCCGGTCGGCTTGTGAGTTAATCGGACTGCTGTCGCCACTTTGTTTACATTTTGCCCTCCATGTCCACCGCCCCTGGTAAACTCCCACCCCAAGTCATCTTCTCTAATCTCGATCAAATTTTCGGCAATTTCGGGCAACACTACTACCGATGCTGTTGACGTATGAATCCGCCCCTGTGCCTCCGTCTCAGGAACTCTCTGCACCCGATGTACCCCCGTTTCATACTTCAACTTTTCCCAAACAGCTTTTCCTCTCAATTTCACCACGCCATCATCCAACATCCCGGATTTCCATCCTTCGTTCTCCCCAAATCGCAGGTACATGCGCAACAAGTCTCCACTCCAAATTTTTGCTTCCTCTCCTCCTACGCCGGGCCGGACTTCCAAAATTACACTATTAAATATTTCATTATCTGCTTCAGGTTTCTTAGACAATTTAAACCTCAAGTCCTTCAAATTATTAATCTCTTCTTCAGCTACCAAGCCCAACTCGGGCAACAACCTCTCTGCCTCGGCAATCTTGGCATCAATTTTATCCAGTTCGTTTTGCAAATAATCCGTCATCTACGCGACTGCCTTAACCTTGTCCAACATTTCTTTCAGGCTCTTTGGCCTCTTCGCTTCCTCTTCCTCCTCCTGTTTCTTCTTCAAGAGTTTTTTTTGTTTTTTTGTCACTGGCATATCAGCTGCCACCGATTGTCTCTTTTGGAATCGCTCCACCCGGCCCATTGTATCCACAAATCTCATTTCACCCGTAAAAAACGGGTGGCATTTGGAACATATATCAACATTTATAGTTGGTTTAATAGACCCGACTGTAAACGTGTTCCCGCACGCGCACGTCACCACGCAATCCTCGTGCCAAGCTGGATGTCCACTCGCCTTCATGACCTCATTTTACCAGATTCACTTCGCTTCTTCCAGGGTCACACCCACAATTTTAGTTTCTCCGTCTCGCCAATATTCAACCTCGACCTTTTCTCCCACCTTTTTGCCGGAAATAATCTTAGCAAGACTTCCGTCGTCCCTGGCAATTTTTTGCCCGGCTATTTTAGTAATAATATCCCCGCTCTCTAAACCTGCTTTTTCAGCCGGTGAATCTTTAACTACTTCTTCCACGTAAGCACCTTGGGGAACTTCATTGCGCAGGGCGGTATTTAGATCAATCATCCGGTATTTCACCCCTAAAAACGGTCGGGAAAACTGTCCCGTTTTATTAAAGTTATCAATGGCATCTTTTATGACATTTATGGGAATAGCGAATCCGATATTTTGTCCTTCAGACGAAACCGCGGTATTTACACCCACAACCTGGCCCGCCGAGTTGAGGAGCGGCCCACCCGAATTCCCCGGATTAATAGCAGCGTCTGTTTGAATGACATCATCCAATCTTTCCGCGAATCCCTCAAACGCGCTTCCCGCCGTGATTCCCCGCCCTAACCCCGATACCACTCCTGTCGTCACCGTATGTCTAAATTCCCCCAACGCCGTCCCGATAGCTACTACAAACTGCCCCACCTTTAGCTTGCTGCTATCACCCATCTCTACGGGCTTCAAACCGCTAGCATTAATCTTAAGAATTGCCAAATCATTGGCCGGATCCCGGTAAATTTTCTCCACCTCATATGTCTTGTCATCTTTAGTCACCACTTCATATTTAGCATTGGTGTCCCCTACCACATGTTTATTAGTAGCAATCAGCCCATCGTTCTCAATTACAAATCCCGTTCCGATATCCTGCTCAATATTTCGCTCCTGCGTCCGTCCCAACTGTCCGAAAAAATCAAAAATTGGCTGCCGAAAAAGTTGGGTCTTTTTAATTCTCACAGTCACTACGGACGGACTCACCCTCTCCGCCACATCTATCACGACATTCTCCTCATTCAACACTTTTTGAACATTGAACATTGAACTTTGAACATTATTTCTGGGAAGCCATTTATCTAAAAGTCCCCACATCCTCTCTCCCACCGCCCCACCCAACGCAGCCGCTACAACTATCACCGCCCCCGCCGCCCCGATCAAATACTTCCTCATGTCTTTCATACTAACAAATTATACAATTTCCGTTTCTCTATTCTCAAATACAACCCTAAACTTTTCCAAACATCTATGCCTTCCCAAAAGCGGCGGTACGTCTACACTATCCACAAAGCCAAGCGGGGCTTTCAACGTCTTCCCGGCCAATTGGATCTCTATCTCATCATTCAATATATAAACCTTTGAGTCCCCACCAACTCCAAAAGTCGAAAAAGGCGAGGCGTCTTTTTTCTTGTCAATTCCCAATTCATCCATATACTGTATCGGTAACATTGTATAATCAGCACCCGTATCCACAATCGTCAACACCTCTATCCAACTTTTGCGTTTTCTAGACCAAAAATTAACAGGAAAATAAGGCCTGAATATATTCCCAAACACTATCGATTTTTCCTTCTCAAACGAAACTTTCATCGCAGTTTCAAAACCAATGTGTCCGCTCTCGGAATATAAGTCAAGGTCGGCGTCTTCCCGGAGTCGTAAACCCTATCCAAAGATTTAGCCACCTTCTTCCACTCTCCGGCCGCCACCACCTTTCCTTCTACCAACAACAGGTGCTTGCCACGATACTTGGCATCCCCCAACCCCTTCGGCAATCTGTAAACACCCTTCTTCCTGACCATAACTCTATTGTATCACAGCATCTCCACCGCTTTCAGCAGTTGCTCATCACTTTTCCAGTCCGCAGAGTCAGATGCGTTTTCGTCCGGTTCGTATTTGACTATCACATCCGGCGTAATCCCTTTTTTATCAATCCACTCACCGTTTGGCCGTAGCCAGCGGGCGATAGTCACATGCAACCCGGCTCCTCCCGGAAAATCCTCCGGCTGCTGCACCGAACCCTTACCAAACGATTGTTCGCCCACAATCTTAGCCCGTTTGTAATCCTGCAGCGCCCCGGCCAAAATTTCCGATGCCGACGCACTGCCCTTATTTACCAAAACAACCAACGGCTTCTTGAGCAATCTCCCATTACGCTTTACCGCGTCATCAACTTTTGTCCCATCCCCGTATTGTTGCGATACCACATTCTTGCCCGCCGGCAAAAACTCTCCCGCAACATACACCGCCCCCTCCAAATACCCCCCCGGGTTATTTCTCAAATCCAACACTACTCCCTGAATCTTGGATCCTGAACCTTGAATCTTACTTACAACTTCATTCCATTCATCCTGTGTTCGATCACCAAACCTGTTCAACTTTAACCATACAACCTCATCATCCAATATCTCCAGTTGAACCGACTTCACCACAATCGTCTCCCTCGTTAATTCCACCGTATACGGCTTTTCTCCGTTATTATTATGCAGCAGCTCCAATTCCACTTTTGATCCCTTTGGTCCCCTAATCAACTTCACCGCCTCCGGCAAACTCATGCCCTCAGTATCCCGATCCACATCCTTCACCGTGTCTTTAATATGCAATATATAATCCCCCGCCCGCACCCCTGCTTTAATCGCCGGCATGCCCTCAAGTGGCGACACCACCGCCAAATGTCCGTCCCTAAATCCCAATTGGATTCCCACACCCTCAAAACTCCCACCCAAATCTTCCTTCGCCTCTTTATTTTCCACCGGCGGTAAAAACACCGTATATGGATCACCGACCGCCGCCACCATTCCGGAAATCGCCCCGTTCACCATCTTCGTCGCATCCAACGCCGTTTTATCCACATATTCTGAGTTCATCTTATCCCATACTGTCCAGAACAATCCAAAGTCGACGTCGGAGGGCTTGCCCGCCATAGTGGGCAACTTGTTGACCACGACGGCGGGTTTCCAATTCTTAAAGCTCCACTTCAGTCTTTGTTGCCCAAACTCATATCCCACTGTAGCCGAAACCGCCACCAAACAAACCACCAATATCAAATTCCGAAATTTCATAACCCTGCTACAAATGGCAGAAGTGCCATTACCCTCGCCCTCTTGATCGCCCTGGCCAAATGCCTCTGATGCTTGGCGCACACTCCGCTTCTGTCTTTTCCGATTATCCTCCCCCGCTCCGAAACATATTTGGACAGGATTGCCACATCCTTAAATTGCGGTTCCTTTTTGTCCTTACAAAACTCGCAGTTTCTTGGAACTTTTATAATTCTTTTTTTTACTTGCGCTTTTCTCATAATCAGAAGGGAATATCTTCAGCCACATCAGACTTTTCCGCCGCCTTGGGCTCTTCCACCACAGATTCAGGCGCGACCACTCCTACGGGTTCCTCCTGGGCGGCTTGATCGACTTGGTACGTCTGACCAACTGGCCGGCTGTCCAAAAGGATCATGTCCTCGATTACAATCTCCGTCGCCGTCCTCTGTTGCCCGTCCTGCCCGGTCCACTGCCGGGTCTGCAACCGGCCTTCCACATAAATCCGCCGGCCTTTGTGCAACAGCTGCGAGCACAGCTCCGCCAATTTGTTCCAAGCCACAATCCTGTGCCACTCCGTCTCCTCCCGTTTCTCCCCATTATCCGTCACCCAAGATCTATTGGTCGCCATTCCGAAAGTACAAACGGCCGTCCCCTGCGGCGTATACCTCATCTCAGGATCCCGGGTCAAATTCCCGATAAGCAAAACTTTATTCAAACTTCTTGCTGCCATCTCTCTCCTATTTCTTCGTTAATTGAATCTTGGATCCTGAATCCTGAATCTTAACTAACAAGTGTCTTAGCAACTCCTTCTCTACATTTAACTTCTTGACCAATTCTACCACCGCC
>VMGA01000019.1 GCA_007376345.1 Microgenomates group bacterium Gr01-1014_16 | reverse complement strand
TCGCGACTATACAGAATAGGGGATTACATGACCTTTCTAGGTGATGAGGGCAGAGACGCTATCGTCATGAAAGGCATAGTTACCGGCTCGCATTTTCCCCTGATCGGCCCCGGCACATCTATCGGCAACATGTACCTGGGTCCGCTATATTACTATCTTGTTGCGCCTTCACTCTGGCTTTCAAATCTCTCTCCCGTCGGACCTGCCATTTTTATATCGACTATCGGACTAATGACTATTGGACTGATTTGGTGGATCGGCCGGCAGTGGTTCGGCCGTTGGCCGGCCCTGGCTGTCTCGGCGCTTTACGCCGTTTCCCCCACGGTTATCACCTACTCTCGTTCTTCCTGGAACCCCAACATCATGCCCTTTTTTGCCCTTCTGACCATGTACGGGGTTTGGAAAGTCTGGCGTTTCGGCTACTGGCGCTGGCTGGTTATTTCCGCCGTCTCATTCGCCTTCGTCCTCAACTCCCACTACCTCGGTCTCCTCCTCCTGCCAACAATAATTATATTTGTTCTTTTAAGTCCCAAGTCTCCATCCAGAACCAAATCAGTCGTATTTTCTCTCCTGTTACTGTTACTGTTACAGTTACCTCTATTATTTTTTGATATGCGTCACGGCTGGCAGAACTTTTCCGCCATGAAAACCTTTTTTGCCGCCCGCCAGACGACCGTCAACCTCAAAGCCTATAAAGCCCTTCCCAACCTTTGGCCCATCTGGCAGGACATGGTTACTAGTCTCCTGGCGGGAAAAAACAAAACCGTTGGTTATTTGGCCGCCTTTGGTCTCATGGATCTGGCAATTTTGTACGCCTTCCGCCGTCGCCGTTCACCGGATTTCTGGTTTACCGTTACCTGGATAAGCTTCGGTCTCATCGGGCTCGGTTTATATAAGCAACATATCTACGACCACTATTTTGGGTTTTTATTTCCGGCCATATTTCTTCTTTTAGGTTTTGCGTTCAAATTTACTAAATATTTTACTATCCCCGCCTTCCTATTACTGTTTACTGTTTCAGTTGCAAATTCCCCTCTCCGTTATGGCCCCAACAACCAATTGGCCCATACCCGTGAAATCGCGGAGTTTATCAGACAGCAATCAACCGGCCAACCTTTTAACTTGGCCCTATTGGCCAAAAGTAACTACGACGCCAGTTATCGCTATTTTTTACAACTGAATAACGCCCCTTACTACACCATTCACGAGAAACTCGCCGACCAGTTATTCGTTATCTGTGAACAAAGTAACTGTGAGCCAATTAACAACCCGCTATGGGAAATCGCCGCCTTCGGCTGGTCCAAAATAGACCAAACCTGGGACTTCCCCTGGGGAGTCAAATTAATGCGCCTGGTTCATAACATATGAAGCACAAAATAATTTTAGCGATTATTTTAGGACTTGCTCTTTTTTTGCGTGTTTACAGAACACAGGATTTTTTGGGCTTCTGGTATGACCAGGGCCGGGATGCCTTGGTTATTTGGGACTTATTACAAAAACACAAATTTTTTCTTATTGGCCCAACGACAGGCATAGAAGGAATATTTTTGGGTCCTTTCTATTATTATTTTATTGCCCCGGCCTATTTATTAGGAAACGGCCACCCAGTTTATCCTGCTATTTGGTTAGCAACTATTAATGTCGGTGCGATTTTTACCCTTTTTCTCATCGGCCGCAGATATTTCTCTCCGGCCACAGGATTGATAGCGGCAACTCTCGTTGCAATTTCTTTCGAGTTGGTTAAATATCAACGCTGGTTAAGCAATCCCACACCCCTGCCCTTTTTTGCCCTTCTCACCTTTTGGTCCCTTCTGGAAATAATTCATAACTCACCCAAACTGCGTTATTGGCTTTTATTGGGTTTGGGAATAGGGTTGAGCCTACAACTGGAAGCCGCCTCCGCCATTTTTTTCATTCCGGCCACTCTATTGACTTTAATAATTTATCGCAAGTCCTCGCCCATTAACTTCAAAAACATTCTTACAGCGTTAATATTCTTTGGCATTACTTTAACGCCCCAAATAGTTTTTAATTTCAGACATGAAAATATTTTACTCAACTCGTTTTCCCGGTTCCTAGTCACCGAAAACAGTTTTCAACCCTCCCTTTACAACTTTTATTTACAGCGGCTCAACTTCTACTATCAGGAATTCACCCAAAAATTTTACGCCGATCCGCAATCTTCGTTACTTTTCACTGTCAGCCTAATAATTTTTATTTTATTTGTTCGAAAAAAATTACCCTCCAAACCAATCCTTGCGTCTTTTATATGGTGGGTAACTCCTCTCATTATTCTCTTGTTTTACCATGGTAACAAGGGATACGTTTGGGGCTATTATTTTACCGGAATTTACCCCATATTCGCCCTCCTCGTCTCAGCGATCTGGGTGACATCGTTCAAGCATCTTCGCTGGAGTAGGGGGATTATTTTGATTTTATTCTCCATTTTTTTATATCAGAATTTAACTCAACTCAAAACTTATTTAACCCACCCCGGTCCTTACGGAGTATCACTGACTTCCCAAATCCAAGCCGTAGACTGGATTTATCAAAACGCCTCCGGCCGGCCTTTCAATACCGACGTTTATGTTCCTCCGGTGATTTCTTATGCCTACGACTATCTCTTTCTGTGGCGGGGAGGTGGAGCGACTGTCCCGTTAGTCCCACTTCTTTACACCATCCAGGAACCCGATCCTGGCCACCAAACCCTCTATGACACCTGGTTTACCCGCCAGTCTTACTACAGTTCAGTCGAAGAAACCAAACTTTTCGGTCCCCTAATTGTCCAGCGGCGCGCCCGCCACAAATGACACGCAAACTAATTGTATTAATTATTTTTCTTGGTCTTTTTTTTCGGACTTATCAATTCCGTGAACGGTTTAACTACAACCACGACAACGATCTCTCCGCTTGGATAGTTAAAGACATTGTCGTCGATAAACACTTGCGATTGATCGGCCAGCAGACTACCGCCCTGGGCATTTTCATCGGTCCGTTTTTTTATTACGCTCTCATCCCATTTTATTTAATTACCCGCATGGATCCCATCGGCACAGTCGCCTTACCCTGGATTATCGGTCTGGCTTCTATCACTAGCCTTTACTACGTCGTCAATAAAATCTGGGGTCGCCGTCCGGCTCTCGTCGCCGTCCTTCTTTATGCGGCTTCGTTTGGCATCACAGCCACCGAGCGGGAAATCGTCCCCACTACCCCGGTATTCCTGTGGTCCATCTGGTATCTTTACGGGCTGCACAAGCGTTCGCTTATCCTTTTAGCCATCCTCTTTGCCCTCGTCTGGCACATTCATTTGGCTTTGGGAATTTTGGGTGTGTTAGCATTGTTGGTTCTTCGTCCACGATTACAAAAATTAATCTGGCCAGGAATTGTTTTTATTTTATTATCTCTTCCGTTATTCTTATTTGAATTTCGTCACGGTTTTAGCCAAACCAAGGCCCTGTTTTTTTCATTTGATAAAACCGAACAAGTATCCCGGCCCATTTCTCAAAAAATGCTTCACGTCGTTGAATATGCGGGTCGCAATATTAACTATATATTTTGGAACAAGCCCAACCCGGTTAACTTCTGGATTCTGCCATCAATCATCCTAATAGCATTCTTGTATTTATATTATAAGAAAATTCTCACTCGTGACCAAATATTAATTTTTGTTTCCTGGTTCGCCTTATTTGTTCTATTTTTCTCCCTTCATCCTATCAATCTTTCCGAATACTATATCAACAGCCTAAATATTTTATTTATCATTATCGCGGCTCTAACAATTAAACAATGTAACAATGTAACAATTTTATTGTTATTAACAGTTTTTATTGTTCATAATTTATCCAGACTAGTTAGCTATCCGGTCAACCGTAGCGGCTACATCGAACGCAAAGCTATAATTTCCGCCATCGCCGCGGACGCCAAATTACACGACTACCCTTGTGTTTCCATCTCATATATGACCAACGAGGGTTACGAGTTTGGTTATCGGTATTTAGTCTGGTTGCAAAAACTAAAAACCGCACCCGTTAACAGTCTCGCTCCTGTTTACACTATAGTTTTCCCCCATCCCCGGGCTAATCGTCTGGACGCGGCTTTTGGCGCACTTGGTCTCGTCTTACCTGACTACTCGCGTTATACCCCGGATGGGGTTAAAATCAGTTGTTCCGGGGCCAATTCCAACCTAACCGACCCGGTATTCGGCTTTACCAAATGAGCAACCCCTACTTATCAGTTGTCATTTCCGCATACAACGAAGAAGATAATCTTCATCGTGGAACAATCGACGTCATGGTCGATTTTCTTAAAAAGAAAGATTTTTCCTGGGAACTGATTATTGTAAACGACGGTTCAACCGACAGCACCTCTGAATTCCTGCACCAAGTTGCTCTGGGCAAGTCGGAATTCAGGGTCATCGACAATCTCCACATGGGCAAGGCAGCGGGTATTATTACCGGTGCATTAGCCGCCTGGGGTGAAATAATTCTGTTTACGGACATGGATCAGGCCACCCCTATTGTCGAACTGGATAAGTTTTTACCCAAATTCAAAGAAGGTTATAACATTGTCATCGGATCACGGGCTAACAGGGAAGGTGCGCCCATGTTCAGGCAAATTCTTGCTAAGGGCCAAGTCATCATGCGCGCCATCATTCTCCGTTTGCCGTTTAGAGACACCCAGTGCGGCTTCAAAGCTTTCACCCATGAAGCGGCTCACAAAATATTTACTTTGATGAACAAAATTAACCCACCCGTAGTCATTACTGGACCGGCCGTTACTCCTGGTTTTGACGTCGAATTGTTGTATTTGGGACGCAAAATGGGCTACCGAATTGCTGAAATTCCGGTCTCCTGGCGCTATCAGGAGTCCCGTCGTGTCCGGTTTTTCAAAGACATGATCGATGGCCTCAAAGGCCTCTTCCTCGTCCGCCTCCGCTCCCTCACCAACGCCTACAAACTTTAAACATCAATCCCGAAAATTCTCGCATAAATAATTTTTTTGCTTTTACCTGGATCTGCTGGTAAACTCACAAGCAATTGTTCTTCTTGATAGCTTAGAGGCCGAGTTCCAGGCACTTCGGCATTCAAAACTCTGGCTATTGCTCTGGAATACAGCGCCCGGGCTGATTTAAATCGATCATCGTCCCACTTATCATCAACCAAAACCTCCATATTTACATTCTACAAATCAGGTGCCAAAAGTCAATTATTTGCGTGAAACAACGACCGCGTTTCCACGTAAATTTGTTCAGACAGTGATAAACTAAAAGAGAAGGTCGAGCATGAGCTGGAAAGTAGTATATTTCGTCACACCATCGGGAGATAATCCAATTGAAGACTTTCTCGTCTCTTTAGAATCGGCTTCCAGGGCAAAAATCTTGCGCGTCTTTCAACACATCAGAGAGTTTGGCTTACAATCAGTTGTTTCTCATTTAAGGAAACTTGAAGGTTCTTCATTTTGGGAAGTTCGAATTTTAGGCAGAGACAACATTAGGACTATTTACATTGTCCCACTACCACAAACAGTTTTAGTGCTTCACGGGTTTGTAAAAAAATCAGAAAAAACTCCAATAAAACAACTAACTATTTCTGAAAACAGATACAAAATATGGAAAGAGTTGAATCTTGACAATTGATATCGTAAAAGATATCATATGTTTATGAAGAAAAAATATTACACTCTTGAGGACAGCATTAAATTCCACTTGAAGGATCCCAAATTTCGTAAATCTTGGAAAGAGTCCGAAGCGGAATATCAAATGACTCGCCAATTGATTAAAAAACGGCTTGACAGGAAAATGTCCCAGCGAACTTTAGCCAGAAAAGCCAAAACCACACAGGCGGTAATATCCCGTATCGAAAGTATGTCCGCCAATCCGTCATTCAATCTGCTTCAACGCCTGGCCAGGGCCCTCGGCTCCAATCTCAAAATCGCCTTCGAGTAAAAAATCGGTTAAAATCAATGGGTGCAAAAACCATATCTTTCCGTCGTCATTCCGGCATATAACGAAGCTGTCAATTTCAGAAACGGCGTGTTAAATGAACCGCTGGAGTATTTGCGTATGCAAAAATATACCTGGGAAATGATTTTTGTCGATGACGGCTCCACCGATGACACATACAAATTACTATCCGGTTTAACCACAAAAAACATAAGGGTTTTGCAAATTCCTCACGGCGGCAAAGCCGCGGCAGTCACCGCAGGCGTGCTGGCAGCAAAAGGGGATTACATCTTATTTACAGACTTTGACCAGTCCACCCCTATCGATCAGGTGGAAAAATTTTTATCCGCCCACAAGTCCGGTGAGGACATAGTCACCGGGGTCCGGGTCAAAACCGAACAGGACACCCTGTTTCGTAAAATCCGCAGCTGGGCATACGTTACGTTGGTTCAATTGATTGTTCTTCCGGAATTAAAAGATTCGCAATGCGGTTTTAAATCCTTTACCAACCCTGCGGCCAAAAAAATATTCGGTAACTTATTGATAAGCCTGCCCACGGGTGAAATTAAAGGGCCGTACATGGGAGCCTGGGAAGTGGAGGTCTTTTTCCTGGCCAAAAAATTCGGGTTCAAAATAGACCAGGTACCGGTCCGCTGGATCAAGTATCTTTCTGACAGGTTAAACCCCTGGCGTGATCCCCTGTATATGTTCCGGGATACCCTCAAAGTCCGTCTGTACGATATACTAGGGAAGTATGATCAAGTTTAGTCTGGTAGTGATTTTGTTGGCCGTCTTCCTACGCTTCTGGAACCTCAACGCATTACCGATCTTCGCTGACGAGTCCATTTATGTCCGCTGGAGCCAGGTCATGCGCGCCGAACCATCCCTGCGATTCCTGCCTCTGTCCGACGGCAAACAGCCGTTATTTATGTGGGCGACAATCCCGTTTTTCAAAGTCATTTCCGATCCGCTCGTTGCTGCCCGTGCTCTCTCAGCTCTGGCCGGCCTGGGCACTATTGCCGGAATCGCGCTGGCCGCCCATCTCCTGTTTAACAACCGGCGTATCACCCTGCTGGCCGGCTTGCTATCGAGCGTCATGCCCTATCTAGTCTTCTTCGATCGTCTGGCCCTCGCCGACAGTTTATTGTCCTTGTTCGTTATCTGGACTTTTATTTTTTCTTACTTATCAATTGTCCATCGTCGACTGGATATGGCCATGCTCGCCGGCTTCACCCTTGGTTTCGCCTGGTTGACCAAATCACCCGCCCTCTTCGCTCTTGTACTTCTACCCACACTATTTATTTTTAGTAATCGCAAAAATATTTTTGTGGCTTGTGGTTTATGGCTTGTGACTTGCGCGATCGCAATCGCGATATACAACATCCTCCGTCTCGGTCCGGAGTTCCACATGGTTGCCATCCGCAATAAGGATTATGTTTATTCTTTCGCGGAAGTCTTGCGCCACCCGCTAGACCCTCTCGTTCCCCACCTCAAAGATTCACTCAATTTTAATTTTTATTTACTGACCCCGGCCGGTTTATTGTTTGCAATTTGGGGCTTAATTGACGGGCATCGCACTCATTTACGCCAGCGCCTAATTCTTGCCTCCTTCTTCCTGATTCCTATTTTTATCCAGTCTGCCATTGCCAAAGCCTTCACTGCCCGGTATCTGCTTTTTACAGTTCCCTTTGCCGTTATTTCCATCGCCCATGCCATCGAACACATCAGCCAAAAATCCCAAAAACATCTGCTGGTTTATGCCACGTCCGCCCTGATCATCCTGCCGTCGCTGTGGGTTGACTCAAAACTTCTTACCCGGCCTGCCGACGCGCCACTTCCCCGTATCGAACGCTCAGGCTATCTGGAAGAATGGACAGCCGGCCAGGGTCTGCGCGAAGTTTCGGACTATCTCCGCCGGGCGGCATTATCCGGTCCGGTATTAGTTGGCTCCGAAGGCTTTTTCGGCACCCCATTTTCCGCTCTCCAGCTCTATCTCAACGACATTCCCAATGTTCGGGTCGTCGGAGTTGGTGTTTGGATCGACTCTGTCCACGAAAAACTCAAAAATTCTCTGGCGGACAACCAGGTCTTCCTCGTAGTGAACTCTTCCCGTTTCCACGTCAATGATCCGGCCAAAATCGATCTAGATCTTATCGCCAGTTATCCTAAAGCCCTCCGCCCCGACGGCACGAGAGAATACTTATTATTCTTTAAAGTGCGGTGAAAAAAAATTTAATCGTATTAATCCTGCTTTGTCTCCCCGCTTTTGCCCTGCTATTTCAACCGGGCTATTTTTCCATGCATGACGACTTGCAGGCCACCCGTCAATTGGAAATGGCCAAATGTTTTACTGACGGCCAAATTCCCTGCCGCTGGGTTCCGGACTTGGGCTACGGCTTCGGCTATCCACTCTTCAACTACTATCCGTCTTTACCATATTTAATTGGTCAGCCTTTTCATTGGCTCGGATTTCAATTCATCGACATAGTTAAGATTGTTGGAATTTTGGGGTTTGTGGTTACAGCTCTAAATATGTATTTATTGGGTCGCGAATTCTGGGGCCGACTGGGCGGCTTTATATCAGCTGTCTTCTATACTTATGCCCCGTATCACTCTGTCGATTTCTGGGTTAGGGGAGCCGTCAACGAATTCTGGGCCCTGGCCTTTTATCCGGCCATATTTTTTACTACATACAAACTCATTCAGACGCACTCAAAAAAATACATCCCGCTCATTTCGCTCGCTGTTGCCGCCCTGATGCTTTCCCACAATCCCATGCTCATGATCTTCGCCCCAGTCTACCTGGCTTGGATTTTTTTCTGGTGGTGGCGCTTTCGATCAATCAAATCAATCACAACACTATCAATATCCGCCTTGTGGGCGTTGGGACTGGCTGCTTTTTTCACCCTACCCGTTTTATTCGAAACCAAATTCGTCTCCGTTTGGACTTTAACCTCCGGCTACTTCAATTACCTGGCCCACTATTTGGACATTAAACAAATCTTTTTCAATATCAACTGGGGCTATGGGTCATCCGAACTTGGTCCTGCCGACTCCATGTCCTTTGCCCTCGGCTATCTCCATTGGCTCGTGCCATTGGTTATTCTCGTATTTTTACACCGCAAGCCATTAGTTATATTTCTCACATTAGTCACCTTGGGTTCATTATTTATGGCTCATTCAAAGTCGACGCCAATTTGGTTGTATGTCAAACCGTTGGAATTCCTTCAATTCCCTTGGCGTTTCTTAACCCTCGCCGTCTTTGCCGCCTCATTCTTATCCGGCGCAATAGCATTAGTATTTAAAAATAAAAAAATATTATTTTCATTACTATTAGCGTTATTAATATTATTAAACGGCAATTATTTCAAGCCAAGAGATTGGTATCCGGACATGACAGATGCCAAAAAATTCTCTGGCAAAGCCTGGCAGCTTCAAATCACCTCCGGCATTTTCGATTATTTACCCATCTGGGCGCCTCAACCTCCTCCGGATCCCAAAGGCGATGATATCAATTTTGTTTCCGGTGATGCTACTTTCAAAACTCTTTTCAAAAAATCTAATCAACAAAAATATGAAATCAACGTATTTTCGCCAAAATCAGTCGCAGAAATCCAAACTTATTATTTCCCCGGCTGGCGGGCATATGTAGATGGCCGTGAAGTGGCTATCGATAACACTTCCGACAAACTCCTCGGCCGCATGCAAGTCACCATCCCCTCCGGCCAACACCAATTAGTCGTCCGACTCACCAACACCCCCATCCGCACCGTAGGAAATACCATCTCGTTCGTTTCCTGGGCTATAATAATTCTATGGATTCTGAGGTTACGCTCGGGCATTGGGAAATCAAGTTCTACGAATCAGCCAGGGGAGAAAAAATTGTCGAGTCTTTCACAAGTTCGTTCGAGAATCAGACCAGATCCAAACTCGCCCGATTAATGGATCTGTTGCAAAAACACGGTCCTGATCTAGGAATGCCGCACTCCAAAATAATTACCTCCGGATTAAATGAATTGCGTGTCAGGGGTAAAAACGAAATTCGCATCTTCTATACATTTAAAGGAAAATCCATATATTTTCTTCATGCGTTCAAAAAACAAACTCAAAAAACTCCGGACAAAGAAATAAAAACTGCTAACCAGAGGTTGACATTAATATAACGTCCGTGTTATATTCAAAGAATATGAGAACCTGGAATAGCCTCAAAAAAGAATGGCTTAAGGATCCAGCTTTTAAAAAAGAATATGACAAGTTGGAGGGACGCTACGCCTTAATTGATAAAGTAATAGGGGAAAGGATCAAAAGAAAACTGACTCAAGCTCAACTAGCTAAAAAAGCCGGAACTAAGCAATCAGCCATCGCCCGTTTGGAATCCGGAAATGTCAATCCCTCACTTAATTTCATGGAGAAAATAGCCACAGCGTTAGAAATGAGACTGAACATCGAGTTTCGCTGATGTAAAATAACTTCATGGATGCGGAGGTTACGCTGGGAGATGTGGATTTGGCCACGGTCAAGGCCCGTTCCTTAACCGGAGTAGTCACTCTCATTAGCCGCTCTTTTATCCTGCAACTAGTCGCCACCGGCGGCTTTTTTCTCCTCTCAATTTTTCTGGGTCGCCCGGAAATTGGCCTATTTATTGCTGTCAACGACTTGGTCTCAATTTTGGGCTACTTTTCAGATATAGGATTAGCAGCCTCGCTTATCCAGAAAAAAGACAAAGTTTCCTTAACTGACCTTCGAACAACCTTTACACTTCAGCAAGTTCTAGTCGTCGCCCTTATTTCATTATCTTTATCTCTCTCTGGAATTTTATTTTCTTACTATCAGATTGCCAATGGGGGAGAATTCTTATTTTATAGCTTGTTAGCAGCCTTTTTTCTGGCCTCTCTTAAGACAATTCCCTCGGTAATTTTGGAACGGCAATTACGTTTTGAAATAATAGCCTCGGTAGAAGTAGTCGAAACCATTGTTTTCTATGCCGTCGCCGTGATTCTTGCCTGGCAGGGTAGGGGAGTCGCCTCATACGCTTTAGCTGTCATTTTGCGTGGAGTTATCGGCACATCTTTAATATATTATCTGGCTCCCTGGAAAATCGGTCTGGGCTTTTCCAGACAATCATTCAAGACTCTTTTATCTTTCGGACTTCCCTACCAGATCAACAGTTTGATGGCCGTTGTCAAAGACCGTTTTGTGAATATCGTGTTATGGAAAATTATCGGCGCTGACGGGGTCGGCATCATCGGCTGGGCCCAGACCTGGTCCCAAAAGCCCCTGCGCTTTATTATGGATAACGTTACCAAAGTCACTTTTCCCGCCTACGCCCGGCTCCAGGATCACCCGGATCAACTCAAATCGGCAATTGAAAAAACTCTCTTCTTTATCACCTTAATTACTTTTCCAGTAGTCGGCCTATTAGCAGTTGTAGCCCCCCTGGCTATCAAACTTATCCCCCGCTATTCCAAATGGGAAGTCGCCCTCCTTCCCTTGGCGCTGTATTGTTTCAATTCAGCCCTCGCCGCCGTCTCCACCCCCCTAACCAACACGCTAAACGCTCTGGGCAAAGTCAAAATCAACACTTATCTCATGATCATGTGGACGGTTCTCACCTGGGGACTCACTCCATACCTAGCCATCAAATTTGGTTATATCGGCGTTGCTTATGCCACCGCCATCATCGCGCTTTCATCTATAGTTCCTGTAATTATTGTCAAGCATCTCACCCACTTTAGTCTCACTAATTCTATAGCCAAACCCGCCATCGCCACCCTGATTATGCTTATACCCTCATTGTTTATTAAGAATTTATTTTTGAATTTTGCTATATCGATTTGCGTTTTCATTTTTGCTATTTACTTTTTAGTAGGCAAATCATTAATTACCGACAGTCTCAAACTGCTGCATGCGTTTCGCAAAAAATAGTCACTGGCTCCTGATATTATTAGGCACTATTACCTGGTCGGTAACCATGATCAAAAGTGGGCTTATTTATCAATTTGGCATGGGTTTTTGGGGTCCAAACGGCCATGATGGCATCTGGCATCTGGCAATTATTTCCGGTTTATCCCGCGGCAGTTTGACTATGCCCATATTTGCCGGTGAAATGATCAAAAATTATCACTTGGGTTTTGACGTTTTAGTTGCCACTTTGCATCTACTCACCCGGATACCGTCGGTGAATTTGTATTTTCAAATTCTTCCCCCGATCATGGC
>VMGA01000065.1 GCA_007376345.1 Microgenomates group bacterium Gr01-1014_16 | reverse complement strand
GGCGGGATGCGCGGTCATCGGTCTGGAGTCGGACTACGCGCCCAAAAAGATGCTTCTGACCGCAGGGGCGAAGTGGGCGGCAGGGGATATAAATGAAATAGTTGACATACTAAGAATACATGGGAGAGAAAAAAGAGACTTCTATGAGGCATTGGAAGAATTAGCGAACGATACGACACCGAACGAACCGATGGGTTTGTCCGAAGAGGATAGGGTGATTTACGGAGGATAGAGCATTAGTGGTAGCTTTTGACGAGCATTTTGAAATGGCGGGGTTTACGTTGATTAAATGAGAGAGCTGATTATTCGAGAATTAGGGGAAGTACAATTAGATCAGTTGGAGAAGTTGACCCCCGGAGGGTAATCTTTTGGCCGGGGGAGGAGCGGAGGACGAGGTTGATATTTAGTGAGAATTGGCCGGAGGGAATTGATTGGTGCCAAATTTCCGACTGTCTTGAATCTAAAATCGAGATTGTCGCGGGAGATTTGGTAGTACCTGAGACGGTAAAGCGCAGGGGGACTTTTTGGCCGGAGCGGGGAGAGGTGATAACCAGATCCGGAGTGGGAATAACCAGTTGAAGATATTTATTAAAGAAGTCAGGTTGGAAGTAAAGAGTGGCGCCAATGGCGAGGATAGTACCTAGGATGACCAGGAAAACTAATTTCATGATATTATTTATAACATGCCGAATTTGTGGATCATATTTACGACCGGTTTGCTGACGGGGGGAGTAACTTGTGTGGCGGTTCAGGGGGGACTGCTCGCGGGTGCCCTCGCTCAAATGTCCAATGTTCAATATTCAATGTTCAATAAGATTTTGGGGACGGTGAGTTTTTTGGTGAGTAAGCTGGTGGCGTATACGATACTGGGGTTTTTGCTGGGGTGGGTGGGAAGCAGAGTCCAGTTGAGCTTGACGGGGCAGGGAGTACTGCAAATGCTGGTGGCGGTGTATATGCTGGGGGTGGGGGCGGCGCTTTTGGACGTTCACCCGTTTTTCCGGCATTTTATTTTGCAGCCGCCGAGATTTTTGACCAGATGGATTCGGGGACAGAGTAAGAGCGGAGACTTGTTTGCTCCGGCGATATTGGGGGCGGCAACGGTATTTGTTCCGTGCGGGACAACGCAGGCGATGATGGCCTTGGCTGTAGGATCCGGAAACCCGGGGTGGGGGGCGGCGATTATGGGAGTGTTTGTATTGGGAACAAGCCCGGTGTTTTTGGGGTTGGGTCTGGCAATGGCCAGATTGGGGCAAAAAGTTATGAAGGTGACAGCGTGGGCAGTAGTGGCGATGGCGATTTGGACTTTGAATACGGCGGGGGTGATGCTGGGAAGTCCTATTAGTATTCAGTCGGCTCTGGCGAAAGCCGAGTGCGTGATCAGTTTTTGTTCGCCGGTTGGCGAATCCGGCCAGGCAGCGGATCAAGTGACGGTAGGGATTAGCAGGGCAGGGTATTCTGTTTCAAATGCTGTCAGGGCAGGAAAGGAAATTAAAATGACGTTAACAAATACGGACGGACGGGGGTGCCAGCAGGCGGTAAATATTCCGGCGCTGGGAATATCAAAAGTTATCCGGCCGGGACAGAGAGAAGAAATAAGTTTTAAGGCGCCGGACAAACCAGGGAAGTTGCAGGTGACGTGTTCGATGGGAATGTTTACTGGAGAGTTGCAGGTAATATGATTAAAAAAATATATAAATTATCCGGGTTGCATTGTACGAGCTGTTCGATGCTTATAGAAGGTGAGTTGGAGGATCAATTAGGTGTGAGGGCGGCGTGCAACTGGGCCAAGCAGGTGGTAGAAATCGAGGGGGAAGCGGATCACCAGATGATTGTGAAGGTGATTGAGGAGCAGGGGTATAAAGTGGTGGGGGAGGCGTAGAAAACTGACTTGTTTTGGATTTTGTTCGGTGATAGAATATGGAATTGGTCAATAAGGAATTGAGAGAAATGTTCATGTTCAGGATACCCGGGGGGCTAGTGCTGTTAAGCAGCCTGGCTACGGCGGTAGATTACAAATTAACTGAAGGAGAGCATTCAAATGTGTTGATAGCTCTAACCTTGATAGCGGTTATATTATTAGTTTACAACATGGGGGCTTATGGGATTAAAGGAAAGTAGTGTGCCGATGGCGGAGAGACTGAGGCCGAAAAATTTGGATGAGTTTGTGGGGCAGGAACATTTGGTTGGGGCGGGAAAACCGTTGCGAGTTGCGATTGAGCAGAAGCATAAGTTTAGTTTTATTTTGTGGGGACCACCTGGCAGTGGGAAGACGACCTTGGCCAGGATTTATACACAAGCATTGGGAGAAGAGTTGGTGCAAATTTCAGCAGTTGCGTCTGGAAAAGATGAAATGAGAATTGCGGTAAAAAAAGGTGGAGTGTTGTTTGTAGATGAAATCCATAGATTTAATAAGGCCCAGCAAGATTTTTTGCTGCCGTATGTGGAGGACGGGACGATAATTTTGATCGGGGCGACGACGGAGAATCCAAGTTTTGAGGTGATAGCACCCTTGTTGTCCAGATGTAGAGTGTTTGTTTTGAAAGAGTTGAATAAAGAGGATTTGTTGAAAATCGGCGAGAAAACAGGTTTTAAAAATCTGGATTATGCAGCCGAATTGTCAAATGGGGACGCCAGGCAGTTTATAAATCTGATCGAGGTGACGCATCAGTTGTACGGGGAGATCACGGAGGAAAATATAAACAATGCGCTGCAGAGCAAGCATTTGCGGTATGACAAATTGGGGGAGGAGCATTACAACACGATTTCGGCGTTTATCAAATCCATGCGGGCGAGCGACGTGGACGCCGCACTATATTATTTGGCCCGGATGGTGGATGCGGGCGAAGACCCGCTGTTTATCGCTCGGAGAATGGTAGTGTTTGCTAGCGAAGATGTAGCGGCGCCTACTGCACTGGTGGTGGCCAACGCGGTATTTCGGGCATGCGAGACGATTGGGTATCCGGAATGCCAGGA
>VMGA01000018.1 GCA_007376345.1 Microgenomates group bacterium Gr01-1014_16 | reverse complement strand
TTTCTTGTCGTCGTCTTTCTTGTCGTCGTCTTTCTTGTCGTCGTCTTTCTTGTCGTCGTCTTTCTTGTCGTCGTCTTTCTTGTCGTCGTCTTTCTTGTCACAATCATCGTCTTTGTGCCCATCCTTGCACTTGTCATCATCACCGTCACAGTCGTCATTATTCTGACAAGGATCTGGCGTAGTCGTGGGCTCCGTCGTCGGGGCAACAGTTGGAACTTGGGTCGGGACATTCGTCGGGACCTGCGTCGGTACGTTGGTAGGAACTTGGGTCGGGACATTCGTCGGGACCTGCGTCGGTACGTTGGTAGGAACTTGGGTCGGGACATTCGTCGGGACTTGCGTCGGTACGTTGGTAGGAACTTGGGTCGGGACATTCGTCGGGACCTGCGTCGGTACAAAAATCGGCAAGGCAAAATTCTCGCCTCCGCCTCCGGATCCGTCTAGGGATTCGGTCACTTGTTGGCATGAGCAGCAGAAATTAATCTGCAGCAACGCATCGGCAATTTTGGCCAGACCAAAAAACACAGCCAACGCCATCGCCAACAACCCAAATGCAATAGCCGCAGCTATCGCATATTTACCACTTTGATTCTGATTCATTTTGTCCTCCTTATGGACACCTTCTTGAGTTGTTTTTGTTTTTCGACCTTTTTTGCCTTCTTACGCCTAAACCATTCATTTTTGAAGAATCTTTTCCAGTTCATTTCAAATTCCTTTTCCTGCTGGCTTTTTCAAGTCAACAAGACTAATTGATAAATGGCTTTTATTGCCTAACGGTTTTTATCAACCGAATTTTTTACTACATTGGTTTTCTCCAATGCCCATCGTCCAAAATCTTCGTCCCTCGTCAGGTTTTCTTTACTCACTAACGGTCGCGAAAATTCGAGATTTCACGGGATGCCCACATCTATCTGGTGTCTAAACCCGTAGGGTTCGGACTGGTAAGTTTGACCATTTGAGGGGATCAAAAATACCGTGGCGATAGCAGGACTAGACTCCTGTTACAAAGTCGGCGGGGATGCCAACTTTAAAGAGTCTGTAGTGCGCAAAGCGCGTGAGAGATAACCGATTGACATTATTTATCAAAGTGTTAACTTATATTCATGACACTGACAAAACAAATCATCTCTGACATTGTCAAGGAAGCCGTTAAATCAGAAACAAAAAAACTATCGTCCGAATTTAAGGGTTTGTCTTCCCAGTTCCAAGGTCTACAGGATGACTTTAATGAATACAAATCCGAAAACAAAAATGAATTTGCCAAAATAAACAAGAAGCTAGACAAAATAGATGGGGACATCGACAGCTTCGCCGGTGACGTCAAAAAATTTGACGATGAACAAGTTCTCCAAGGTGGACGTCTGTCTTCAAATACCGACCGCATCGAAAAACTGGAACTCGATGTCTTCGGAGCCATTCAAATGGCCTAAATATTCAGATACCTCTCACGCGCCTCACGCGTATTTTTTCCAATTGAGAGCACTTAAAATCTGATAAGTTAATGGTTGTCAGTGATCAGTGATCAGTTAAAATAAATATATGACTAATATTTCCAAATTAGATGATATTGAAATATACACTGAAGCGTTGCGTCTGGCTGGAAAAATATACTCACTCTCCAAAAACCCTAAATTAAAATATGAATACTCACTGCTTGATCAAATCAAGCGTGCTAGTTTGTCAGTAGCGGCCAACATTGCCGAAGGCTACGGAAGAAACACCAAAAAAGATTTTGCTCATTTTCTTTCGATCGCCAATGGATCAATAAATGAAACCATCGCATTTCTCGACTTCCTCAAAATGAATTTCGGTATCGATCTGGACGAACTCAAAAACGAGTATCACACTCTTGGCAAACGCACTATCTCTTTCCGTAAATATCTTCAAACCAACAACTAACAACTGACAACTGACAACTGAAAACCATATCCGATCCTAAGTGCTCCCAACTGGAGTACTAATTCTCTTTACCACAATCAGTTCACATGATTGTAGCTTACCTCTCTTTTTAACGTGCTAGAATTAAAAAAGATTCGTATTCTAGGTTAGCCTACAAGCTATTTGTAGGATCACTAGACTACACCTATAGGTTATCATATCCGCAATTGTTTGTCAAGGCCTAAAGCCTTGACTTTCCCGCCCGCCTGCATATAATGAACTCATAACATCCCCTGTGCTCGGGCAACCGGTGCGCAGGGTTTTTTTGTTGTATACTTAATTTATGCCCATTTCTACTCGCTCCATCGTCATTATCGATGGCAGCAATTTATACCACAAACTAAAGGAACTTCAACTTCCCCACAGAAAGGAATTTGACTTTCACAAGTTTGTCGAATCAGTTTCACAAAAAACACAAATCGTTGTCAAATACTTCTGTATTGGGAAAATATCCGCTCTTCAGCAAGATCAGCACGCTAGGCAAATGATGGCCGACCAGCAATCTCTGGTCACACGCCTTCAAAAAGACGGCTTCGTAATCCAATTTGGCTATCTCCTGAAATCAGATACCGCTTACCACGAAAAAGGCGTCGATGTTCAGATGGCCACAGATTTAATAATGAATGCATGCAAAAACACCTACGATCAGGCATTTCTTATAACCTCTGATTCAGACTTAATCCCAGCCATTTCTGCAGTTCAATCACTAGGAAAAAAAGTAACCTACGTTGGATTCAAACATAAACCCAGTTATGCATTACTGAAAGCCTGCAATCAATCTATTTTGCTAGAAAAGAGAGATCTATGAACCTCACAGTCCTATCTTTACGTGTTCCCCGCGAATCCGAGAACACCCCCGAGCAGACCGCCCAGCTTCTGGCCTCCCTGGCCAAAGCCACCGCCAAGGGTATCCACATCAGCCTGGAGGTTACCCTCGAGGCCGGCCAGATCACCTTCGCCGCCGTCTTCCCGACCCATCTCAAAACATTCGTCTCCTCCCAGCTCCTGGCCACTTATCCGGATGTAATAATGACCGAAATCAAGGACTATCTGCAAAGCTGGAAGCCTCCGGTTCATCTCGCTCTTATCCGCCAGGCCTACTCCTCCTATTTTCCCTTGCGTGACTATGCCGATTACAAAGAGGTCGATCCCATGCTGCCTCTTCTGGGTGTATTTTCCAAAGCCAAAGAAGGCGATAGAATCCTAGTCCAGTTCGTTCTCACTCCCGCTTCCACCTCTATTCAAAAACAAGCTTATTCGTATCTTCATCCCAAACCCAGTTCCCCGGAAGACAAACCGGTAGTCGAAGGCAAAAAACTTATTGAGGACAAACTTTCACAGCCGCTGGTTGGAGTTTCCACGCATTTAGTTGTTTCTCGTCCTGAATTAATCCACGATTTATTCGGAGCAATTTCAGTCCTCAATCGCCCCGACGGCAACTCACTTATCATTGGCAGGTTTTTCCCCTGGGAGCGAAATCGTTTCCTTTCTGCCGTTTTTTCCCGTCAACCTTTCACACCACTTTTCACTCGCATTCCGGTGCTCAATGTCATGGAGCTTTCTTCCCTCTGGCATCTCCCCGGCGTCTACACCAAACTCCCCAACGTCGCCTGGGCCCCGAGTAGCTCGTTCGTTGAAGCACCGGAAAATTTGCCCGTATATATAACAAATATTTCCTTACAATCCCCTCCTAAATTAGGAGGGGAAACCGAGCATAAGCGAGGAGGGGAGGTACCGGCCAGCGCCGGGGACGCAAATAAAGACATCAACTTCTTCGCCAAAACCACTTTTAGAAACCAGGAAACCACTTTTGGCATCAAGCTGCAAGACCGCCTGCGCCATGTCTATATTCTGGGCAAATCCGGCACCGGCAAATCAACCCTACTGGAAAACATGGCCGTGGATGACTTCAAAAAGGGTAGGGGAGTGGCCTTTATCGATCCCCACGGTGACGCTTGCGACAATCTTCTCAACTACATTCCCTCTTCCCGCATCAACGATGTCATTTATTTCAATCCCGCCGACCGCGACCACCCCATCGCCCTCAACATTTTGGAAGTCAAAAACCCCGAACAAGCCGAGCTGGTCGCCTCTGGCATCGTCTCTATCTTTCATAAGCTTTACGGCCATTCCTGGGGACCGCGCTTGGAATATATCTTAAGAAACACTCTTCTCACCCTCACCCAAATTCCCGACTCCACCTTGCCCGATGTAGTCAAAATGCTCACCGACTCGGCCTTCCGCAAAAAAATCTATGCTCAACTCAAAAACCAGCAACTATTAGATTATTGGAAAAATGAATTTGACCGGCTGGAGGAAAAAACTCGGGCCGAACAGATTTCGTCTATTTTGAATAAAGTCGGCCAATTCGTCTCCTCGTCGCTTATCCAAAACGTCATCGCCCATCCCAAATCTACTATCAACCTGGAGGATATTTTAAACACCGGCAAAATTTTAATAGCGAACTTATCCCAAGGCAAACTAGGGGAGGACAATTCAGCTCTTCTGGGCGCCATGCTGATTACCAAACTCGAATTAGCTGCCATGAGCCGCGTCGACTTAGTCAAGGCAGAACGTAAACCATTCTTTCTATATGTCGACGAGTTTCAAAACTTCGCTACCGAGTCGTTCATAAAAATATTATCTGAAGCTCGCAAGTACGGACTGGGTTTGACTTTGGCAAATCAATATATAGCTCAAATCCCCGAACCTATCCAAAAAGCCATTTTTGGTAACGCCGGAACCGTCATCGGCTTTGTTATGGGCTCCGAGGACGCCCGGGTCATGGAAGCCGAATTCGGAACCAAATTTACCAAAGAAGCTTTAGTTTCGCTCCAGAAATATCAGATCGCCGTCAGAATCACTATCGACTCCACCATCTCCCAGCCATTTTTAGCCACGTCACTACCGCCTCTCAAATCAACCAATCTTAATCGGGAAAAAGTACTGGCTTCTTCACGCTCTCGCTGGTCTAAAAAAATCTCCAAATCTTAGCCTTTGTCTTCAATCCCTCCAGCCAATCATTTATCTTAGCCGCATCCGTGGCCACTTTTTCCACTCCCAACTGGGTTTTGATCCGTTCCCTCAGCTGGACCATAGTCATTCCGCTTTGCCCCAACAGCTGTTCCAGCTCCTGTCCCTCCTGCAACCCGTCTTTGATCTCCTTGACCTTGGTGTCTATCTCCGCCTCCGTTGCAACCATGCCCAACTTCGCCAGCTCCTGCTTGACCAATATTTCCGTAATCAGGCCCTCTGCCACTTGATTGCCCCCCTGAGCAAACAAACTTTTATTTATTTCATACCTGGTAATCGGCTGATAATTAACTACCGCCGCGATCGGCCACGTCTTCGTCTTGTACCACCACAACCCGATTACAGTCAAAACAACCACAACGCCCAAATAAACTTTTTTCTTCTCCACCATCCAAGCATTTGTTTTTTCAACTACAACTTCCGGTTCCGATAAAATCTCTTGGACTTTTCTTCTTGCCGCCATTTGCAAATAATAGCATAATATATCGGAATGCAACACCCCAATCTTCTCGACCGCCTCCGCCTCCGCTACAATCCCAATTATTTATATACCGGCCAGCTTTGCCACACCGCTGCCAGCGTCGTCGTGGGTATCCTTCACGAAGCCCCAGAAGGCAAAATCATGACCTGGAAACCCGTAGACTATCGCCAGCTCAAAAAAGATTCTGTTCTCAAATTTTTAAACTATGCCTCAAAAATGCCCGTTTCCCGCGATATCTCCCGCTGGGACTCGATCATGGAAGTCATCACTCCGGTCACCGACTTTCAAATCAGCTCCGGCGACATTATCTTAATATCCTACTCCGACCGGCAGTTTATATACCCAAACTTGTGATAATATATACTCATGAACTGGATCAAATCCCATAAACTTTCCGTCTTTCTACTTCTGGTCATCGTTCTTCTATTTGGCAAATCTTTAACATCTAGTCTCTTCGGTATTTCCACACTCAAAATGTCCGCTCCACTCTATAACGATTCGGTTTCATATGAGGGCCTATCCCGATCTATTCTCCCCATCCCTGGTTCAACCAATCCCGAAGTTCCCCTGTCGCAACGTAAAGTTACCGTCCAAACCGATCTGTCCCTGCTAGTCAAAAACGTCCGCGAAACTTCCAAGTCAATTAAAACCCAAGCCGAATCCGTTGGGGGCTTCATGGTTAACTCATCCGCCGACTATCCCGAAGGCGGCGCCACCGGCTACATTTCTGTCCGTGTACCCACTGCCAAGCTCGACGCTTTTCTGGAAACTCTGCGCACTTTAGCCGTCCGCGTCGTTTCCGAAAATATCTCCGGCACGGACGTTACCGACCAGTACACCGATATCGAATCCCGCCTGACTACTCTTACCCACACCAAAGCTACTTTTGAAGAAATATTACGCCAGGCCAAAAATGTCGATGAGATTCTCCGTGTCCAACAGTCCATTTTTCAAGTCCAGGACCAAATCGACTCTCTCAAAGGCCAAAAAAACTATCTGGAGGATACTACCGCCACCTCACTTGTTTCCGTCAATCTGGCTACCGACGAACTGTCCCTGCCTTACGCGCCTGCCCAGCCTTGGCGTCCGTCCGTCATCTTCAAAACCGCCGTCCGGTCACTTCTCACAACTCTCCGCGGTCTGGGCACCGCTGCTATCTGGATCGGCGTCTACTCCGTCTTCTGGCTCCCCGCCCTGGCATTAATCCGCTACTTCTCCAAAAGGGCCAACCCTCCCCACAAACCAGCTTGATCCCCCAATTCCGCCTTGACCACCATCGGGTTTTTCGGTAATTCCAAGTTCAACCCCAACCCTCCTCCAATAATAATAATTTCCGGCGACCACATGGCCTTGACATTGACAACAGCCACCTCCAGCCACTTTTCAACATTGTTTCTTTCCTTGACTTTATCTTCCAAACTCTGCGGATAATCCACAATCATGGTTCCCGGTTCAAACCCATCATAGTTCACATCCAACTTCTTATTCACAATCCTGGCGCCCCCCACCCCAGTCCCAAAGACTAGATAAGCCACAATATCATAATTCTTCCCCGCTCCGTACTTTGCCTCACCCAACCCTCCAATCACTGCGTCATTCTCCAGTATCACCTCGCTACCCGACATTTTTTCCAGATCCTTCTTAATTTGCCTGTTTTCCCAATCTCTCAAATTCCTCGAGCCTATTAATTGAGTTTTCTCTCTATTCCACCTTCCTGCTATCCCTCCTGCCAATCTTTCCGGTTTACCAACCATCTCCGCTAGCCTTCCAATTCCAAATTCATAATTTTGCGGCGTCTCTTCAACTTTTACCTCCGTCAACTTACTACCTGCCACAGACCCCACTCTCATCTTACTCCCACCGATATCAAATACAACGAACATATTTCAATACTACCATATAGCCCCCCTCTCCAAAATTTTGGAGAGGGGTAGGGGGTGAGGTAACTCGGAGGAAGATTCTTTGCCGTCTTTCCGGCACCTCTCCTCGATTTAGCCCTTGTTTCATCCCCAATCTTAGATCATATTAACTATATGCGCATTTTAATGTTCGGCTGGGAGCTACCCCCGGATTACAGCGGCGGCCTGGGAGTTGCTTGCAACGGCCTGGCCCGCGCCCTCTCCAAAAAGCTGGACCTGACTTTTATCCTGCCCCATCGTACCCCCATTATTTCTCCCTCTTTCAAAATTATTTTTGCAAATTTAGACCAGCTCGACCTCACCGTTACCCCTTATTCCACATTCTTAAATGTTTCCGGCAATCTCATTTTCGGTGACTTGTTAAAACAGGTTCATCAGTATGCCCAAGCTGCCAAAAAAATTGCCGGAAATATCCGATTTGATATTATCCATGTTCACGATTGGCTCACTATCCCCGCCGGTCTGGCCGCAAAACTTGTGTCTGGTAAACCGCTCGTCATCCATGTCCACGCCACCGAATTCGACCGTTCCGGAGGTTTTTCCGTCAACCCGGTAGTCTACGCTATCGAGAAAACCGGTTTTGAGCAAGCCGATTTTCTAATTGCTGTAAGCAATTATGTCAAAAACGTCTTGATATCCAAATACGGTATTCCCGAGGCCAAAATCTCCGTCGTCCACAATGCCATTGACACCTCAGACCACTTTTCCAATGCTTCGCCCGTCACTTTTCTTTCGCAGGCTCGGGCCTCCGGCCACAAAATCGTTCTCTACCTCGGCCGGCTTACCCTGCAAAAAGGTGTCGATTACCTCCTGTCAGCAGCCAAAATAGTCCTCGGGCACTTTCCCAAAGTTTTTTTTGTCATCGTCGGCTCTGGAGACATGGAAAACCAGATTATTCGTCAGGCCGCGGACATCGGCATCTCCGACCGGGTGCTTTTCCCGGGCTTTCTCAAAGGGGAGCAGCGTGACCAAATGTTTAAATCGGCCGACTTGTTTGTCATGCCCTCAGTCTCCGAACCGTTCGGCCTCGTCCCGCTCGAATCCATCGTCAACGGCACCCCCGTCCTTATCTCCAAACAATCTGGGGTTTCCGAGGTTCTCAAGCATGCTCTCAAAGTTGATTTTTGGGACACTGAGGAAATGGCCAACCAGATCCTGGCCGTTCTCAACTACCCTTCGCTGCCCTCCACCCTTCGTGATGAATCCTCCCGGGAAGTCTCCCAATTAACCTGGTCCTCCGCCGCCGACAAATGCATAAATATCTATAACCAATTATTGAACATTGAACATTGAATATTTAAGAAAGTATGCCGGCAACTTGCCTTTATTTCCAAGTCCACCAGCCCTGGCGGCTCAAGAAATACCGCGTTTTCGACGTCGGCTCCGACCACGACTATTTTTCGGACAATACTGATTCCGACCGGAATAACCTAAAGATTCTCCACAAAGTCGCCCACAAATGCTACTTACCCGCCAATAAAATTTTATTAGATTTACTCAACAAGCATCCTGAATTTTGCTGCAGCTTTTCTTTTTCGGGAGTTGTTTTAGAACAATTGGAAACCAATTTACCCGAAGTCCTAAAATCGTTTGTCAATCTAGTTAAAACTAAACGTGTAGAAATATTATCCGAGACTTATTACCACTCCCTGTCATATTTATATTCTCCCGACGAATTCCGCTCTCAAATCAGACTCCATGACCAAAAAATTAAAAAATTATTTGGCATTATTCCCAAAGTCTTTCGCAATACAGAACTGATCTACAATGACTCCCTCGCCCAAGAAGTCGAAAAACTGGGCTTCAAAGCCATATTAGCCGAAGGGGCAGATCATATCCTGGGCTGGCGCAGCCCGAATTATCTCTATTCCCCACCAGACTCGAAAATAAAATTATTATTAAAAAACTACCGGCTATCAGACGATATTGCTTTCCGGTTTTCCGAAAAATCCTGGTCGGATTATCCCCTGACCGCCCCCAAATTTGCTTCCTGGTTAAATAAAATAAACGGAGCGGGGGATATTGTTAACTTATTCATGGATTATGAAACTTTTGGTGAACACCAATGGGCGGATACCGGTATTTTTGAATTCCTCAAACATCTTCCCGGCGAAATATTAAAACACCCAGACAACTCTTTTGTTACTCCCACCCTAGCCGCCAAAATATTCCCTTCCCGAGGTGAATTAAATATTCCCAATTTTATCTCCTGGGCAGATTTAGAACGCGATTTATCAGCCTGGACCGGTAATTCCATGCAGCAGGAGGCCCTCCGCCACTTATATTCTCTTCAATCAGATATCCTGACAACTGACAACCAACAACTGATAACCGACTGGCGCCGTCTCCAAACTTCCGATCATTTTTACTACATGTGTACCAAATGGTTCGCCGACGGCGACGTCCACAAATATTTCAACCCCAATTCTTCCCCCTACGAAGCCTTTATTTCTTATATGAATGTCCTGCAGGATCTAAAACTAAGAGTTCAGCAATGTAACAATGTAACAATGTAACCATGGCCAGATATATAAACTTAAGTAACGGTAATTTACTCATCGGCCTGGACGCTTTCGGCCAAGTCCGCGATCTGTATTTCCCGTTCGTCGGACTGGAAAACCACGTGGACGGCCATTACGTCCACCGCATCGGCGTCTGGGTAGATAGCCGGTTTTCCTGGATCGACGACGGCAGTTGGCAAATCAAAATTAATTACGTTTCAGATACCATGGCCAGCGATATCGAAGCCGTCAATCCCCATCTCCAGCTCCAGCTTAATTTCACCGATATCGTTTACAACGAAAGGGATATTTTTGTGAGGAAACTGGTCATCAAAAACCTGGACGCCGTCTCCCGGGAAGTACGCATCTTTTTCCACCAGGAATTCGAAATTTACCAATCCCGCCGCGGCGACACGGCCTATTATGACCCTATTTCCAAAGTCCTCATTCATTACAAAGGTCGGCGGTGTTTTTTGATAAATAGTGTCTCCGGCAACGCCGGATTTACCGACTACTCAGTCGGTCTGTTTAATATCGAAGGCAAAGAGGGGACTCATAAAGACGCCGAAGATGGAATATTAAGCCAAAATAACATCGAACACGGCCTGGTGGATTCGGTTTTGGGTCACACCTTTCACCTCTCCCCCCACCAGTCGGCTACCATTTACTATTGGTTAACCGCGGCCAAACTTATTTCCGACTGCTTGGCCCTCAACCAATACGTTCTGGACAAAACTCCCCAGTACTTACTCAAATCCACGACCGACTTTTGGAAAGCCTGGATAAACCGGCGCAAATTCAGCTTTTTCAAACTACCGGTTCCAGTTATCGACATGTTCAAAAAATCACTGTTAGTTTTGCGTGCCCATACCGATAACCGCGGCGGAGTTATCGCCTCCGGTGATTCCGACCTGCTCAAATACGGCCGCGACCACTATTCTTATGTCTGGCACCGGGATGCCGCCTTTTGCATTATGGCCCTGGACAAAGCCGGTGATTCCACGGTTGCCCGCCGGTTTTTCGAGTTTTCCAACGAAATTATCACCCCCGTCGGTTTCTTTATGCACAAATACCGTTCGGATCAATCCCTGGGCAGCTCCTGGCACCCCTGGATCAAAGCCGGCCACGTCCAATACCCCATCCAAGAAGACGAGACGGCCGTCACTCTTTTTGCTCTTTGGCAACATTATCAATTGTCTTTAGACATCGAATTCATCGAAAGCATTTACAATTCTTTCATCAAAAAATCAGCCGACTTTTTATCCCAGTACCGGGATCCTCAAACCGGTCTGCCAAGGCCTAGCTATGATTTATGGGAAGAAAACAACGGCGTCTTCACCTACACTTCCTCCTCGGTCTACGGAGCTCTAAACTGTGCCGCCAAATTTGCCGCCCTATTAGGTAAAACTGACGCCCAAAAAGATTACGCCCAAGCCGCTTCCGAAATTCAATCCGGCATCATAAAATATCTCTACGACGACAAATTAGGCTATTTCCACAAAAATCTGGGTAACCCGGTTGTAGACTCTTCCGCCTTCTACGGCATCCTCAAATTCGGCGTTTTAGAGCCAGGAGACAGTCGTCTACACTCAGCCGTCCAAACAGCTGTTACCAAACTTTCCGCCCCACCGATTGGCGGACTGGCCCGCTACGAATCCGATTGGTATTTCCGCTCCGGTCCCAATGGTCCGGGCAATCCCTGGATCATCACTTCCCTTTGGCTGGCTCAATATCATATTGCGATCAGTAAATCCGAATCTGATCTCAACCCCGTCAAAGATTGGCTCAACTGGGTCGTCAGCCACTCCCTGCCTTCCGGCATCTTACCCGAGCAGCTCCATCCCGAATCCGGCGCGCCCTTATCCGCCACGCCCCTCTGCTGGTCTCATGCCGAATTTGTGACTACAGTTATCAACTACCTGGAAAAATTGGAAGAACTCGGCCTCTGTCCAGCGTGTGTACCGTATAAATAGATCGCCTCAACAATATAATCTCCTCCTAAGTTAGGAGGGGAGGTGCCAATCTAATCCACCCTCCAGGTGGTCTAGATTCGCACGTCTACTTTCCCTCTCCCACCTCTTCTTGATTAACAAGCTCTCCACTTATTTCAGGTGAACCCGAAATCGGAGCCACCCATGAGTAAAATGCCATCATCGGCAAACATCTCCCCCACTAACCAATATTCGCCTGTCTCAGGATCTACGAGAAATACCGGCTCTCCGCTTTGACCAGAGTCTGAACTCTTTAGAACAATTACGGCTTTTCCATCATATCTTATCTGTCCTTCCCATATTAACGGTCTAAAGCCGGCAATCACTTCTTGTCCCGGATCGCGATTTCCCCCACTCCACCCAACAGATACCAGGGTATCAGTGCCTTTAGGTTTCCAGTTTGTCTTTACCGGAACACCTTTAAAATTAGATAGCGCCGGGTGTTGAGGCGCTTCAACGTCCAATTTAATTAATCCCATATCCAATTCCGGATCAGCAACGAACGAAATACCTGAATTATCTCCAGTCATAAGCTCTACCTCTCTGTCTCCCTGTTCGAATCTAACCTTTTCCAACTTGCCCCCAAACCACGGATAACCTTCTTCAGTAGTAAAACAATGCTTCGTCGTCAAAACAGAAGATGATTCTTCCATATAACTTGCACTGCAACGTACATCCCACAAAATTCCATCCGGCATCCGATAAAAAAGATGCACATCTACCACTAAACTTCTAAGACCTTCCACCACTCCTTCCGGTAATTTTTCCAAATCCGGAGGAGGCAAAACGGGCTGGGTCTCCCCCGTAACAGAACCGAACCTCTCTTCACAAACATCTGCCACATCAAGTTTACCCACAGTCGTCTCGCTCGAAGGAACGTCTACCCTTTTTCCCACGGGCCACAGCCTAACCATATCGTTCAATTCCTGAACCGCTAAAATCCTGTCCGTGGGAGTCTCTGCGAAGATTTTACAATTATCTGTAGGGTCGGTATCGCTTAGATCAAAATACTCACCCGCGTCGGATACGAAAATAACATGATCCGCAACCTCTGTATGTGAAATTTGTGCTTCTTGGATTAGAAACGGTTGTCCTGTACATCCGGCCAACGCCGTACCTGTTGCCAACAAAATTCTATTAAAAATTTTCTTTCCCACAGACTTCGGCTTATTCGTCTCCTGTCCTGGTTTCAAAACCAATTCGGCCAAATCTGTCAACAATTTTTCTTGCACTTCTTCATTCGCTTGTGCCCTGACTGCATCCACTAGTCTCATCCGCTTTATTGCCCACCCCCCGTTATTATCTTCCGGTAACTTCACTTCAACCATCGCTTGCCTCAG
>VMGA01000064.1 GCA_007376345.1 Microgenomates group bacterium Gr01-1014_16 | reverse complement strand
AACCAATTGCCCTCCGGGCTGCCCAAGGTACCATGGAGAATCAAGAAATTCATGTGTTTAGGATAAAGAAAACTCGTTTTTAACTTTATTGAAACAGATTTCAAAATTTGAGAAAAAACCTTCTTGGCCTAGAACCAAGGGAAAGTTTGGGTTCATTTCACTACTGAATATCAGGGGTATTTCTATTCTTTTACCGGAAACTAAAAGAGTAATCATTTCGATAAAACCCTTAAATTTGGTCCCGTTTGCTGCAGTGGACACGATTGGCTTTTTGTTTTTAAAATTTATGCGCAGATACTCGCCAATTATCATGTTGCAGTAACAATGTTGAGCACTAGAATCGATTAACCCACGGATAGGCGTTTTTATTAACTGATGTTTGTAAAGCAAGAGAGTGGGTATTAACGGGTAGGTAGCAAATTTGGTGTCGAAGTTTCCCTGTAGATCCAAATATTGGTAAATCATTACAAGATCTGCATCAAATGGTTGTGATACGATTCTGCGGCGGCCATAATGGAGTGCTTTTGAGGATCGAAAACGTCAGATTTGGCTACAATGTCAGAAAATTTCTTTGCGTGGGCTTTGATTTCCATAGTGTCGTTGGCAAAAAGTATCCACCCAGACTTATAGGGGACTTTCAGGATCAACCTGCTTTTTTTGCCGGTCATGTTGTCAGTATATCATGCCTGACAGCCAGGGGAACCAATTGCCCTCCGGGCTGCCCAGGGTACTGTGAAGGATCAAGAAGTTCATGGCAGTGTTAATTCGAAAGATAATTATTTGCCTGTTCTCTGCTTTTAATAATTGTAATTTGCTTACCTAGTGACTTGGCTAATTTTATGGCTTCATTCTTCCGTTTTGGGAACTTAAAAAAAATATAGGGTATGTAGTATTTCAAGTTCAGGCTAACGTCATGACCCCCTATTGCTTCGATGGATCCAAATTTTATTATTGCCCAGCGCTTAAGATGTTTCGCGAAGGTGACCCACGGCGACGCTTCAAAAACAATTATTTTATCGGCTTTCCTGATTCGATACTCTTTGTCTTTGGTAAAAGCGTTTCCATCCATGATCCAATTTTTCCTATCTACCAATGTTTTAATTTTATTTCCAATATCCGTTCTATTATCCCTGCCGATTTGCTTCATGATTTCATCAAGGTGGATCACAGGAAGAGACAGTTTTTTGCCTAACTGTTTGGCAAAAGTACTTTTTCCAGTTGATACGTCCCCAAAAATCATTATTTTCATAGTTCTATGACTTTTGGGTAACTATACGAATTAGATTGTGAACGCCTTTGGAATGGAGATAGCGGAGGAGAACCGCGACGCTGCGATCTTCCTGCATTTGGCCAGAAAGAGCGATTTCCTTGGCTTTTGCTAGAGTGACCCAAGACGTCTCTATTTCTTCGCCAGCTTCGAGGTTTTGGCTTGGCAGTTGCTTGAATTTAGACACTTCGAAATAAAAGAGATCCCATACAACCGTGGCACCATTAATAGAAGTCCAAACGTGGTTTATTTCCTCGACTTCTATTCCCACTTCTTCCCGGGCTTCTTTTTTTGCGGCTTCGATGGCTTGAGGCAAAATGTCCTGTCCTGAACTCAAAAATCGGTTGTATTCCTCGAGAGTGTCGAAGACTTTGCCTCCAGGCAGGCGAAAGTCCCAGTTATCAGTTTCTGTACGGTATTCTTTGGTTAAAAGTATTTTGTCATCGGATCTTATGATTAAACGTGTGCCTGGAGATCTGCGGGCAAATTCAAATAACTTCTCGGTATCCCCTGTTTTTCTGGTTTGTTGGACTACTTCAATGATCTTGCCCTGGTAAACGATGTTTTCTTGACCGGTCATAAGGGAATTTTAGCAGGGTTAGAAGGAAATTTCCTTGGCCTCGGGTTGGATATACTGATACAGGGCGTAGGTTTTGACGTCTTTTTCCGTTTCGATGTTGAAAATGTTGCTGCGTTTAAATAGTTTTGTTGGAAAATCCTGATGGTTGCGGGTCAAAAGATAAACCTGGGAATAACGCTGAATAGCGCAGGCAAGGAAGATGTCCGTTGGCTGAACGAGGCTGAAAACTTCTTGATCCAAGGGAAGCAGGGCTTCGACGACTTTAATAAAGAAATCAGATTTTTGCCTGACAACGTCTTTGTTTTTGGAGCGGATAAATTCCACCCGTACCGGTTCAATGGAGACTATTGAGATGGAACTTTTTGATGCCGATTTAAGAAACTCCGAATAAAACTGCTTCTTACTAAAAAAGTCGATTAAGAAATTGGTATCAACTAAAACCCAACCTGTTTTAGGCAAATTCAAATTTGCCATACATTTTTTCTTCCTTTTCTACCGCCCTGCGAACTCTTTCGGCAGCTTTCATTATCGCTTCCAGGCTATATTTTTTCCTTGCTGGCCAAGGGGGGGGTGATTCGCGTGATGATAGTTTTTTTTGTTTTTGTCATGACTATAGCTTAACACTATCGTCAATCAAAAGTTAGTAGTCATCGCCCATGCCGCCGCCCATACCGCCCATACCTGGAGACCCTGCTCCTGAAGTTTCTTTCTTGGGTTCAACAATTTCTGTAACAAGGCATTCGGTTGTCAAAATCATAGTGGCTACAGAGGCGGCGTTTTGGAGGGCGGAGCGGGTAACTTTGGCCGGATCGATGACGCCGAATTGATACATACTGCCGGTCTGACCTGTAGCTACATTGAGACCGAAATCTAGAGCTTTTTCGCCTTGGACCATTTTCAGGTAATAACCGTCGTCCAGACCGGAATTTTTGACCAGCCAACGGAAGGGTTGTTCCAGGGCGTGGCGGAGGATGTCTAAGCCGACTTTCTCATCACCTTCCAATTTGAGAGTGTCTAATATCTTGGCTGTGCGCAGGAAGGTGACTTCGCCGCCGGGAACGACGCCTTCTTCGACAGCGGCTTTGGTGGCGCCGACGGCGTCTTTGACTCTTTCCTTACGATCGTTGAGCTCAACTTCGGTGGCCGCGCCAACATTGATGACGGCCACTCCCCCACTGAGCTTGGCCAGGCGCTCCTGAATTTTTTCTTTATCAAAATCGGAAGTGGTCTTGGCTAATTCTTCTTTGAGCTGGGAAAGGCGAGCGTTCAGAGCGGATTTGCTGCCCTTGCCGCCGATGATTCTACAATTATCTTTATCCGCCCAGACTTTGTCGGCGCGGCCCAAATCTTCTACTTTGACATTTTCAAATGTCCGGCCGGTATCTTCAGAAATGACGGTGCCGCCGGTAAGAATAGCGATATCTTCGAGCATGGATTTGCGGCGATCGCCAAAACC
>VMGA01000063.1 GCA_007376345.1 Microgenomates group bacterium Gr01-1014_16 | reverse complement strand
AAGTAGAAGAGGCGGTGAGATATTACACAGAAGGATTGTTGGATGATAAGTTGTTAGGACAAGTAACAGGATTGGTGTGGAGGGAAGTGTGGAAATAGGAACTCGGATTGCACCGTCCCACCTTTTGCATTTGAGTTGAGGTACAAGCTTCCAAATCCCAGAAAAGAGCGAATCATAGCCGAAAGGGATGAATTTGGACGAATAGTTAGATCAAGACCGCCGGAGATGATGGTGTTTGCATAAAGTATGACAGGAACTGATACAAATGTTGCTCCTATTAGAAATTTAGCAGAAGTCAGGGCGGATATGGCTCAATTAACAACTCGCTATGATCCAAACATTCTTTTGAAGAAAATTGGAAACAAACCTGGGTTCCCGGAAGAGGGGACTCAGTTAGGGGGGAAAGATGATTTGTTTAAAATTTCGACACTGTACGAGTTCGATAACGGGATTTTGATGACAGTATCGGTGGCAGATTACTACAATACTTTTGGGATCGAGCTTATGAGAAGCCTGATAGGGGAGTATGAATGCCGGACTGCGAGCGAAAAGGCAACTGCGGAGCTAGCGGCGATAAATTATATTCGGACTCTGGATATACAACGAAAAATCACCATGTATTTGTCCAAGGGTGAAGTTTCTGAAATTGGAGTCAAATATTTAGCGGTGATGAGTAAGGAGCTGGATAGGGCAAATAGACACTATCTGACGGCTGTGCAAGCCCTTAGAACGCTTAAACAGCCTCCAATGCAGTTAAATATCAGAGCTGAAACTGCTGTAGTCGGGCAGAATCAGATAGTCCAGACGAATCAATGACCCCAAATGATTTAGGAGATTTTTCCCAGGTGTCGGAAAATTGTCAAAAAATATCAATTGACGAGCTGGTGAGGCTGGCAAATAGGCAATTGAAGCAAAATTGGATCAAACACCGGATAGAACTAGCTGGGGTGGGAGTGGGATTAGTTACGTCAAGAACTAGGTTTGGAGGAGAGAGACTATGGTTCGCGTGCCCCGTGTGTGGCAAGAGGGTGGGCAAGCTTTATCAGAATCAGTCTCGGATTTTGGGTTGCAGAAGTTGTCTGGGAATTAGATACGCCAAAAGCAGATATAAAGGGATGGTTGAGGCACCCCTTTGAAGGTAGCCATGGATGGAGGACATTGCTCAAAATTTTGAATAAGTTATAATTCAAGTTATGGAAAATAAGGGCGAAGACGAGCTTTTGTTGGCAAGAAAAGTTGATGCTGCGGCTGTTTTGGCTTGTGTGAATCGGGAATATGGTTGGGAAGCAAAGGATGCTATCTTGCTTCCCGGAGGGACAGAAAATTCAGCTTGGCAGGTGACTACTCCAGCAGGTATTTGGGTAGCCAAGATATTTTCTGCGCGTGAAGGGCCGGTAGCCAGGGTTCAGGAGGAAAACAATTTGTACAAATTCTTAAATGCGCATGGAACTCATGCTCCAGAAGTATTGGATAACCTGAAAGGCGAAGATGTTAGTATTTTGGAATTTCAGGGAGCCAAATTGCCGCTGGTAGTTATGAAATTTGAGGAGTTACGGATGTGTATGCCAGCCACAATGACTCAGGATGAACTAACCCGAATTGCTGTAGCAACTGCCAAAATGCACAAAGCACTGCAGGAGTATCCTGCTGAAAAAGCACATACCAATGACAGAACTCTCGATGTCCCGAAAGCGTACACCGCATTAACTACATCGGTTCACGTCAAGAAGTTTAGTGAGGATGAACTAGACCGATATAAAGCTATTGATATCCAAATGGGGGAGTATATTCAGGGCCACTTGCAACCGGAATTATTAACTAAAACCCTAATACACGGCGATTTGGCTCCAGAGCACACCCGTTTTTTGCCCGACGGAAGTGTGTATTTCTTTGACTTTTCGGACCGGGCCTGGGCGCCGGTAGCTTTGGAGATAGGGATTTATTTTGTTGCTCTTCATTCCTGGGGAGATGTGCCGCATGCCCATTGGGAAAAACTTAAGGAAGGTTTTTTAGCCAGTTATGAGTCTGTGTTTCCACTGACAAAAAACGACGTGCAAGCCATTCCGTTGTTTATGCTCTACCGCCAGCTGGACGTAATTAAATATTTATGTAGTTTGTATAAAAATGAGCCTAATGAACACACAGTAAATTGGGTTCGGCGAGGCTATGCTTTGGGTGAGCACATCTTGAAAAACTATGAGCAGCGATGAATACAAACAGTATTTGAAGACGATTGCGGATAGGAACATAACGAGTCCCAATCAGGTAGATTCTTTTGTGAAGGAGGCAGTAGGAAAACTGCCGGTATCAAGAACACGAATAATTGCTGGGGAGGCGAATGAGGTATATGACATAGAAACGATTGACGGAAAAGTGGTGGTGCGGATTGACCGGTCGGGGAACTCAAGATTTGAAGCTGAACAGTGGGCAATTGATCAGTGTGACAGAAAAGATATTCCTGTACCAAGAGTTCTATTGATCAAAAAATTTCAGGAGGGGGATAAGACTTACACGGCTTGCGTTCAGCAAAGACTTCCAGGTGATGTAATGGAGAGAGGAAAGACAAATTATTGGGAGATGCCAGACGATCAAGTGAGAAGGCTGTTCTTACAAGCGGGGGAGTTATTAGCCAGGATGCACTCGATATCCATAGAAGGATTTGACAACATTGATTCTCAAGGCAAAGGAAAATACTCCGCGTTTCCAGAAATGATGGGAGAGCACCCTAGACAAAGAGGTGGGTTTTTAAAAATGGCGCAAGATTTGGGAGTCCCCGAATCGGACTTTGTAAGAGCCTTAGAAATCGTAGAATCAGAAAGCCAGAGGTTTACTATGGTAAGACCAGTTTTAAATCATGGGGATTTTGGGGGTAAACACATCATGTACCAAGACAATCAAGTGACTGGGATCATAGATTTTGGAGAGGTTGCTGGTCACAGTGCGATATTTGATCTGGCCAGATGGGAGTATTGGTTTGGGGACAATAAGTATTTTGACTGGATAAAAGAAGGCTATTCTGACAAATCAGTGTTTGGAGATGGATATGAAGAGATGTCAAGATTGATTAGATTAAACTTAACTTTGGGGACAGCCTGGTGGTATTACAAGGACAATTACCAACCAGGGATCAAGCGAGCTATGGAAAAGATGAGTGAGTTGCTGGAGCAGTATGGATGATTGGTATAGAAGATGAGATAATTACGAAAGTGTAAATATGAATATCACCGTAAGAGAATATCTAGATTCGGAAAAAACATTAGTGCAAAGTTTTATCGAAAAACTTCAGGATTATGTGGTGGCAACGGACCCAATTAAGCGGATAAGAAATTTGCCAGGATTGTCGGAGCTAGGTTTGAATAATGTTTTGGAAAAACTAGATAAGAACAAAGGGAAGATTTATTTCGCGCAAGACGAGGGAAAAGTTGTCGGATATATTTTCGGTTTTGTGTGCGATAAACAATCTGAAGAGAAGCTTTTGGAAGTTGTCCCAAGTCAAGTGGGTCAGATTGAGGATGTGTATGTGGAGGAGGAATATAGAGGAAAAGGAGTTGGAAAAATGTTGATGGAGAAAATGGAGGATTATTTAAAGGATCAAGGTTGCGACTCCATATGGTTGGAAGTCTTTGCTCCCAACTTTGATGCTCATGCAGCGTATTTAAAAATGGGGTATGTGGATCGCGAGGTGGGAATGCTGAAAAGACTAATATGAAACTCTTGCTTACTTCAGCCGGGCTGGCGACGGATAGTATCAAAAAGAGATTTTTAGAGATGGTTGGTAAGCGAGCGGAGGATATTACGGTGGCTTTAATTCCGACGGCGGCTGATCCAGAAACGGACAAGTGGTTTATTGATAAAGACAAAAAAGTGCTTGAAGGTATGGGGGTGAAAATTAAAGAGATGGATTTGAAAGAAGGAGATATTCGGTTGGGTGACGCTGATGCGGTTTGGGTGGAGGGTGGCAACACTTTTTACCTGCTTTACTGGGTGAGAAAGTCCGGATTTGATAAGGAGTTATTGAGATTTTTGGATCGAGGTGGAACGTACGTAGGAGTGAGCGCGGGAAGCTTGCTGGTTGGCCCGTCAATTGAAACTGCCAGTTGGAAGGGCGGGGATGACCCAAGTATTGTGGAGCTGGAAAACTATAATGGTTTGGGACTGGTTAAATTCACGATTTTTCCCCATTACGAGGACAAGTATGCAGAATTGGTTAGAAGGGAGAGCCGAGGTTTGCCCTATGAAGTCAAAACGCTGACAAATGAACAGGCAGTAGCTGTAGATGGCGAGAGGGTCGAGATGGTGTAGGGTGGAGTTTGTGTCCAGGTTAGCTGTGGATGATCTGATTTGAAAGTGAGATAATTGGCGGGTATTAGTATGATTAAAGCAATAACTTTTGATTTGGACGGAGTGTGTTTTACTCCGCAAAGTTTGGGTTAATTAGTAAAACCGGTTGGTAAAAGTGGTTATATATCTCTTCTCTTGGCGCTAATCTCCAAAACGAGTTATATCCTCAAAACTCGATTGGT
>VMGA01000062.1 GCA_007376345.1 Microgenomates group bacterium Gr01-1014_16 | reverse complement strand
CGCCTAATCCAACTCTCGGCTCCAATAACGCCGGCAGAACGCCGTCGAAATTAGGCCCCTCTCTAAATTTCTCCCCCCCCAATCACCAAAGCATCTCCCCCAACTAACCACGTCGCCAATGAACTGGCACCTCTCACAAACTGCGCATCACGGCTATCAGTATCTTCAGAATATGCTCTCCCAGCAGCCCGATTAACAAACGTGTAATACTGATCAAGCTTTTCACTCATATTTCCGAATCTTACTTCCCCAACACACTATAAGTCAAGTTGTGGATTTTTAAATATCTCCTGTATCGCCTGTGCCAGCAACCCCACCGCCCCGGCGATTATTCGCCACGCAAACTCCCGTAATCCCTGTCTGCTATCTCTGCCTTCCTCAATTTTCATTACCCTATTATACCACCCCGCCGATTGACAAAACCTCATCGTCATCTTCATAATTTATACTGACCCTACAACTTTGTTGACAAAGTTGATCCATCATCATACAATTATGACATGAATCTGGCCTCTCTGAAAGGCCACGCCTTTTTGACATATTTTGATATACTTACTCCCCTTTCACCCTCCGCCCCTTTTCAACCAACTTAAACACTTGACTAACAAAAAGCTTATTAATATTTTGACTGAAAGAATCCACAAATTGTGGGTCGGGAAAAAAGGGAGTCAAATCGTCCCGTAAGACCCGGGGATCAATATGGGCAAATTTTTTCTTGAGTTGTTTGATAGCGGCAGGTTGGCCAAGACCAGTCAACTCAGCGAAATAAATCCAGTTGGGGCGAATATTTTTTTCAAGGTACCAGATCAAATCATAATAATCTCGGCCTTTGACTCTGGGTTGTTTGGTAATTCCCTCAATCTTTTCCCGTTTAAGGATAGCAGCAATTTTCCCCGACATAAGCTCGGGAAGCGCGTAACGCTGTATGATAAAAGAAAAATTGAGGGTAGACTTGGTGGATAATTCGATGGCAAATGAGTGTCCAATTGTAGGACTAAAATCGAGCCGGACAAACAGAATATTGCTCTCGACCGGCGAAAGCATCAGTCCTATTTCATCCAAAATGGGAAATTTTAGATAAAGCGTACGCCCATTGCCCGCGATTTTGGTGGAAAATTTGCGAACCTGAAGTGTGGAAACAAAATGTTTACTGATTTCCTCGGTAAAAGAAACCAAGTTGAAATGCGGATCATTCAAAACATCAAAATCCAAATCTTCAGACAGGCGGGGCAGGTCAAAGAAAAAACGCAGACAAGTTCCTCCTTTGAAAATAAGCGACTTTGACCATGGAGAAATGCTTATAAATTGCAGGACATAGAACTGCAGGCGTTCCTTGAGCAAGTTTCGCATGAAAGCAGGATGGACCTGCTTGTTGGTCAAATAAACAGCTTTGAGATCGTTAGTGAGCATGGAGTTCCTCAATAATACGACTAATTTTACGCATCTTGGGAGATTTGGCGAGATCAACATATTGGTTAAATTCCAAATAATCAGCCCGGGAGAAATGATCCCAATTAAGCCGAAGGTCGAGCGTCAATTCAATGCGGATATTGAGCATTTTTCTTAGATACAAGAAATCAAACAAAGCTTTGGCAGGCGTCGCTTCCAGAATAATTTTATCCTCCCATTCGATTCGCCGATAACCGGTAAAAAGGCCAGGTTTGATATTATGGTACGAAAAAATGCCCAGGGAGCTTTTAAATATGCGTGAGGATTTTAGAGCAATAGATTCCAAACCCTGAACCCCTTCAGGGATAAGGCCAGCTTTGGCTAAAATATACTCGAGAGAAAGGTAAGAGGGAGAGCAAAGTGTATTGGCGATCAATTCGATATAGTGAGGTCTGCCAATCACGCTCAAATAAGCATCAGTGACATAAAGATTTTTTTTGAGTGAAATAAGATATCCGAGGCGGCTAAGTTGAGCCAGCTTTCCATCCAAGTTGCGCCCCGATTTACCAATGAGTAGACCAGCCTGGGATTTGGTGAAATAAGGAAGTGATTCGAGTAGTTTTTGGTGTCCTATTCCGGAAATACTAATCATTTAGTAGTAATACTAAAACAAAATCATGTGTTTGTCAAGGATATCCTTAGCCTGAAAGGCCACGCCTTTTTGACACATTTTGATACACTAACTCCGTCAATTCATTGGTTTTCCCCTAAACATTTCCCCAAAAGCCCTCAGAAGTGCCGCCAGCCACTCAACCACCGGATTGCTAAAATTATGAATTTCCTTCCTCATTCCCCCCTCATGTCGCGCCGAACTTTTTCCACCTTCAACGACACATACGATGCGAAAACAGCAAGACCAAGACACCCCAAAACAATTACCAACCATTCTGTAGTACCATTAGCCTCCAGCACCGGTTCCTCCGCAAGCCTGGCAAGCCCAGCCAAAACCTCCGCCCACACCATACCCCATAATTATAATCCCACCTGTCCAAACATGATCCACAAGTCACAAAAAGGCCACGCCTTTTTGATATGATTTGATATAATTTGGTATAAAAATCAGGTATCCAATACGGCATAACTTTCACCCCCGCCTGCCTGTTCTGATTACCAAAACCCGCCCCCGCTAAATTACTCTTTATTCTCCCAAAAACAAGCCTCTAGTCTTTAGGCGCCGACGATTCCCCCGCAGCTGGCAACCTTGGCTGACTCACTTTTTGAACTTCCGGTTCCAACCGCACTATTTTAGTAATAGGTGGAGTCCTCATCGTACCAGTCTCCACCACGCCAGATGCGTCCCTTCCCACTCTTAAACCCAAAACCTCATCAATTCCCTCAAATACTTGTGGATCAACATGCCCGTCAAAATGGGACCGCACCCCACCAGCGACCGTCTGTACGTGAGTCGCCCTACGGGCATCTCCCCCACTTGCCATCATGGCTTCTATATGGTCATTCGTTACCCATGAAGGAGCTTCTAGACCCCCCTCTCTTCTCACACTCACACTTTTTGCCACTCCAATAATATTTCCCTCAGCACTGACCGTAACGACAGGCGCAACTGTCGCAACTTGATGCGGTTTTTCTGTTTCACCCCTCCCTGAACCAACTCCGTCACCAACAGCATTATACTCTGCGGCCTCTTCACCATCAAAATGCCCTCCACCATCACTATGTGCAACCCCACTGTAACTACTTTCTTTATCATTACGGATAGACAACCACACCCCACCAGCACACACCACAACCACTCCACCAACCACCAAAAAAGGCCAAGTGACAGACAATGCCATTTCAATCGATTCATCTTTTTGTATTACTCCGCCTACCGCCCCTGGCAATTCCGGCCAAGTGGCATTATCTGGACAATATGCATTAGAATCCAATCCTGAAATAACCATGCGTAACTGCCCAATCTTTTCCGGATCCGGAACCAGTCCATCTCCAATATCGTTGATCCTAAAAACCTCAGCAGTGTGTTCATTTTGCAACCCCATCGACCAGGAGTTTGCGTCTCCATAGGCTTCCGGAACCCCAAATCCAAATTTACCAATCAGTTCATTCACCACCTTCTGGAAGTAATTAACATCCAGATATTGTTTCATCCATTCGACTGCCCTTGGATCAGGAACCACCACAACCCCACCATTGTTAAAACATTCAATATTGTGAGCCACATCATTAATTACACTTACAGCTTCAGCACACGCAGTCAAAACTAAACTTCCTACCCCAATCAATGCCAATCCAGCATCCCCCCATTTTACTTCCACACTATAAGATAGTCAATTTTTCACCCTCTCACCGCCGAAGTTTTTCCACTCCCTACAATAAATTCAGTCTGAAAGAGTCTGAAAGGCCACGCCTTTTTGATATAATTTGATATATCAACTCTATAGTACAATAACTAAATGCTCCCCATTACCTTCTTCGGCTCCTCTTCTGCGCCAAATCAAATCCTCATCAATGCTCTAGCTGCCACATATACCGCGGAAATCCAGACAGCATAAACCGTCCCTTCAATCAGCCCAAAAACAGCCAAACCCATCAATCTTACGCGCAAATCCAATGTCGTTTCAGGTAATTTTTCCAGCCCCATCCCCAATTTATACAACCTTCCAACCGCTGCTAATCCGTAGCCTACCGCAATCAAACCGACTGCCGCTTCAACCATCTCAGGTCTCATGCCAGCCGGATTATAACATCAATCCTGTCAATAGTCAATAAGAAATTTTTTGTTATAATCTCCCCCATGAATCTCACCGTCTTCGGCTCCTCGCCGTTTTCCACCATCGTC
>VMGA01000017.1 GCA_007376345.1 Microgenomates group bacterium Gr01-1014_16 | reverse complement strand
ACACCGTGGGTATACAACTCCCAAGCTAAAGTGATTTGGGAAACATTGAGCATGTCCATATTTTATTATGGACTGTCGGATTTCTAAGTGAACATTGCGCCCCGAAATATTTTATACCTTCCTTTTGGTCTCCCTCTCCTAGGTTAGGAGAGGGATCAAGGGTGAGGTACTAGAAAAATCCAGGTTGCTTCTTGCAATTATAGGCTCAAAAAAATACAATCGGGCCTGCTTCATATGAATGAACCCGCCTTTGTCCGTATTGTCTACTATTCTTCCCTCAAAGACCTCCTCAAGTGGGCGTATCCTCTCGTCCATCCATCACTTCAATTTCACCTCCGCCCCCCCCGTTTCAACTTATTCCGCCTCTTCTTCACTGTTTTCATATCATCTTTTTTTCCCCTCTTCCTATATTTTTATTTTTTAGCCGATCTTCCTTCGCCCCGCTCCCTGGCTACTATTCCTGTACCCCTCACCACCCATATCCGGGATCGAAACGGTGTCGAGCTCTACAAAGTTTACAAAGACCAAAACCGCACCCTAGTCAAATTGGAAAATATCCCCCTCCAGTTTCGTCAAGCAGTTCTCGCTATCGAAGACGCCAATTTCTACAAACACAACGGCTTCTCATCTTCAGGCACGTTTCGTGCTGCTTGGAGGACTTTATCCAACCAAAGTTTTGAAGGAGGCTCAACTATTACTCAACAACTTGTCAAAACCTCTCTTCTCACTCCCGAACGGACGTTCAGGCGCAAAACCCGCGAACTTATTTTAGCCTTGGCGGTCGAAACTCTTTATACCAAAGACCAAATATTGGAGATGTATTTAAATCGTGTCAGCTTCGGCGGCACTGCCTTTGGAGTAGAGGAAGCCGCCCAAACTTATTTTGGCAAGTCAGCCTTAGACTTAGACTTAGCTCAGTCGTCTCTCCTGGCCGGTCTGCCCGCCTCTCCTACCACCTACTCCCCGTTTGGTGCCCACCCCAACCTCGCCAAGGCGAGGCAAAAAGAAGTTCTGCGCCGCCTGGTCGAATCGGGCAATATTTCCTGGGAACAGGCCGAAACCGCCTCCGCCCAGGATCTCCAATTCTCTCCCCCCAAAACAGATATTCAGGCTCCCCACTTTGTTATGTATATCCGCGATCTTCTGGCCAAAAAATACGGCGCCACTGTCGTCGAACAGGGCGGCCTGGATGTCACCACTTCTCTCGACCTCTCGATCCAGGAAACCGCCCAAAAAATCGTCGCCGAGGAAACCGCCAAAATTGCCTATCTGCACGTTACCAACGGCTCCGCCCTGGTGACTAATCCCGCCACCGGCGAAATCTTAGCCATGGTCGGCTCCCGCGACTACTTTGATGCCAAAAACGACGGCGCCGTCAACGTCACCGTAGCTCTTCGCCAACCCGGCTCCAGCATCAAACCCGTCAATTATGCCCTGGCTTTCTCCCGCGGCTTTACCCCGGCCAGCACTATTGATGACTCACCTATTACCTACCGCGTCCCGGGCTCTCCTCCGTATTCACCGGTCAATTACGATGGTCGCTATCACGGCCGGGTTACCTTGAGAACCGCCCTGGGTTCGTCTTACAACATCCCCGCCGTCAAATTATTATCTGCCAATGGTGTCAATAATATGCTTGATTTGGGCCGCAAAATGGGCATCTCCACCTGGGCGGATTCTTCCCGCTTCGGCCTGTCTTTAACTTTGGGCGGCGGCGAAGTTACCATTCTGGACATGGCCGTCACCTACGCTACTCTGGCCAATTATGGCAACCGCGTTGACCTCCATCCCATCCTCTCCGTCAAAAATTCCAAAGGCCGGGTGCTCGAAGAATTTAAATCCGCCCCTCCCCAACCCGTCCTCGACCCGAAAATTGCTTTTCTTGTCACCGATATTTTAACCGATAATTCCGCCCGCACCCCGGCCTTCGGCCCCCGCTCGCTCCTGGTCATTCCCAATAACACCGTTGCCGTCAAAACCGGAACTACCAACAACCTCCGCGACAACTGGACCCTGGGCTACACCCCCGACCGCCTGGTCGCCGTCTGGGTCGGCAACAACGACAACACCCCCATGAGTTACGTTGCCTCCGGCGTCACCGGCGCCTCCCCCATCTGGAACAAAATCATGTCCGCCCTCCTCAAAAACTCCCCCTCCACCGGTTTCCCTCCCCCCTCCGGCCTCGCCCGCCTGGTTACCTGCTCCGGCCGCTCCGACTACTTTCTTTCGGGCACCACACCCCCCCCTTGCCCGACGGCAACCCCTAACGAAGCCCCGAGTTTACCGAGGGGCGAAGTGGGGCCTACTCCAATCCCCCAAATTCTGCCAGCCGTATATAATAAACCCAAATGGCCACGCCCAACCCGTATAAAAACACGTTAATTTTAATCGTCATCCTCTCCACCCTAGTCACTTTTTTCATCCTTATTCGCGTCATTCCACGCTAACTTCGTAATCTCCGGTACCAATTTCCCAGCCTCTTCTCTCTCCACCTCTTTATTCAAAATTACCAAAATAAACGGCTTATCTCCAAATATTATTCCCGCATCTGCCCATATTCCGGTATCAGTTCCAACTTTATGCACCAATCTCACCCCTTCCAGCAATCCCAAACTGATCCGATCTTCGTAAATACTGTCTTCCAGATATGGCCACAATTCCTGATTTTCATAAATTTTTCTCAACATAAGCCCCACATCTGATGCCGTTGTCGTCAACTCCCGGTAGTTTGTATTGCTCGGCACATATTTTTCAATTTCTGCATATCCCAATCTCCTATTTATCATCACCCAAGCGGTATTATCAGACTTTTTTCCCAATTCATTCATCACTCGTTCTACAGATATAGCCGTCCCCGCTCTCAAAAATTGCAATGGCCCCGACCCCGTCCTCCTATCAGCTTCCTCCAAAATCCATGTCTCCCCGCTTCGCGTCGCCACAGCAGCCAGTGCCGGAATTTTCATGATCGACGCCGCCGGCATTATTTTATTCTCATTTATTCCATAACTTTCTCCACTATCTAGCTTATACACATACACCACCCATTCCCCGCTCGCCGTCGCCACCAACTTCTCAATATCTGCACCAATCTTCTCTTCTTTTTTTATATTAAAACTCACTACCGTTGGCTTAATGATTTCTTTATTAGAAAATACCCACACTACTCCACTAATTACCCCCGTCGCCACAAACAACACCAACAACCACTTCCCATTCATATTAACGATTCTATACTTATTTCCCTCTCCGAAAAAATACCTCACCCTTCTTCATTCCCTCTCCTAATTTAGGAGAGGGATCAAGGGAGAGGTATTGTAGGGGAGAGGGTGCCCGAAGGGCGGGTGAGGTGTTACCTCACCAAGTTCGGCGGCACTCTCCCCACCAACCCTTCCACCAAATTTCTGACAGCAATCTCCCCCATATCCCTTCTGGCCGCCACCGTAGCCGAAGCAATGTGCGGCGTCATCACCACATTCGGCAACCCCAGCATCTCCGGGTTCGGATGCGGCTCGTTTTCATACACATCCGTCCCGTATCCCGCGATTATCCCCGCCCGCAGTGCCTCCACCACTTCCACTTCGTCGACGACCGGTCCCCGTGCCGTATTAATAAGAAACGCCGTTTTCTTAAACAGCGGCAAATTTTTGGCGTTTATCAAATGTTTAGTCTCCGCAGTCAACGGCACATGCAGGCTCACATAATCGCTCTGCTTCAACAAGTCCTCCAGCGACCCTTCCTTGCCCGCACTCACCACCTTCATTCCCCACCCTTCGGCTCTTTTAGCCACCATCGACCCGATCCTCCCCATCCCCACTATCCCCAATGTCTTGTCCACCATGTCCTGGCCCACAAATATCTCCGGCTCCCAACCTTCATACGCCGCGTTGCGCATAAACTCATGCGCCTCCACAATTCTCCGCGTCAGCGCCAACATCAGCGCCCACGCGTGTTCCGCCACACTCTCGTTGACTTTATCCGACGGGGTATTTGTCACCATAATGTTTTTCCTCTGGCACGCCGGGACGTCAATATTGTCAAACCCCACCGCGTAATTGGCCACTATCTTCAAATTTCCCGCGTGCAACAGCAATTCCTCGTCAATCTTTTCTGTCAATAAGCACAGCAATCCTTCATAACCTTTTTCCAGCTCCGCCACCAACTCCCCCCTCTCAATTCTTCTGTTGTTTGGGTAAACAGTAATTTCATATCCCGCGTCCAAAAGAGGCTTGGAAACCTCCTCCCAAAACGGAATCTTCCTGGTCACAAAAAGCTTCATAATAAATTCAACAACTTTTTAACTGCAAATTCCAAGCCATCTAAATCCTTTTGAATAGTATCCCACACTTGAGCCAGGTTTACATTAAAATACTGGTGAATTAAAACATCCCGAAACCCAGCCATTTTTTTCCAAGGTATATCCAAATCCCCGGATCGGACATCGGACGAAACATTTTTTATCGCCTCACCAATAACTTCAAACCGTCGAATTACCGCGTCCTGCTTTTCCGTATCTTCAAAAAACTCCTCCTCAGTTAGCTTGGAAACATACTCCCTAATCGCCAAAATCGACTCCAGAATGTGGTTTAAATAAATTTTGGGATCCTTAACCGGCATAAATACTCACTAAATCTTTTTTTATATAATTCCACAAGTCAGGACTAATCGCCTGCGGAGTCACCAAATCGACTCGCATACCCAACTCCCCTTCCAGTTCCTGCTTCAGCCCCACAAAATCAACTAAGCTTTTGCCCCTCGGCATCTCAACCAAAATATCTACATCACTATCCAGACTTGCTTCCCCCCGGGAATGCGACCCAAACAAGGCCGAACTCAGCACTCCGTTCTTCTTCAAGATCGGTACTATTCTCTGTTTCAGCTGAATCACCTGTTCACTCATCCTCTAAGTCTACCAAACTTGACAAAGAAGAAGAAGAAGAAAATCCCCTCATGCCAGAAGTAAAAACAGAACCGGTCATCTTGGATCAAGTTGCTGCGGGTTACGAAAAGACCACAGATGGACTCGTAACCACATTTATAAACAAAAGAGCCGACGGACTCTTCTCCACCAGAAAAACCCGCACGGACGGTGCAGATCTCGGATTTGATCCAGTCAACCCCGATCCCGACGCACAATCTCGTCTGAAAACTCAATTTGAGACTGCTAAACAAAAACTAACCGCCAAATAAACTTTCCACCTCTAAGGTGGAACAGATTCGCCACCTTCCGTCTTCCGCTTCCCGTTGTTCCCCCTGGTATACTTAACTCATGAGAACAACCCACGGCATAAATATCACCGCCCTGACCAAAAAATACGGCAACCAGTATATCGCCAAATCCGAAAAAACCGGCAAAGTCCTCGCCCACAACGAGCGTGTCGATCTGGTCTTTAATAAAGTAAAAGACAAAAAAAACATCGTCATCTCCTGGATCCCCAAATACGGCACAACTTATGTCTTTACAATTTCCCTTTGAATACGAACGGATTTCTCCCACCGAAACCCTCTTTTACCCCATGGTTACGTTCCAAATAAAAACAGTTGCCGGTTGGTGGAAAATGAAGTTTCTTTTGGACACAGGCGCTGACTTTACCACTCTCCCGGACAGTCTGCTTCCAATCATCGGAGTCAATCCCGGCTCCCTCCCAAAAGTCGAAACAATTGGCGTCGGCGGGATAATCGTCCCCGTCAGACGTTTTCGGCTTCCCCTGCGCGTTGGCAACGAAGAACTCGTAATTCAGGCCAACGCTGTTGAAACTCGGGGCAAATTCTCTCCGGCTTTACTGGGTAAAAAAGACCTTTTTGAAAGTAAATTCAGCCTAACCATCGATAGCAAAGCCCGGCTCACCCGAATTTGGAAAAATTGAATAACTTTCCACCCTAACTTTCCACCCTCCAGGTGGTCTACATTCGCAACTAATCTTTCAAACTCAATCTCCAGTTATCACTTTCTTGCCCAAGCGTAAATATTGTAAAAATGTTCCGGGTGTCATGACAATAATATTCATGTCTTGTTTTATTTTTTCTATTCTGTAATGCTTCAGATTATAAGTAATCAAAAACCTGGCTTTTGCCTGATGCGCTCCAGCCACAATATGAGCGTCATTCGGATCTGTCGAATAAATTGAATATTTCTTAATATTACTAATAATTATCGTTTCCAACTTCGGTAGAGGTCTGTCTATTTTTAATCTAGCTTTTACAATCTCCAGTTCTTTTTGGGATAAATTGGAAATTATTTTTTTAATTTCGTTGTTTGTTTTCAACAATTGCGCCGAAGCCCCGGTGTCTGAAATAAGAGAAGAAATTACCACATCTGAATCCACAAACACCTTCATATTTGTGACCTGGTCTCCGCCAAAGCTTCTTCGATTCTTGCCAAATTCTTTTTATCCTCCTGCTCAGCCGAATACAAATCGTAATCAAGCCCGGTAAACGCGAATGAAATGGAGTTGGCTGGAATACGGTATACCTTACCGATTTTTTTGGCCAATATCTCCCCCCGGCCTATCAAATCGTAAACCGTATTACTGCTCAATTGAAGTATCTGCGCCACTTGATCTGGAGTATAGACTTTTGTACCAAACATAACTATATATTATCAAACATGACTATGTTTGTCAATACCCATCAATAAACCAGCTTGACAAGAAGAAGAAGAAGAAGAAGTAATATACGCCCATGCAAACAGAGCGAATTCAGGCGCAATTGTTAGAAATACTCCCCAATATTACCAGGGGTTGTCCTTTGGCTCTTGGAATTAGAATCCCAGAGTCACCAACAGCCAGCGTAATGGAGGGTAAGACGCCAGAAGGGAAAGACGTTGTCGTACTATCGTGCTCCGGAGCCACAAATGCCATATGCAATAGTTGTGTAATTAACAACAAACACGCTTCCCTAACAATTAAAAATGGTAGGGTGACCATTACGCCCGTAGTAGTCGAATACCAAAATCTGTAAACTTTCCGCCTTTACTCGTCTTTCTTCACCAAGTAAAACAAAACTCCGACTATAACCATTACACCGGTAAACAAAACCCATCCCATCTGGTCGCTACTGAAGATCATAATTTTGTCTCCTTGAATTTTTAGGTTTACTTTTTTTTAGCAGGTTTCTTGTAGACAAATACATAATCAATGCCACCAAGCTCAAGGCGGCATAAAAGACCAATAACCCAATATCAATTTTTGTAAATCCAGTTTGCATTCTATTCCACCATTCTAGCAAATCTTTGCCCTATCCGTGCAAATAACAGTCCCAATAACAATCCTGCAGCCAAAGAACCAAAAGACTTGAAAGAATAATCTGAAGTTCCGGCTTCAAAAAACTTAATGGCCATCGAACCCAACACGATCTTCGACAAATCAAACCACCACTCCGCCAATTTCTGCAATTCAAAGCTCGTCCTCATATCTTCTCCTCGCCACCCCCACGCTACCAGTGTACCAAACTTGACAAAGAAGAAGAAGAAAAAAAATCAAACATGGCAGCTACACCAGACAATAACCCATACAAACCCGAAGTTGGAGATAATGTGTTAGCCTTGGTTGGAACAGACCCTAATCCAAAAGTGGCCAAGGTCACTTTCGTCTCCAAACAGGGACCAGCACTGGTGGTACAAACTGATTCCGGAGCAGTGGGATCAAGGCTCCCGGATAAAGTCGAATTTATAAACAGACCCTCCGCTCTAAAAACCGACCAGTAACCTCAACAAGACTTCTAAATCTCCCTCGGTTGCACGTCCTTAGATTTCTCCAACCACTCCTGCATTTGTTGCATATTCAAAAGTCCTTTTTGCGGGCCGATGTAGCCCAAAACCGAGCCCGAGTTGCACGTCCCCCACCACAGCGCCTCTTCATAAGATTTTCCATGCATAATTGCTGCCAAAAATCCGGATCCGAACGCGTCCCCCGCCCCGGTTCGTTCCACGACCGGTGCCGGCACGATCGGCATATACAAATATTTCTGTCCGTCAAACAAATACGTCCCGTCCGGCCCGTTTGTAATTACCGCCACCTTCGCTCCGACTTCCAAAAGTCCTGCCAACAATTCTTTAACATCCGCATCCACTTGCTTGCCCAAAAGATGCGCCGCCTCCTCCTTATTCACAAACATCACTTCCGTTTTCTCCACCACGAACTTTATCATGGAAAGCCCGGCTTTGATTTGCCTCGACCCGGGGTTAAAAGCTATTCTCGCTCCCCATTTCTCCGCTGCTCCAACGGCCTGCCGGTAAAACTCTTCGTAATCCTCGCCCGCTGTCGTTAGGTACAGCCAATTCGCCTCCAGGTCCGGCTCGGTGGGAAAACTGCACTCCGCCTTGGGATAATATGACAATATCGTCCGCTCTTCGGCGTAATTCAGAACCACCCCGAACCCCGCTTTCCCCTGGGCAAAACAAATGTATTTTGTTTCCACCCCCTCGGATTTCAGCATTTCCATCGCCTGCTTGTCCGTCCACTGGTCGCCCATTGTCCCCGCCATAGCAACGACGTGTCCCAACCGAACTAACCCCACCGCGTTGTTTCCCGTATTCCCCCCCACCGCGAAATTGATGCTTTGGATGGGAATTTTCTCCCCGAACGCCAGGCTGATCATGCACTTCTTCCGGTCAATACTGCATGTTTCTTCTATTTGGTCGTCCGGCAATTTAATAAATACATCCATCCTCGCAGGGCCTAGTGACAGCGTGTCATATCTCATTTTCTGCCTCCTCTGTATATTTTCCTAAGCTAGCCAAACTATTCATTTTTGCTCTGTGTAGAAGCACTTTCTGCGCTTTTTCGACATTCTCATCTTTGCCTCCCCACGCAAATAACGTCGGTTCTTCCAAGGCTCTTTCATACGAAAACGTCAGCCGCCACGGCAAACTCCTTATTTGGCCGATCAAGTTCAAATTTATCGTGGCCTCTATCGCTTCCTGCCCTCCGGACAAAAATACCACCCCGGGCACCGCCGGCGGCACGACTCTGCGCAACACTTCCACTGTCTTTTCGGCCACCATTTCAGGATTAGCCTGCACCGGACAACCGGTTCCTGAACACACCGCCATACTGGATTTCAATATCATCCCCTCCAACTTCACTTTGTGGTCACCCAACATTTCAAATACCAGCCTCAAAGTTTCCTCCGTTACTTCAGCCGCTTTCTCAATCGTATGGTCTCCCTCCTTCAACACTTCCGGCTCCACAATCGGCACCAAACCCTGTTCCTGGCACAGAGCCGCGTATTGCGCCATTGCTCGAGCGTTTGTCTCCACACACGCTCGGGTAGGCAACTCTCCCCCAATAGTCACCACCATTCGCCATTTACAAAACACCGCCCCCATCCCCACATATTCTTTCAGCCTCTCCCGAAGCCCGTTCAAGCCTTCGCTTACTTTTTCCCCAGGAAAATTCGCCATGTCAACCAGACCCTTATCCACTTTTATCCCCGGCATAATTCCGTTTTTCTTCAGTACTTCTGCCAAACCTTGTCTGATCGTCTCATCAAACTCAATCACTCCGGAAATATATTCAGACAAACCAAGCGTGCCAAACAACATTTCCCGATATCTCTTCCGATTTTCCGGCGTATTTTCCAGACCAATCTTTTCAAATCTCGTTCCTATTGACCCCACTCCCCAATCCGCCGCCAGCACCCCCTTCCCCTCCGCCACCAACTTTTTAGCTATTATCACCAAATCATTCATCAACCAAGTATAGCATCCTCCCAAAATTTCCCTCTCCTAGGTTAGGAGAGGGATTAGGGTGAGGTATTTGTTATTCCCCCAACAGATAGTACAGCGCAATCACTACTGACAACACGCCGACCGCCGTCTGCAACGTTATCCCATATACTGCCCACTTGAGCAAGGGCTCCATTTGCTGCGGCAGCATATGCGCCAGTCCGCCAATAAGTAGCAGCGTCCACCCCACACTCATCCACTTTTCAATAGGCTTGGATTTTTTCTCCTCCGGCATCATCGGCATTGAATCTTGAATTTTGAATCTTAAATCTTTTCTTACAGCCATTCTCTCACCTACTTTCTTCCCCCCAAGTATATAATATCCCCATCCATGTCTCAAATACCTAAGCATCTCCAACCTGTCCTCTGGTCCACTAATGCTTCTAGACTCGATCCAGTTCTGGATGCGCCTTACATCATTCACCAAACCCTTTCTTACGGCAAAATGGCCGACCTGCACTGGATCTTCACCACCTATCCCAAACAACAAATTACTGACACTTTCATAAACCATCCCTACAAAGATTACCGCCCGGCCAGGTTCAACTTTGTCAAAAACTATTTATTAAATCTCAAAGACAGCCCCCTGGACGAACGGCACTATGTCAAAAATACACCTCGAGATCTTGGATAAACCCAGGCAGATAATTTTTAGTAAGCTTTCCGGCTTTAAAAATTTCGGCTATTTGGCCGGCGGCACCGCCCTAGCCCTTCAAATCCAACACCGCAAATCCGTCGACTTTGATGTCTTCATCAATAAACCGGTCAATAACTATCTCCGCCTCAAGGCCAAAACCGTCTTCCCAGCTTCAGTTTTTTACGTCAACACCACCGATCAGATTAGCTTCACCACGCCCGAAAACATCAATGTCACTTTCTTCTGGTACATCTATCCGCCCCTTCTTTCCCCAACAACTACCCCGTCCATTTCTCTGGCGTCTGTCAATGATATTGTTGCCGATAAAGCTTATACCATAGGAAAAAGAGCCGTCTGGCGCGACTACGTCGACCTTTTTCTGATTCTCAAAAAGGAGATTGTTACCCTAAACCAAATTATCCGACTGGCCAAACAGAAATTTACCGGTGAATTTAATGAAGCCCTGTTTCTCGAGCAACTTTCCTACTTCAAAGACCTAACTATCGTCCCCATGGACTTCATTGGCCCCTCCCCATCTCCCCCCGAAATCCAATCATATCTGGAAACCCAAGTTGAAAGTTACATCAAAATCATCCTGCCCTAACCAAAAGGTGCTAAAATTTGAGTCATGGCCGACTCCAACCGCCCCTATTTTCTCTGGGACTACGACCTGACCGAGACCGACGTTAGGCGGATTTTACATGGCCCAAACGAATTTGATCGCCGTTGGCTCCTGGCCAGAATACTGGAACACGCCAGATTCGAAGATGTGTGGAAATACACCACTCTTAAACAAATCAAGGGCATTTATCCCCAATTAAAACTCCGAAAGCCTATCCAGCGCGCCTGGGATCTGGCTCTCAAAGTATGGCAGTAAACTACGCTCTCCAAGATCAGTTTCTCAAAGCCTTTTTTTCTTCACGCCTTGCTCCAGATTTTTACCTAACCGGCGGCACCGCCCTCGCCCGTTTTTACTTTCACCACCGCGAAAGCATCGACCTAGACCTCTTCACTCATAACCGAGACATGCAGTTTGACCAGGTCAATATAACAACTATCGATCTTTCCCAAAAACTAAACCTCACCATCGAAAAACAAACCGTCACTGATACTTATTTACAATACATCTTCAAAGAGGGTCTAAAGGTCGAGCTCGTCAAAGACATCCCGGTTCATTTCGGAGAATTTAAAATGGAGGGCAACATCCGTTTAGATTCGATCGAAAACATCGGCTCCAACAAAGTCTTGGCCATCTTCGGCCGGATCGCCGCCAAAGATTTCATTGACCTCTATTACATCCTCAAAAATACCACATTTACCTTAGATTATTTATATCAACTTGCCTCCAAAAAAGACATTGGGCTAACGGAATTTTATCTCGCCAACTCCATGGACAAAATTCAGGAAGCCGCCGAGTACCCCGTCCTCCTAAAGCCGCTCGATAAACACGCCATGGTCAAGTTTTTCCAAGACACGGCCAGAAAGTTATTACTGAAAATCAAACCACTCGAATAACATGCCCCGCCTCCTCCACATCCTCCCCATCCTCACTCACTAGAAATAGTAATTCCTTACATTTTTATCCAACAGGAGATATATAGTAATTGTAGTAATAATTAAACCCGGGATCCCACGCATACCGAGAAAAAATAAAAATACGTAAAAACAAACCAAAGAAAGCTTGTTTCCTCTCCACAAACCCGCAAAAACTAATGTCAAAATCAAAAAATATATACTATTCAGTAACAACCCCCTAAAATCAAGCCCTCTTTGCAAGACATCCCAAATATTAGCAACGAGCAGAAAACTAAATACAAAAAAAATCGCTTTGACTTGCCACGGGGCTTTTATTTTTGTTTTCGCGCCCATACCTTCCTCACTGCTTCCTTAATCGATTTCACACTCATGCCATATTTCTCCAATAGTTCCTCCGGCTGGCCGGATTCGCCAAAACAGTTCGGCATACCAACAAATTCCACCGGAACCGGGTAATTGGCAACTAACACCTCCGCGACCGCCGACCCCATCCCCCCCATAATCTGGTGTTCTTCAATAGTTACCACAGCCCCACAATCTCTAGCCACCTTCATCATCATCCCCACGTCCATGGGTTTGACCGTATTATTATTTACAACTGTAACTTTTACTCCTTCTGTTTCTAGCTCTTTAGCAGCTATCAAACTTTGGTAAACCAGTGACCCACAAGCGACAATGGCCGCGTCATGTCCAGCTTCAAAATAAATTTCAGCTTTACCGATCTCAAACGGAGTATCTGCGGTAGTAATTATTGGAGTTTTTTCCCGGGCAAATCTAAAATACGCAGGACCAGGTCGATCTGCAAACGCCAATGTGCATTTTTTCGCTTCTATCGCGTCACACGGCACAACGACAGTCATGTTCGGCAACACCCGCATAATAGCAATATCTTCGAGAGCCTGATGCGTCGCTCCGTCAGGGCCAACTGATACTCCCGTATGCGCCCCCGCGATTTTGACGTTGAGGTTTGAATAACACACCGAAACCCGCACCTGATCCCAAGCCCTCCCTGGCGAAAACACCGCATACGATGAAATGAACGGTATCTTTCCCGCCGCCGCCAACCCCGCCGCGATTCCCGTCATGTTCTGCTCCGCCACCCCGCACTCAAAAAACCTCTCTGGATATTTTTTAGAAAACTCCTGCACTCTCGTCGACTCCGCCAAGTCCCCCGTCAGCACTACCACATTCGGATTCTTCTCCCCCAATTCCAACAGCCCCTCCCCGTACCCATGCCTAGTGGGCTTCTGCTCCACATCCTGATCGAATAATTTGGGATTTAATAAATTAGACATTATAATTTTCTATTGATGTTCACTTTGTATTTTTCCCTGCAATGTCCGCAACTCGGATAATGCTTTTTCTCCCTCATCTTTATTCGGCGGTTTGCCATGCCACTCGTATTTCCAGCCCATAAAGTCCACGCCTTTCCCCGGAATCGTATGCGCAATAATCACCGTCGGATTTTCAAAAATCGCCATCGCTTTGTTAAACGCGTCCACAATCTCCCGGACATTATGCCCGTCCACCTCAATTACCGACCAGTTAAACGCTTTAAATTTGTCAGCCAATGGCTCCAGCGGCATCACATCCTCCGTAAATCCGTCGATCTGGATGTTGTTCCGGTCAATAACCACCGTCAGGTTATGCAGATTGTTTTTCCCCGCGAACATAATCGCCTCCCAATTCTGACCTTCCTGCAATTCCGCATCAGACAAGACGCAATACACCCACGGCATCCGCTCCCCCACTGGTAGTTTTCCCGCCGCCACATCCATCCGAATCGCCAATGCGTGTCCTATCGCCTGGCTCATTCCCTGCCCCAACGGCCCACCAGTACTCTCAACTCCCGGTAATGCACGGAAGTGCGGATGGCCTTGCAATCTCGATCCCAATTTTCGCAGCGTCAGCAATTCTTCCTTGGGAAAATATCCCGCGTTACCCAATGTCGCGTACCATACCGGGCAAATATGTCCTGCCGATAGTAAAACCCTATCTCTTTCTTCTTTCCACGGATCCTTCGGATCGCAATTCAATACTTCGCCAAAATACAAAGCCGTAAACACATCCGCCATTCCCAACGGCCCGGCAGAATGACCGCTCCCCGCCGCCAAAAGCATCTTAATAATAGGATTTAGTATTTAGAGTTTAGTATTTATAATTCAAATGGCTTTTCTGCCGGATTAAACGCCTGGTGTCTATGTTGCAGCATCAGCTCAAAAAGTTCCAGTGACTTAATCACTTCCTCCGGACTGGTGACTACTCTATACACCTGAAATTCTTCAGGCCTCATCCGCATATTAGCCAGGTACGCCGCCATAATGTTTTCCCAAAACTTGCCGTACAATATGAGCGGCTTGTGATGCCCGAAATACAGTCTGGCCAGTCCCCACGCCATCCCGAATTCCGAAATCGTCCCCGTCCCCCCCCGGAAAAACACATACGCCTGACCCACCTCCAGCAATTTCAATGTCCGTTCCAGATAATTGGCCCCTTTTATCTCCTCATCGATCGGATTGTTCGTATCCCTCCCCTCAAATATTGATACGTCTTTGGGATAAAACGTCACCCCGATCACATGTCCTCCGGCAGACTTCGCCCCTAAAGTCGTCGCCCGCATCACTCCCGGCCCCCCGCCGTTGGCTACAGTGTATCCGGCCTTTGCCAAAGCTTCTCCAACGTCATAGGCCTCCTTAAACAACGGGTCGTCCTCATGCGCGTCCGCGAATCCCAAACACGTCACAACTTTAATCAACTTGTCATCCATCTCACCATTCTAACACCCGTCTCGCC
>VMGA01000061.1 GCA_007376345.1 Microgenomates group bacterium Gr01-1014_16 | reverse complement strand
GCTTTTTGTTAGTCAAGTGTTTAAGTTGGTTGAAAAGGGGCGGAGGGTGAAAGGGGAGTAAGTATATCAAAATATGTCAAAAAGGCGTGGCCTTTCAGACTGGTGGGGGTATAATGTGTTTATGGCTATAGAGTGGGATAATGATCCATTGTATTTAGCCCTAAAGAGGGCTGGAATAGAGCCTGACTCTGGCGTGGAAGAAGAAAGGGGTTCTTTCTTTGGGCTTAAAGATTATCTTGCGTTAAAAAGCATTGATCCTTCGAGTACAGATAAGGATGTACTTCTTACTGCGTGGAATGTGGCAATGGGTCTGATGAGGGTAAGGAACACAAGATTTAGAACTTGATATTGACTTATAGTATTTTGGGGAGTAGGATGGGGGGTATGAAAAGGAATCGTAATAGAGAGGTTTTTGCCGGAGGCAACTTGAAGCCGGGAGAAAAGTTGGCTGTTTTAGCGCATGAAATTAAGCCTTGGATTCCTAATTTGGGAAATTTGGGGAAAATTGGCGTGAGTTTAACTGCTCTTGGGTTATTAGTAAGCTGTGATAGTGTTCCAAAAAATGAGGTGGTGGTGGTCAGGCCGGATGGTTATGACATAGATTTTACTTTGACAACACCCGAGGGTAATGAGTGGGGAGATGTGGATAACAATGGCCCTGTAGTTGTGAGAAGCAGTGAACCAATTGGCTCAAATGACGTGGTTAATGCATTGGCGACACAATTTAGAGTTCTTGATCCGGCAGGATGTTCAGCCCAAATCTGGGGTGATCCGGATAACAAAATAAAAAGAGGAGGTGGAAATAAATTTTTGGAAAACGCGGCGGTTGGTGTGAAGATTGAAGATGCTTGTGAATTTGCTGGACATAAACCCACTGGGAGAACTGCGAATAGAGACGACCATGATGTGTATGAATGGAATTTGGGGGATGAGGCGAGGAGAATGGTTGAGGAACATGGAATGAAGGCGGTTTTGGGGGTATTGGGAGCTCTCGGATTGGTAGGTGTGGCAAAACTGGTTTATGACAAGTATCAAACATACAAGGGAAAGATTGCTTTTGACAACAACTTGGTGGCGGAATCTAACCAGAGGGCTAAAGAGGCCGAATTGGGAAGAATAGGGGTCGAAAGACGCCCAGAGCTTGAAGCGAGGGCGGAGCGTAACAGGATTGCTAGAGAAGAGAAAAAAAGGGAGGAAGAGGCAAAGGCAAAGGCAGAGAGAGAACGTCAGAGGGCGAAGAAATGGCAGGAGTAGGTGAATTGTTGGTGCGTGGGGTGGATTTGGGGGAGTAGAATGGGTGGATGGGGGAAGTTGGAGCGGCGGAAGTTGGAATAGTGAAAAAGGACAAGCGGAGGGCGCCGAGGATGGGTGGGTGGAAGACCGGGTTGGTGGTTGTAGCTTTGGTGGTTGCCGGATGCGGAGATGTGGTTGAGATGGAGATAAAAACGGCGGCAACTGCAGTAGCGGCGGAAGCCGGTGGGGTCGAATCTACTTGGGATACTTGGGAAGGAGAGAAATTGGCTTCTTCCGAGGTTTATCAACAAGTAGTTGACGGTTTGGTCGAAGTGAATGTGGACGATGCATATTTTTGCAGCGGGGCGGTGGTTAAAGTGAGCAAGAGGAACGCGATTTTGGTTACAGCTGCTCATTGCATAGAAAGAATGAAAAGCGGGGTAAGCACTCTAGTTACAGCGGCAAATGGGACTTGGAAAAGCATGATGAACGCGATGGACATAAAGTCGATGAGTAAAGCTGATCAAGATTTGGGAGTGTTTAGGATTTCTTTGGAGGAAATAGATGGTCAGCCGCCGGAGAAAGGGTTGAAGTGGGACGAGGCTCCGCTGGAATTTGGCGCGGAGGCTTTTGAGGTGGGATTTCCAGTGGCAGGGCAGGTTTGAGGAAGCAAGATTTTTTATAATGAGTCGGCTGTGGTGTCTTCGCTGGTAGGAGTTGAAGTTGATGGCAAGATGATTAAAAATTATCAGGCGGAGAGCGAGGGGATGTCCGGTGGAGGATCCAGTGGCGGGCCGGTGGCAGTTGTGGTTGGCGGGGAACCGGTTTTGAGGGGAGTGGTGAGTACCGGCATGTTGGATGATAAAGGAAAGATGCGTCGGGGAATAGCCTGGCTTGGTGGATTGGAGTTGTTGGTGCAGGTATTGGAATTGGGGGAGTAAGGTGGGAGGTGGGGAGGGGGTGGGGGATGGCGAAGGGGGACAATATGCCCTCTTGTAAACTACTGGAGGTATGATACACTATTACCAGTAGTTCACTGATATGAAAAATAGGGTACTTTTGACGTTGTTTGAGAAGCCACAGACCGTGTTTACATTGGGGGAGGTGGCGTTATTGTTTGGGGATGTTTCTTACGATAATCTAAAACAGCAGATGGCGTATTACGTGAAACAGGGAGCGATAAAAAAATTGAGGCGGGGAGTATATGCCAAAAAGAGTTATAACGTGTTGGAGTTGGCTAACAAGTTGTATTCGCCGTCGTATATCAGTCTGGAAACGGTTTTGGCTAGGGAGGGAGTGATTTTTCAGTATTATGGGGGAATTTACGCGGTGTCGTACCTGTCACGAACGGTTAAGGTGGATGGGAATGAGATTGTATACCGGAAAATTAAAAATGAGATATTGGTCAATAAAGCCGGAATTCGAGAAGGGGACTGGGTAATGACGGCGACTTTGGAACGGGCTTTTTTGGACGCGGTGTTTTTGTTTAAGGACTATCATTTTGACAACCTGCGACCATTGAATTGGGATAAAATTGGAGAAATTAGGAAAATATACGGAAGTAAAATTTTTAACAGGCGGGTGGATGAGTATTATCAGATTTACAAAGAAGAACATGCTTGATCAGACTCGTCATAGAGTGAATTTGGTTGAAATATTGAAGGATATTTATACCGATCCGGGTTTGCGGACAGTTCTGGGGTTTAAAGGAGGAACGGCGGCAATGTTGTTTTATGACCTGCCCAGGTTGTCCGTGGATTTGGATTTTGATCTGCTGGACGATGAGAAAAAGGAACAAGTGTTTGCGGGGATCAGGAGAATATTGGAGAAGCGGGGCAAGATCGATGAGGCTGTGGAAAAACGGTACACCCTACTTTTTTTGGTAAGTTATGAAAAAGGACAGAGAATGATTAAACTGGATATTTCCAAACGAAGAAATAAGGCCGAATTTGAGCCGAGGGTTTATCTGGGGGTGCCGATGTTGGTTATGAAACGCGAAGACATGCTGGCGGGAAAGTTGGCGGCGCTTTTGACACGGCGGAAGTTTGCCACGCGCGACGTATTTGACGTATGGTATTTTCTGAAAGAAAAGTGGGAGATTTGCGGGGAGGTGCTGGAAGAGCAAACCGGGATGTCAGTTAAGAAAGGGATAGTGGAGGCGGTTAAAAGAGTGCTGGGGATTGACAGGCGCCAGTTACTACATGGGTGGGGGGAGCTTTTAGACGATAAACAAAAAGCGTGGGTAAGGGAGAAGCTGATTGATGAGACGTTGTTTCAGTTGCGGTTGCGCCAGAAGTTTTTAAGCTAGGGGGCGAGGTACTGGATTTGGGGGAGGAAAATGGGAGGGGAAATATGTCCACAAAAGATA
>VMGA01000060.1 GCA_007376345.1 Microgenomates group bacterium Gr01-1014_16 | reverse complement strand
CCAGGTGGAAAGCTAGAGGAATTGGCCGGTGGGGGAGGATTTGATGTTTTTGAGTTTGGATGGTGGGCAGGAGGCGAGGAGTCGTCCGCCGGAATCCCCTCCTCCGGGACCAAGCTCAATAACCCAATCCGAGTTTTTGACCACGTCTAAATTGTGTTCGATAACCACAACTGTGTTCCCAGTTGTGGCAAGCCTTCTCAATACAACTAATAACTTTTCTAAATCGGCGAAGTGCAGACCGGTTGTGGGTTCGTCCAGGATGTAAAACGACTTACCCGTGGCTCGCTTGGATAGCTCAGTAGCTAATTTGACCCGTTGGGCTTCACCGCCGGACAGGGTCGGGGCGGGTTGGCCCAGGCGGATATAGTCCAGACCGACGTCCTTTAGAGTTTGGAGTTTGTCGGTAATAGCCGGAATGGCAAAAAAGAAGTCCAAAGCTGTTTCCACTGTCATGGCGAGAATATCGGCAATGTTTTTGTTTTTAAAATGGACTTCTAAAGTTTCGGAATTGTAGCGGGAACCGCCACAGACTTCGCAGGTGACATAGACATCGGCTAAAAACTGCATTTCTATTTTCATTTGACCTTCACCTTCACAAGCTTCGCAGCGGCCGCCTTTGACGTTGAAGCTGAACCGACCAGGTAGGTAGCCCCGAACCCGGGCTTCAGGGGTCATGGCAAAGATTTCCCTAATGGGAGTAAAGAGGCCAGTGTAAGTGGCAGGATTGGATCTGGGAGTCCGGCCGATGGGGGATTGGTCCACCATGATGACACGATTAATGAAGTTTTCGATGTTATTTTCTAATACCTCACCCCCTTGCCCCTCTCCTGAATTCAGGAGAGGGGTGCCAATCAGAAGATTACCATATTTGCCCGGTTTCTCCCTATGGTCCGGGTTGAGTTTTTGGGCCAGGGCGTGATAGAGGACATCGATAAGAAGGGTTGATTTGCCGGAGCCGGAGACGCCGACGATAGTTATGAATTTGCCCAGGGGAAATTCGACGGTTAGATTTTTTAAATTATGCTCGGTGGCACCTGTTAACAATAATGTATTGTCATTCGTGGTCATACGATGGTCATTCATAGTCATGATTTGTTTTTTTCCAGAAAGATAAAGACCTGTGAGGGATTTGGGATCGGATATGACTTGGTGGGGAGGACCTTGGGAGACGACGTGGCCGCCGTGTTCGCCGGCGCCGGGGCCGAAATCGACCAGCCAATCCGACTGAAGCATCATGTCCCGATCGTGTTCGACAACGATGACCGAGTTGCCCAGATCTCTTAGCCTCTTGAGAGTATCGATTAACCTTTGGTTATCCCGCTGGTGCAGTCCGATTGAGGGTTCGTCCAGGACATAAAGGACGCCGGAGAGGCCGGAGCCGATTTGAGATGCCAGACGGATGCGCTGGGCTTCACCGCCGGCCAGGGTGTTGGCGGCGCGGTCCAGAGTGAGATAGTCCAGACCGACGGAAACAAGAAAACCGAGACGCTCTTTGATTTCTTTGAGAATGGGAGTGGAGATAGTTTTTTCGCGGGTACTTAGGGAAGTTAGGGAATTTAGGGTGTTTAGGGTATTTGAAATTGACAGACGGGAGACTTCTATTATCGATTGGCCGGAGATGGTTACGGACAATGATTCGGGTTTGAGGCGGGCGCCGGCACACGATGGACAAATTTCTTTGCGCATGTATTTTTCGATTTCGTTTCGGACAAAGTCGGATTGAGTTTGTTTGTATCGGCGCTCTAGGTTATTGATGATTCCTTCAAACTGACCGATTACCTCACCCCCTGCCCCCTCTCCTAAATTCTCGCTTCGCTCGTGCCGTTGGCCAGGAGAGGGGTGAGGAGAAGTGCCAAACAAGAGCACTTTTTTTTGATGGACTGATAGCCTTCCGATCGGAATTTTTATCGGGACAAATTGTTGAATTTTTTGAGAAAACCAGGAGTCGTAGGTAAAGGTATTGGCGTAAGGCAAAATTCCGCCTTCGGAAATGGTGAGATTGGGGTTTAAAATCAGTTTTTCATCAATTTTGAGCAGGGTGCCTAGGCCGGTACAGGTCGCACAAGCACCATGGGGTGAGTTGAAAGAAAACATCCGGGGCTCAATTTCAGGCAAAGATATATTGTCTACCGGACAGGCGAAGCGTTCAGAAAACAAATGATCTTCAAGATCTTTTGGCTTGTGGGGTAGGTCAAAAGACTTATCCAGAACTTTGGATAAAATGACCAGGCCTTCGGAGATTTTGACGGCGTTTTCGACAGACTCAAATATACGAGAACGATTTTCACTGACAGTTTTTTTGTCTAAGATTAACCGATCAACTACAACTTCTATTGAATGTTTGTTGTTTTTTAAAATGAGAATGTCTTCGGACAAGTCAATTATTTTTCCGTCTACCCGCGCTTGGGAATAACCTTTTTGGCGCAAATTGGCAAACAGATCGGTAAATTCGCCTTTTCGGTCGCGAATGACCGGGGCGAGCAGCAAAAATTTAATTATTTTTGAAGATTCAAGATTCAAAACCGCAAGATTCAATATCTGATCTACTATTTGCTGGACGGATAGTTGGGCGATTTCGCGACCACAAACTGGACAGTGAGGGTGGCCGATGCGGGCAAATAATAATCTCAAATAATCATAGATTTCCGTGACCGTTCCGACGGTAGAACGGGGGTTATGAGAGGCTGATTTCTGATCAATTGAAATAGCCGGAGCTAAGCCTTCTATTTGATCGACATCGGGCTTGTCCATGATCCCCAAAAATTGACGAGCGTAGGAACTGAGCGATTCTACATAACGACGTTGTCCCTCGGCATAAATGGTGTCGAAAGCCAGGGAGCTTTTGCCGGAGCCGGAAAGACCCGTAAAGACGACTAATTTGTTCTTGGGAACATCCAGGTCGATGTTTTTGAGATTATGCTCGCGTGCACCTCGGATTTTTATGAAGTCATTCGTGGTCATACGATTGGCATGCAATAGGCATTCATTGTAGAGGAGATTCGGGTTTTGTTCAAGACTGAAAACTCCAGACGTGGTATACTATGGGCTGTGTTAAATAGTAATAGATTGAGTTCGGCTCAGGGAGCTTTTAATCGAGGAGCTTTGGAGGGAACTGCTGGATTGATTTTTTATAATTTGGCGTATGATTTGCAACAAAATGTTTATGTAGGATCAAATAGTTTAGCAAAATGGGAAGAATTGCTTAATAACCAAACGTCAGCTACCTCCTTTTTTTTACCACTCGCCCTGATGGGTCTAGCCAACTGCGTTTTTTCGATGGCGGAGGTTTCATGTCTTAACCAAGAAGATAAAAAAGGGGAGGTTTTTTTTAGGATGATGAGGTATGCGGTACCGTTAGTTATTGGTGTGTTTGGATTGGTAAATGAAATTGCTCAAGTAGCGATGGGTGATCCGCGGATAGATAACCATGGCATGGATATGATGATGAGTACACTGGCGGTATTGGTAGTAGTGGGTGGAAACTTGGTTTACGATAAACGGAATGAGACTCAAAGTAGAAAAGTGTTAGGTTTCTTGGATATTAATTATAGAGATTACTGATTTCGTTGATTCTGTCGCGGAGGCGGGCGGCGAGTTCGAAGT
>VMGA01000016.1 GCA_007376345.1 Microgenomates group bacterium Gr01-1014_16 | reverse complement strand
GGGGACAAGGAGGCGGAAGGGGAGAGAGAAGCGGAAGGTGACAAACTGGCGCTTGGAGACAAAGAAGCCGAAGGCGAGAGGGAGGCGCTGGCCGAGGCACTTTCAGAGGCACTCGGGCTCAAAGAGGCAGAGGGGGACAAACTGGCGCTGGGTGACAGGGAAGCAGAGGGACTTAGTGATGCACTCGGACTGAGGGAAGCACTTGGGGAAAGAGAGGCCGAAGGACTTAATGACGCTGACGGAGAAAGCGAGGCCGAGGGAGAGAGGGAGGCAGAGGCGGAAGCCGAGACGCTGGCTGAGGGGGACAGGGAAGCGGACGGTGAGAGGGAGGCCGAGGGCGACAACGATGCTGAAGGAGACAAACTGGCACTAGGGGAGAGGGAAGCGCTGGGTGACAGGGAAGCAGATGGACTCAAGCTGGCGCTGGGACTAAGAGACGCAGACGGACTCAAACTGGCTGATGCCGACGCGCTGACTGAAGCAGACGGTGAAAGTGAAGCACTTGGACTAAGGGAAGCGCTGGGACTTAACGAGGCGGACGGGCTTAATGAAGCTGACGGTGACAAAGACGCTGAAGGTGAAAGCGAGGCGCTGGGACTGACGGACGCTGACGGAGAGAGTGAGGCCGAGGGAGAAAGGGAGGCGGACGCACTGGCGCTGACACTGGCCGATGGGGAAAGACTGGCACTGGGGGAGAGGGAGGCGCTGGGAGACAGTGATGCCGAAGGGCTTAATGATGCTGACGGACTTAATGAAGCCGACGGACTCAAAGAGGCGGACGGACTCAACGAGGCACTGGGGCTAAGAGACGCGGATGGACTTAAACTCGCCGACGCCGACGCGCTGACTGAAGCAGAGGGTGAGAGGGAAGCGGATGGTGAAAGTGAAGCACTTGGACTAAGAGACGCGCTGGGTGAAAGCGATGCCGAGGGGCTTAAACTTGCCGAAGGAGACAGGGAGGCGGAGGGACTTAAGGATGCACTTGGGCTAAGGGAGGCTGACGGAGACAAAGAGGCAGAGGCACTAGCACTGACTGAAGCCGAGGGAGACAAGGAGGCGGAAGGCGAAAGTGAAGCCGAAGGCGATAATGATGCCGATGGGCTTAGTGAAGCAGAAGGAGAAAGGGAAGCAGAAGGCGACAAGCTGGCACTGGGACTTAGGGAAGCTGATGGTGACAATGACGCGGATGGACTTAAACTTGCTGACGCCGAGGCGCTGGTGCTGGCAGAAGGAGACAAACTGGCGCTGGGAGAAAGAGAGGCAGAGGGAGACAATGATGCCGAAGGTGAGAGTGATGCTGATGGACTCAAGGAAGCCGACGGAGACAAAGAAGCACTAGGTGATAAGGATGCCGATGGACTAAGAGATGCGGATGGACTCAAACTGGCCGAGGCCGACGCGCTGACACTGGCGGATGGGGAAAGACTTGCGCTGGGCGAGAGGGATGCACTGGGAGATAACGAGGCGGAGGGAGACAGGGAGGCCGAAGGGCTCAGTGAAGCCGATGGACTAAGGGAGGCGCTGGGGGAGAGCGAAGCCGAGGGAGACAGCGAGGCGGAAGGAGACAAAGAGGCGCTGGGAGATAAACTGGCAGATCCGGCCACTGACGGAGAGGACGATGGGGACAGAGAAGCCGACGGACTCAAAGAAGCGCTAGGCGACAAAGAAGCGCTGGGGGACAGGGAGGCGGAGGGAGACAGGGAGGCACTGGGGCTAAGAGAGGCCGAAGGACTTAATGATGCCGAGGGGCTAAGAGATGCACTAGGACTTAAAGAAGCACTGGGGGAAAGAGATGCAGACGGACTCAGACTGGCTGAGGGCGATAAAGAGGCCGATGGACTGAGGCTAGCGCTGCCGGCTGATGGAAGCGCTACGCTAAACGCAACTAATCCGTTGTCCTCGACCCGGCCGGTGGTGCCGGTCACTTGGCGCCAGTCCCAATTGATAGTGCGGGCTGCACCCGACGTGAGAGATGCCAAATTGAAAATGCTAAACGGTACTTCATCTGTGACGTCATTTTGGTTGATACTGGGGGGCGTCGTCGGATAGGCGGGGTCGGAGACCAGGCCGCCACCGTCCGGATTGATCTGGAGGCGCGTCTCCAGGTCAGTTGTAATCTCGTTTGCGTCAACGGTGCTGAAGGCGATAATGACCCAGTTGCCGGTATTGGTCGGAGTGGGGGCGACGGTGGCGACTGTCGAATACGTCGGCGTCGTGGCCGGATCTACTTCTGTGGCGTCAAAGGCAGATGCCGACTGGGCGAATTTGGACAGGTTGATGGCGATGACCCGTGAGGCGAGCATTACCGCATCTGGGGTAGCTCCGCTTTGGAACGGCCTGACCGCCAGGGTGCGGGCAGAGTTTGTGGGTACACCTACCCAATAGAGGTTATCCGGCCGGATGTCAGCTGATTTTTCCCCTTCCATCTGGCAGGAACTCACCACGCCCGCCACACTGTCGTACAACTCGAACCCGATCGGTGTAGTGACGACGGCGCCCACATCAACAATCTGGTGGCCAACGAACAACCACCGGTCTGTTCCGTTGGGTGTGAAGGAAGCCGTGGTGGCCTTTGCAGTGGGGGTATTGGTGAGGGTGTAATTGGTGAGGTCCTCGGCCCAGAAGTAATTTGTGCCGTCCACGCCCACGTCATCGAGGTTGATGGCGATGACTTGCCCTAGAATAGCGGTATGAATTTGTGTGCCCTGCGCGTTATTAATTTGGAGTTTGACCAACTCGGTGGTGGCGGGCTGGAGGTACTGGAACAGGTATGAGGTTTCGCGTTCCTGGGTGTTACCCTCTCCTTCCCATCTCACCGAGGCATCGGTGAAGACTGTAGGTGTCGTTCCATGTACCAGCCGTACCCCCACATCATCAGCAGCATCGCCCGGTTTAGCGACTAGGTTGGCAAGGATGAGATAGTTTTTACCGGTCGTAAAACTCGCCGCCGGGATAGTGCACACGTCCACCCAGGTTGAGGAATTAGCTGTGATGGTGCCGCTGACATCTTCGGCGTAGAGAACCTGGGCGTTGGCCATATTAGGCTGCCTCCCTGTTAGAAGTGTTCAAACAATAAAGAAGCGGCAAGAAGCGGTATATTTTGAGCATTGTATTGCGCTTGGCCGTATTGTATTACGACATGATTATTTGATTGATTGTCTCAAATTTTTCCACCGGGGGATATGGTCAATATCGTTTTTGGGCCCAGCCTTTGGTTGCCACTACGGTCTTTTGAAAACCCGCAGGAGGAAAAGCACCTATTCCTTGAGATATAGTTATGAACTAAGTATTTTAGAAAGATTTGCTAGCGCGTTTTGTACCGGGCCGGCGGTAATATTTCCAAAATAAAGTTCTTTATCCCCAGTATATAAAAGATGCAGTTTTGCTTCCGGATAATCTTTAGAAAAAGCACGAAGCCCCTTTAAGTGTTTAGGGAAGATATTTTTTGTTAATTTTATTTCAAAAGCGTGGAAACCTCGTGGTCCATAAGCAATAAAGTCAACTTCTAAACCACTTGCTGTTCTAAAATATGTAAATGTATATTCAAGACTGTAATACTCGTTAATTGCCATTAAATGATTTAAAAAGAGTGTTTCCAGAGAAATTCCGTCAATTTCACTATTTTTGTCCAGATATCCTTTTGGTCTAGCGGTATTATAAATTCCCGGATCAAAAAGATAGAATTTGGGTTTTGAAATTAGGCGTCTTTTGGCTCTGCGAGTAAATGCCGGTAGGAATGAACCCATAAGAAGATCAATAAGAATAGTAAAATAATTATCAACAACTTTATTGTGGATTCCAACTTCACGGGCAATTGATGAAGTGTTGACAGGGGAGCCTTGAGAGTAGCTGGCTATCTGTAAAAAACGATAAAAAGCTGATAAGTTTCGCGTCATTCCCTCTTGATTAATTTCTTGTTCAAGATACGTGCTTAAATAACTTTGTAAATACTCATGAGGATTATTATTAGAATAAATGGCTGGTAAAGTACCAAAACGAAGAGCTTTTTGCAAATCAAAATCTTTTTCAAGCTCATTAATAGTAAGCGGGTAAACGTAATACGTATAAGCTCGTCCCGCGAGGAGATTAACACCCTGACGTCGCAGTTTGCGCGCACTACTACCTGTCAATATGAATTTATAATGTTTGGGACTCTCAATAAGGTGGTGGACCTCATTTAATAGTTCCGGAATACGCTGAACTTCATCAATAATAATAAAGTCATTAAAGTCGTGGGGGATATACGACTCCAAAGTTTCCGGATTTGCAAGTAATTGAGTATAGACATCAGTGCGCAAAAGATCTATGTAAATTGACTCAGGATAATGAGAACGAATCCATGTAGTCTTACCTGTCCCTCTGGGACCAAAGAGAAAATAGCTATGATTAGGAGCCGGATTGAGTAATCTGGTATACATAACTCTATTTTACTATGTAATTTGGAGTTGTCAAGAGTTTTTTTCAGGTTTTTCCAACCGGGGATATGGTCAATATGGCTTTTGGCCCGGCCTTTAATAATTTTCAGGTTTGATATACCCATCTTACTTCCAGTTTGCAGTTGCAAAATCTAGTTATTTGACTATAATGGATTCATATACTTAACAAAAATGTTTATAAAATGAATTTCCAGCAAGCTAGGCAGGAACTAAAAAACCACAACCTGGAGGTATTTACGAGCCAGGATTTTATAAATTTGTTTAATATTGCCAGTGATGTATCTGCAGTCAAGTTATCGAGGTACAAAAAACTAGGTTATCTGATAAGTCCAAAAAAAGGAGTGTTTTATCTTAAAGGCGAAGTTGACAACAAATTCAGGATTGCAAACAGAATCTATAATCCATCTTACATATCTTTGGATTCCGCACTGTCCAAATACAATATTATTCCCGAAACGGTCTATACCGTTACGTCTGTGACTACAAAGGCCACAAGAGAGTTTGATGATGAGCAAACTACCTATAGATATTACAAAATTAAAACGCAAGCCTACGCAGGCTATGTATTAGTTGACGACGCTTTTGTGGCGGATCCGGAGAAGTCCGTGGTAGATTATTTGTATTTTGTAGCTCTGGGTAAAAGAGTCGGTAATGACAGAATGGATCTAACGAAGCTAGACAGGCAGAAAATCTTTGATTATGCTAATTTGTTTGATGATAGAAGATTAAATAAGCTAGTGAATATAGCTTTCTCAAAACAAAATGTCGGTTTTTAAAATAAACATTTTGTTCTAATTGAAGCTATATATCTCGTAAAAAACAAAAATAAATATGACATTTTTTACTCGCTATAAGGTTTTTAAAATATAATGTTAACTCACGCCCGTTTATTAATAATTCAGAACAAGTTTCAAACGGTCAAGGAAAATGTTTATCGTGAATATGCCCAACATTTGTTTTTGTCTTCGTTGTATCAGGTAAAAAATTCTAACAAATTGCTTTTCAAAGGGGGAACGGCTTACCGGGTGGCCTACAGGAGTCCACGATTTTCGGAAGATTTAGATTTTTCTGCCAGTGGGATTGGACAGGATGAAATAGAAAGAATAATCCTGGCTGTTTTGGAAAACTTGTCAAATACCGGACTGACATGTGATATCGAGGAGGCAAAAGGAACAACGGGTGGATATTTGGCCAATCTTTTTGTTGGCATATTGGATCAAAGAATTCCGATTAGTATACAAATCTCATTGAGAAGGATAATAGGGAATGATTACGATGTAATCGACATTGTAAATGAATACGTGGCAACTTATCAGGCATGCTTGCTGCCCAAGAGAGAAATGATAGGTGAAAAAATTCAGGCTGCCCTGACCAGGAGCAAGCCGAGAGATTTTTATGATATCTATTTTCTGTTAAGAAATGGAGAATTGACCGTTTCCGAGAAAGAAGATCTCAAAAAAGTAAAAGATATAATCGTTAGTAAAAAAATCAAATTTGGAGATGAGTTGGCGCACTTTCTGCCAAAAAGTATGAAACCAGTGATTGACAGTTTTCCTGAACCGCTCTTAAACGAATTGAGCAAGTATTACTAGATTAACTCTTTTGTTTTTCTCCAGCCGGGGATTTAGGTGCCTGTAGTGGTATTGCACTTGGCCGTATTGTATTACGACATGGATTATTTGATTGATTGTCTCAAATTTTTCCAATAGGGGATATGGTCAATATGGCTTTTGGGCTGGCCCTTAATAATTTTCAGATTTGTTACAATTAAAGAGGTGTGGGCTCGGCAGGTTTACCAGGTTGGCTTGATAACCCAAACCTACCGGGTTTCCCGCAGAGCGGGATCCCGCTTTGCGGGACAAATCCCGGCGGGTCCACACTCTTTTCACTATTGACATAATTCGGATTATCTGATATCCTTTCGGTTAGATGAGAGGCCAGATCTGACCCTGTTCGGGTGGAACCGCCAAAATCCGCGAAAGCGGATTTTTTGGTGGGTTGTTAAGCGCTAGGATTGGATCGTTTCAAATGTTTCCAACAGGGGATATGGTCAATATGGCTTTTTGTGTCCAGCCTTGAAGTCAGGGCTTGACAAGCCCCATTTATGCTCTAGAATTGGTAAAGTATTCTACTAATTATGGAACAGTTACCTTATTTCAATAAAATTACCCTTGGGGTGATTCTGGGTAAAGAGGGGGAGAACCTAAACTATTGGGTCAAAAGGCTCCTTAAAAAAGGAGAAATTGTTGCGCTAAAAAAAGGTCTTTATGTAAGCCGTTTATATCTGCTAAGTTTGGCTAAGAATCCAGGACTAAAGGAGCAGTATTTGGAATACCTGGCAAATATTATCAGATATCCATCGTATATCTCTTTGGAGTATGCTCTTTCCAAGTTTGGAGTAATTCCCGAAGGTGTTTATGCGATCACCTCGGTTACAACAAAAACCGGAAGAACCTATAAAAATAAGTTGAGTAATTTTATTTACAAAAATATAAAAGATAATCTTTTTGATGGTTTCGAAGTTAGAAACTTTGAAGACAAAAGAATCAAATTTGCAACTAAAGCCAAAGCTCTTTTTGACCTTTTATATTTTAGAAAGCCGGGAAGACTGGAAGATCTAAGAATCAATTGGGATCTGTTTGAGGAGAATGACCGGCAGGAGTTTAAAAAGATTGTTTTTGAGTCCGGGTCATATAAAATTAAGAAGGAGTTAAAAAAACTAAAATGGTAATACAAGATTTAAAAGGAGTAATTACAAGAAGCGGAAGCCTTGCAAATAGGGATTTTATCAGGAATCTACTCAAAGAAGAGCTTCAGGTTTTTGTTTTGAACTTCATTTATACATCTGCCTACAAAAACCTTATCTTTACCGGGGGAACTTGCCTCAGAAAATTTTACGGGTTGCCCAGGATTTCGGAAGACCTGGACTTCGATGTTATTGATGCGAGTTTTGATTTCGATGAGTTTGAAAAAGATCTGAAGGGATATTTTACAAAAGATCTGCAATACAAGGATCTCGATTTGAAGTTTAAGAACCAAACTATTTTTTTGAAGTTTCCCGTTTTAAGAGAAATCGGCTTCTCGACTGCCAGCGATAGCGACATTTTATTTTTGCGTTTGGACTTCTCTTTTAACAAGGATAAGAATTTTGGTACTGAAAGCCAGCTTTTTTCCTCTTACGATTTCTCTTTTCTGGCTAAGACTTATGATTTTTCGACACTTTTTGCCAACAAAATCACCGCTTTTTTGACCAGGGAATATAAAAAGGGGAACAAACAGATGGAATCATTTAAAGGAAGAGATGTTTTTGACTTAATCTGGATGTTGGGGGAGGTTAAAAAGACGGGATTTAAGGTAAACCTACAGAGGGTAGAGGGATTATTGGGTGTTGGTGATAGAAATATATTGAGAAAGATGATTTTGGAGAAAGCAGGGAGGATTGATCCAAAAGATCTCTTTAACGATCTAAAATCATTTTTCAAGGATACGGGCTTTGTTGATAGTTTCTGTCGGGACTTTATGAAGTTGCTCGAGGCAAATATTAACTATCTGTAGTCCTATTTTTCCAAACTGGGGATATATACCCATCATTAGGTAAATTACATGCGAATACACGCATTTCGATGGGTATATATCCGTCATACTTTTGCAAATTCAGGTATGACGGCTATGGTCAATATGGCTTTTGGCCCGGCCTTTGGGTGAACTTTTTTTGGATTCACGACAGCTTAATATTGTCGGGAATAAAGGCTAATCGTTCATTTGCAAACGCAAGCCACTTTTGGAGTGTTTCAATCTCCGGAGCCTCAAAATTCAAACCGTAGTATGTTACTCTCCCCGTTTCCCGTCTGTGAAGAATTCCCTGGTTCACTGCTCTTGCGAGATAGGTTACCAGCGTTTGTCTGGCAATTTTACCTCGGGTTATCCGAGCAAGGTTTTTGAACTGCACCTCACTTCGTTTGATAAGCGGTTTTAAAACAAGAGCCATTTGTCCAACAAGATCTTGTCTTTTGATAAACTCAAGGCGCTTTGCCTCAAGACTTGTTTTTACGACATCTATAATTGACAACACGAGCGCTTCCTGAACAAATGCCACGAAATGATTTAAATTCTTTCTTTCGAGTGAGAAAAGGAGATACTTATAATACCGGGCTTTCTGCTGATGATAATAATATGACGTGCTATACAGGTTCTTACTATTAATGTTGAGGCTGCGCAAGAGAATATGCTCAAGAATTCGACAGATTCTCTTGTTACCGTTATTAAAAGGATGCAAACCGTAGAGAGCTGTATGAAAGGCCGCAACGGCGGTGATTGTTTGATTCTCTTTGAGCCATGCAATAAGCTCTATAACCGCCTTTTCTATTTCCGCATGAGGTGCCGGCACATAGCTTCCTACCCTAATGAGGTCATTATCGCGCCAAATTCCGGATTTATAGACAGTAAAATCCGAAAGATAGTCTTTGAAGATATCAAGCCCTTGCGTAAGATTGATGTGGAGTCTACGAATTTTTAAAGGGGTTAAATCATCTATTGTAAAAGGTTCTTGATTAATGTTTCTAAATGTTTTAAGGATATTAAAAAACTCAAGCTCGTCATAATCCTTATTCGTTAATTTCTTCTTAGCTTTTAATTTTTCGCGGATAAAATCATAGTTTGGATCAGAAAGAATCAGATTATAAACATCTTGTGCTTCTTGAAGAGAAAGTTGCGAATCTTCAGCTTTTGAAATAGCAAACGAAGCTAATAGCTCATTTTTACTAACAAGGTTCTTTTCAATATCAGGGTTTAAGAATACTTGTTCATACACTGAAAGGTCTTTATCTAACGCAATAATTTCCTCACTAGTAAAAGGCAATGTTTGAGGAGTCCAAACAAAGTTAGATATAAAGGTTGTGAAAAATGGCTTAAAAATTGTTGTATCTACCATATTTAATCAGTCTGAAACCAGTCGAGTAATCAGTCTAATTATTAGTCTAATTGACTATATCAAATCAGGCCGGAATCGTCAAACGCCACTATGATCAATATGGCTTTTGGCCCAGCCATTCAATAACCGGTTTAGCATTTTTGGGAGTAGAATGCGTCCGGATATCATCAACGAAAAGGACGACCCCCTCGCTTTTTAGGTGTTTATCGGCCAGAATTAAGTTGCCAAACTCCCGCTTGGCGTTTTGATCGTTGAGCTGTAAACAAACCTGAATAGTCAAGAATTTTTCTTGGCTTTTGACAATAAAATCGATTTCGTAGCCATTAGCGTCCTGGCCAAAAAAAATGTTGGCCCGGCCATACCTTCTGATAAGTTCGTTGAAGACCAGGTTTTCCAATCTTTTTTCATCCGCTTCACGGCCGCCCTTTATTAACAAATTATCGACAACATAATATTTAGCACTGCGGTCAAAAACACGGCTTAAGCGATAGTCAAATTTAGTAAGTCTCTCCAGGGCATAAGTCGTACCCCAGTAATTAATATAATTATCAATTGTGGTTGGGGAAACTTTCAAGCCCTGATTATCCAGACGATTTACGATTTTTCGAAGAGATAAAGTAGAGGTGATATTGCCGCGGATGAATTCAAATACTTCCCGCAGGGTGTTTACATTGTCGATGTTATATCTTTTGACTATGTCGTCCAGAATTATTTTTTGGATCAGACCTGATTGATAATTAGCAGAAAAATCGGCATCGAGGTCAAATTGTTCGGCGATACCTCCACGATACAGATAGACCATAAATGCCTGATCGATTTGGGGCTTATGGGAATAGTATGAATTTAGATCAAGGTGCCGGTAATCAAGATATTCACGAAAACTAAACGGCCTGACTTCCAATTGGAGGCTTCGGCCGGATAGGCTGGAACTTAATTCACCAGAAAGAAGCTGGCTGTTTGAACCACTGATAAAAATATTATATTTATTTTGTTCGTAGAGTGACCTGACCAGCTTTTCCCACCCAAGAACCAGTTGAACCTCGTCCCAGATGATATAAATGGGGGAGTTTAAGTCGGCCACCTCCCGCAAATACATTTCCCAAAGATAGCGCAAATCTTTGACGTTTTTGATATCAATTAAAAGATCGTTTTCAAAATTGAGATAGAAAATGTTTGACGGAGCAACTCCGTTATCAATAAGTGACCGGGAGAGCATTTTAAGGAGGAATGATTTGCCTGAACGGCGAAATCCGACTACCGCTTTAATAAGGGGATTATTCGCGGCTTTCGAAAGCCAATCGAGATACTTTGGTCTTTTAACCAGTTTGGCTGGGTCGAATTCCCGGGACTCAAAGACGGCCTGTTGCAGTTTTTGTATTGAAATCATAACGTGAGGTTATCATTTTCGTACAAGATTGTCAAGTCCGTAGATTATTTAAGTATAGAGGGGAGGGTGAGTAAGGCAGTGTGGGCGGGGAGGACAGTAGTGTTTTTGACATAGAGGGTTTGGGTGCCGGTGTAGATAAAATATAGTTTGACTTCCGGGTACTCCTGCTTGAAAGCGGTAAGCCCGCGTAGTTGAGAAGGGGAAAAGTGGGGTGAATGCTTGATTTCAAAGGCGAAAAATCCCCGGGGGCCATAAGCGACAAAGTCTACCTCGCTTCCGCCAAGCGTTTGATGATAGTAAAAGTTATAACCCAAGGATTGAGAATCGTTGATTGATATGAGATTTTGAAAAAATAGGTTTTCCAGCGCATGCCCGCCAATTTCTGAAGCATTATCCAAAGGGCCTTTTGGCCGAAGAGTCTGGAAAATACCGGTGTCAAAAAAATAGAATTTTGGATGAGAAACGACCTTTCTTTTGGCCCGGCGAGTGAAGGCGGGAAGGAGGTAACCGAGCATGAGATCCTGGAGAATAGAAAAGTAATTTTCGACGACTTTGCGTCCGATCATGGAGTCTCTGGCTATAGCGGTGGTGTTGACGGGAGAGCCGACGGAAAAACTGGCAATCTCCAAAAACCTGGAAAAAGCAGATAAATTGCGGGTTAAACCTTCCTGCATAATTTCTTCCCGCAGATAAGTGTCGACGTAAGAGTGAAGATATCCGCCCCGGTCTGACTCTTGAAAAATCGCGGGGAGGGTGCCGTAGCGAAGAGCATTTTTAAGGTCAAAGTCAGCTCCCAGCTCGGCGGCAGAAAGCGGGTGCAGGTGGTAAGTAAGAGCGCGTCCGGCGAGAAGGTTGTGCCCCTGGCGGCGCAATTTTCTGGCGCTGCTGCCGGTGAGGATAAAGCGATGATGGTTGGAACTTTCGATGGCGCGATGGACTTCATTTAAAAGTTGGGGAACGCGCTGGACCTCGTCGAGAACAATATAATTGTTAAAATCAGGAGGAATGAGCTCCTGCAGGCGACCGGGATTGGCTAAAAGACTTTGGTATAGTTGGGAGTTGAGCAGATCGAGGTAAAGCGTATGGGGATAGCGGGTTTTAATAAGAGTGGTTTTACCCGTGGCCCGAGGGCCAAAAAGGAAAAAGCTTTTGGCCGTGGGTAATTGTATATTTCTGGAGTACATAACTCCATATTAGCTGCATTTTTGGAGTTGTCAAGGTATTAAAATAGACCTTAACAGTATTTTTTGCGGGCATTGTATTGCACTTGGCCGTATTGCATTACGGCTGTAGCAGATGGGTGCAAAGAGGCAAGAGGAATAAGTGCCGCATGTGGGATTTGAACCCACATTACCCGCTTAAACCCAAGTGCCCTACTCACCTGCCTGCGTCTTACGACCGGCTTTATCCCACAAGGGGCTACCTTATTCGGGGCGGGTGTCTTCCCGTCTTAAATATGGACCAATGCGGCATTTAGATTATAGAGATTTTGAGTTGGGAATCAAGGTCGGCAGCGATTTTTTGGGAGAGCGTGGCGATTTCGTACGACCCGCCTGCCGGCAGGCAGGCTCGCAATGACATTTCGTGACAAGGTTGTTAAGTCCGCCTGACTGGCTAAATTTCCCTTGCGCGGTTATTGCGAGATATAATGACAATTGTATGTTTAACCCGAAAAACACGATTTCCAGGAAGGAAATTTATATTTCTGTTGATATCGAAGCTTCCGGTCCGATTCCGGGAGAATTCAGTATGCTTTCTTTTGGAGCGTGTGTTGTTGGAAATACACACAGTACTTTGTATGCAGAGTTAAAACCCCTAAATGATAATTTTGACAAACGAGCGCTTGAAGTGGGCGGATTATCAATGCCAGACCTAAAAGTAAAGGGGGAGAGGCCCGCGGAGGCGATGGGAAGATTTGAAAAATGGATAGAGGAGGTGTGTGGTGATGACAGGCCTGTTTTTGTCGCTTTTAATGCTACTTTTGACTGGTCGTTTACTCACTGGTATTTTATGAAGTTTTTGGGAAGGGACCCGTTTGGAATAAGCGGGTTGGATATAAAAGCGTATTATATGGGAATGAAGAAAACCGAGTGGAGAGAAACGACCAAAAAGCAGATCCGGGCACAATTTCCTTCTAAACAAAAACATACACATAACGCATTGGATGATGCAATCGAACAGGCCGAAATATTTGAGAAAATGCTAAATAGCAAATCTATCTGAAGCCGGGGATTTGGTGCCGCTTTCCGTCCACTCTACCGGTATCTAAAAGACGTTGGCGTAGTAGTCGTATTTGGAATGTTCACGGTCGGCCCAACCAATGGTAAAGTCAGAATCCCCCCGCACATAGCGGTAAGAACCCGTTTCCGTATCTACTCTCATAATAAACCAGGAGCCGTCCTTGTGGGTATATCCGAAATAGGCGATGATGGAATCATCAAGTTCGGTAAGTCTATATCCGTCCGTGGGCTGTTTTTCTACCGGGTCAATTTTATCACCGGCTGAGTCTTCAAGAGAGACCGTTCCGGATTCTGACTTACTTCCAAAAAGTGAGAAGGGAGTACCCGCCTTTTTAATAAAAATCGAGTAGAGAAAAAACGAAAGCCCCGTAGCCCCGATCAGCTTTAAGAATGTCCGTTTATCAATATCTGCAATACCCTCACTCTCTTTTTGGGACGGTTTCACGCTCTCCGGTTGGATAGTTTTGCGAGGAAAAACTTTAAAGGCAAAATAAATAAACAGGGGGTAAAGAATAACGGCGACAGCCAACTGGGTGTAAGTGGTGGCAGTCACAAAAGCAATGACCATGATCAGGCCGGCAATTACAAAGCTACTGTATGTTATAGTTTTATTCATTAGTTATATGTTTGTTCTATAACTTGTATATACCTTGCTGATATAAATCCAGTTGATTCATCGGATAATTTGATTTCATACCAGCCTGAATCTAGGGAAACGAATTCGAAAATGTCGGAATCTTTGGCTGAGCCGATCTTGTTCGAACCAACTGACGGTTCTTGGCGGATGTTAACGCTTGCAGACCCGTCGGTAATTTTAATTGTCAGCATGGGGTTCCCACTGCCGGTGTTTCCGCCTGGGTTCTCGGGAGTGGGGCTGGGTTCAACTGTGGGAGTAGGATCAGCTGTTGTTGGTTTTATCTCTACCGCATTGGATAGAACTTGAGGAGTTGGGGAAGACATGATGTTTCTTAGTCCGAGGGCAAGAAGCAGCAAAAATATTGTGCCTATCGCCAGTAATTCGGACGGTCTAACATTGCTTGCAGGGTTTCTCCTTTCAAGATGCTGACTGTCACTCCCAAGGGTGATTTCGCCAAAAGTCTCTTTTTCCTTTTGGCTGGGTTCGTATTTTTCCACAAAATCTTTATAGTCCCCTGGAACAGCTGTGGGTTTAACCCAGGGAGTGATTCTTGTACCTAAATATTCCGGGTACGATGAATAGCTGCTGGTGTGGAAGTAACGGGTTAGACGCAGGAGGAGGGTTTCATCCTCGATCAGAACCGATTTATATGGGCCGTGGAACAGGGAACCGGAGCGTTGATATTTTTTGTTGAAATACATTGAATATCTAGTGCACAAAGACCTGATTAACCCTTCGACAGCGTCTTTAGTTATTTGATGCACAAGCAAATGGAATTGACTCGGTAGTAAACTATAGGCTAAGAGTTCAACTTGGTTGAAATAATTTTTGGATTGGTGCGGTGTGCCTCGAAAAACGCGGCCCTTGATGCTAAAAGTCTTTTTGGTGGTTTCGGGATCGGCGGGTGTGGAGAGATAATCCTGCAAATAGCCAAGGAAGACTTGATAATCTTGGGTATCGTTAAAGATGGTTTTGTGTTCAATTCCGCGATTGTAGATGTGGCAATAGATGTCATCCGCATTTGTCCTGGATAGGTTTTGGGCGGGCATACTTAAATACTATACCTCCAGCATTCCAAACTATTTGTGTCTGAATTAAATCCGAAGGTTCCCTTCCTTGGATTTTTCGGCCGGCTGTGGGCAGCCCAGTAGGTAATTGTGGGCATTCCGGCCATGACTGATAAGCCTTGTCCGATATCAATGAAGATCGGGGAGTTATGCATATAGCTTTCTCAAAACAAAATGTCGGTTTTTAATATTAAATACCCACGACCTTACGGTCGGGGTATTATATCGCTGTCGGACTTCGTCCGATTTTTGGCAACCCCCGATTTTACAATCGGGGTTTTGCCGCGATAAACATTTTGTTTCTAATTGAAGCTATATATCTAGTAAAAAATAAAAATAAATATGACATTTTGTTTTTTACTCGCTATAAAACTGCCTTATGGCTATATATTTATATCATGGGTAAAGTTAACCATACAGACCCATTCCAAAGTTCCAAATTATTTGTTTGAGAATTAAGTCCGAAGGTTCCCTTCTTTGGTTTTTTCGGCCTGCCGGGAGTATTCCAGGTGGGAATTGTTTTCCTGATCGCCATAGCGGAGAAACCCTCACTGTAGCGAAGTTCATTAAGAAGAGGAGAATTTCTGGACATCGAGGGGACAGGGGGGGGCACTAATTCGGCAGCGGCTGAAGGTGATACAGATACAGATGCTGAAGTGCTTGCAGCGGTTGCTGATGGAGAAACGGATGCGGAAGGACCGCTGGGAGCGGCTGACGGGGATGGCGAAGGTGAAAGAGATGCCGAACCACTTTGCCCACCCGCGGAAGGGCTGGCCGATGGCGACAAGGATGCGGAAGGACTCTCGCTGGCACTCGGTGAGACAGAAGGAGATGGGGAAGGTGAAAGACTTGCACTTGCAGATGGACTAAGAGATGCTGACGGTGAAAGAGATGCTGATGGTGATAAAGATGCACTACCACTCGCAGATGGACTAATTGAGGGGCTGGGCGACACAGAGGCTGATGGTGAGACTGATTCACTTGCGCTGGCTGACGGGCTTAATGAGGCGCTGGGGGAAACGGAGGCCGAAGGGGAAAGCGAGGCACTGGCGCTGGCTGACGGGCTTAATGAGGCGCTGGGGGAAACGGAGGCGCTGGGGGATAATGACGCGCTGGCTGACGCCGATGTTGATACAGAGGCACTGGTTGAAGGAGAAAGGGAAGCTGAGGGTGATAAAGACGCGGAGGGTGAAAGCGACGCCGATGGACTTAATGATGCCGAGGGAGAAAGAGATGCACTGGGAGACAAACTAGCAGATCCGGCTACTGACGGAGAGGACGATGGGGACAAAGACGCACTGGGACTAAGAGATGCAGATGGGGATAAAGAAGCGGAGGGAGAAAGAGATGCGCTGGGAGACAAACTAGCGCTGGGTGACAATGACACGGATTCACTCAATGATGCACTAGGTGACAAGGAAGCGGAGGGTGAAAGGGATGCCGAGGGGCTGAGAGAAGCGCTGGGTGATAATGAAGGTGAGGGTGATAAACTAGCGCTGGGCGACAAGGATGCAGAAGGAGACAAAGACGCGCTGGGCGAGAGAGAGGTGGAGGGGGAAAGGGATGCCGAAGGAGAAAGGGAGGCCGAAGGGGACAAACTGGCGCTGGGGGAAAGAGAAGCAGATGGGCTCAAACTCGCTGATGCCGATGCGCTGGCAGATGCCGATGGACTTAGTGACGCACTGGGTGAGAGTGAAGCGGAGGGGCTTAAAGAGGCCGAGGGGGACAAAGACGCGCTAGCAGATCCCGATGCCGAGGGTGACAAAGAAGCTGAGGGAGACAAACTAGCGCTGGGGCTTAATGAAGCTGAAGGGGAAAGTGAAGCGGAGGGACTGAGTGAGGCGCTGGGGGAGAGGGAAGCCGAAGCAGACAAGGACGTGCTGGGTGAGAGAGAGGCGGAGGGTGAAAGGGATGCCGAGGGTGACAGAGACGCACTTTCGCTGGCTGATTGCGAAGCCGACTGGCTTAAAGAGGCCGAAGGAGACAGGGAGGCGCTGGGACTTAATGAAGCAGAAGGGGACAAAGAAGTGGATGGTGACAGAGAAGCGGAGGGACTCAAGGAAGCACTTGGTGACAAACTGGCGCTGGGTGAGAGCGACGCGCTGGGGCTTAAAGAGGCCGAGGGACTGACCGAGGCGGAAGGGGACAGGGAGGCCGACGGTGACAAACTGGCGCTGGGTGAGAGAGAAGCACTCGGGCTAAGGGAAGCGGAGGGACTTAATGATGCCGAGGGGGACAGACTGGCAGAGGGAGACAAGGATGCGCTGCCACCTACGGAAGGGCTGATAGAAGCACTTGGTGACAAAGAAGCAGATGGCGAAAGAGAAGCCGAAGGTGAGAGTGAAGCACTTGGTGACAAACTAGCGCTAGGAGAAAGGGATGCGCTGGGACTTAAAGACCGAGACGCTGATGCTGAAGCTGATGCGCTAGCCGATGCCGAGGGACTTAGTGACGCACTGGGTGAAAGTGAAGCTGATGGACTTAATGAGGCAGATGGGGACAAAGAGGTACTAGGCGATAATGATGCACTCGGACTTAGAGAAGCGGAAGGAGATAGGGAAGCACTGGGACTGAGAGAGGCACTAGGTGACAAAGAGGCAGAGGGAGAAAGTGAAGCTGATGGACTTAGTGATGCACTTGGGCTCAAAGAAGCACTGGGACTAAGTGAAGTCGAAGGAGATAAAGAAGCCGAAGGGCTCAAGCTGGCTGACGCTGAAGCGCTAACACTTGCACTAGGAGACAGACTGGCACTGGGTGATAGAGAAGCCGAAGGAGAGAAGGAAGCACTGGGGGAGAGAGAAGCGGACGGTGACAGAGACGCACTCCCACTTGCAGATTCCGAGGCCGAGGGGGACAAAGAGGCGGAAGGGCTTAAAGATGCTGACGGCGATAAAGAAGCTGAAGGAGAAAGCGAAGCCGAGGGAGACAGGGAGGCTGACGGTGACAAACTGGCACTGGGGCTAAGAGATGCCGAGGGACTGAGAGAGGCGCTGGGACTGAGGGAGGCTGATGGCGAAAGAGACGCGGAAGCTGATGCTGACTCGGAGGCGGATGGACTGAGTGAAACCGAAGGGCTTAATGAGGCACTGGGTGAAAGTGAAGCAGATGGGGATAAACTGGCAGAAGGTGAGAGCGATGCGCTGGGAGAAAGGGATGCACTTGGGCTCAAAGAGGCACTCGGAGACAAAGAAGCTGAAGGCGACAAACTAGCGCTGGGAGATAAAGATGCGCTAGGTGAGAGGGAGGCAGATGGCGACAAAGACGCACTTTCACTAGCAGATACTGAAGCTGATGGTGACAGAGAAGCCGACGGACTTAAGCTGGCACTGGGACTAAGAGAAGCACTAGGGCTTAATGATGCGCTTGGTGATAAGGAGGTTGAAGGTGAAAGAGAGGCACTGGCAGAGGCGCTGGGGGAGACAGAAGCCGATGTTGAAGCACTAGGCGACAGTGAGACAGAAGGGCTGAGAGAGGCCGACGGACTGAGTGATGCCGACGGGGACAAAGAAGTCGAGGGAGACCGGGAAGCCGACGGACTCAAACTGGGACTGGGGGAGAGGGAGGCGGAGGGAGACAAACTGGGACTGGGGCTGATGGACGCTGAAGGACTGAGTGAGGCACTGGGGGAGCGGGAAGCCGACGGTGACAAAGAAGCCGAGGGAGACCGGGAAGCAGAAGGACTGAGGCTAGCTGATGGAGAAAGACTGGCACTGGCTGAACCCGCAGCAGCCGGTTTTATTGCCACGCCAATCGTAGCCCATCCCACGGAACTTACTATTCCCCAGGACATTACTACACTGCCCGTGGACGTCGCATCGGAACTACCACTACTAGATACATCGACTCCGGAGATCACGTCCCACCTTGATGTCTGATCAGCGCCAACCGTCCTCGTCCCAGGGTCTTTGGCTCCCATGAAATCGTGGGTGACTTCGCCTGAGTTGACGCTGGTGACTGTCACCGAGGGGCTTGCGCCAGTGCCATTCGCCACAAACACTGTCCCCAATGGAGTAGTCTGATTTACTCCTGTCCAACTTGTAGCTCCGAACCCTGAGGGGTCAGCAGTCTTGGTGATGGCTATTGTGTAAGTTCCCGCAACGGGGAGGCTTGCTTCTTTGATGTACCAAAACTCTTCCCGAATTTCCGTTCCCGTCTGTAGCGTGGAGAAAGTCATCGCTACACCGTTGTATGTGACGTTCGTTACATCCGCCGTTTCGGAAGAAACACCGACAACGACAAGACGGTTGCTGCCTCCACCGATTGTGTGCGAGAAAGTGGGATTGGCGGCGGTACTGTTGCCGCTGGCAGGGGCATCAAAAGCGGTTGCCATATAAGATTCTTAAATTTTTGGGCATTGTAATGCACTTGGCCAAATTGAATTACGGATTTTTGTTAAATTAATTTTCTCAAATTTTTCCAACCCGGGATATGGTCAATATTGCTTTTTTTCCACCCCTTAAGAAGCTGGCCGTCTTTGGTGCGCAAAAACCAGACGTTTTGATTGTAATAAAAGGTATTTTTATCGGGTGGCGTAAAGTCGAAGTGGGAGGGATGATATAAAACATCATGTTCGGAGAAGAAAATTATGTCCGCTGTACTATGTTCAAGGGCGGCCACAATTTGTTTGAACATGGCCGGGTAGCCTTTTTTAAGAGATGGGAAGTGGATGTTTTTGACGCCAAAGGCCATTTTTTTTAGTGAGGCACTGACGATGGGAAGGCCAATGTTATTTAGTTGATCTCGTACCGGCTTGGCAATTTTTTCATCAAGTTCGCTGTCTGTGTAGTAAATAATGCCTTTGGACTCGCTGAATCGGTCTAGTAGGCTAGGCCAGCCGGGGATTTTATCCGCTGTCGACTCGGTCCAGCCCAGGGTATATTTTTTGTCTACGAATTCTGCTTTGGACCAGCGGCTGGGAGTCCAGTTATTCTCATGCCGGATATCTATATTGGGATATTCTGATTGCCAAGATGCGACTGGAAAATTGTCAACTCCGCGAGGTGGGCTGTGCATCCCCGGTTCGTAGCCCATATATTTACTGACGCCGTCATTTTTTATGGGTTTACCGGCGGATTTCAAGTCTTGCTGTCTCTTGTTTATGATGTCAATTCTCTTTTTATAATGTTCGATTAAAAACCGGCGATACCCGCACAAGCCAGATAATTGTTTACTGTCGTTAACCTTTAGGGCGTGGCCGTCTGCCAGTCTGACTTTCCAAACGTTGACGTTGTAGTAATAGACGTCTTTTTTGGGTGGAGTGAAATCAAAATGGGAGGGGTGATATAGCACGTCGTGTTCGGCGAAGAAGATGATGTCCGCGGAACTATTTTCGAGAGCTCCGAGAATTTGCTTAAACATGGTTAAAATTCCGCGCTGGAGGGAATGAAAATGGATGTTTTTGGTGCCGAAGTCCATTTTCTGTAAGGAGGCGCAGACGATGGGCAGGCCGATCTTTTTGAGCTGATTCTGGACTGCCCGGGCGATATTGGGATCAAGCTGGTTGTCGGTATAGTAAATGATGCCTTTGGTTGGTCCTTCTTGAGGGGGTTCAATCTCGGTTGATCTGGAGGGTTCTGACTTTGGAAAAGTAAAAGTATTGGCTTTGAGTTTGGCCAGGTCTTCTTCTGCCCAGCGGGCATCCTGGTCGCCAACTTCTTTTAGGGCGAACCAAAACTTGTCCAATAGCCACGACAAGGGGTGAATGGCCTTGGCCCATTTGTCATTCATAAATATTTCCTTTGAGACTTGGATGGCGTGCTGTTGCGACTCGCCAGCCCCGGGATAAGGATGGCCAAATCCATCCTGTGTTCTGAACAAATGCGCGTACCAAGTGTCTCGGTTACAAAGGACCCGGCCACCCGATAGCCAAGTTTTGAGAGCGACCTCCGTTCCTTGCTGGCCCCAACTACCCCACGAATCATCACATAAACCCAAGGACCAATACTTTTCGCGGGTGCAGACAAAACACGATCCTTGTAAACTCATAGTTTCCACCAGTCCTTCCTTTGCCTGTTTTGCCCGAAGCTCAGGGAAATACTTGAACCGTAAGTCTTTATTAAACCTATAAGCCGAGCTTTGAGGATTTGTTTTGGGAATCCAGACTACCTCCATTCTAAAGTTGGACTTGGCGTTTGTGCCATTTTTGTCAAAGTTGCAAGTCTCATTCCGACAACTTTTGGGATCGGGTCCCTGGTATATTTCCATACCACAAGTATTGCAAACCCAGTTGAAAACATGGAGGTTCCGCATTACCGGGACCATGGTAATATCGTCCTCCATTTTGGCTATCATTTTTACATCAAAGCCCTGGTCAAAGGCGCAGTGAGCGTCTATTTTCATCACATATTTGCCCGAAGCCAGGCGAGCGGCTTCGTTGGTGGCGGCGCGCTGGCCGATGGATTCCGGGTGATAAATTACGGTGCATCTGGGATCGGTAGGCAAGGGTGGGTCGGGAAGATAGCCGTCTAAAACTACAATGATTTCGGTATTGCCCTCGATATGGGCTAAAATATCCTGCATTGTTCTAGCCAGGAACATTTCGTTGCGAGCGGGAATGAGGATGCTTAAATCAGGTGTAGACATATTTATGGATATCTGAGAAATATTTTCTCTATTCCTTCATCAAGAGAAACTGTTTTTCTGCCGGTGGTTTCGAGAAACTTTTGGGCATTCAGTACGGCATTTTTCAACCTCAACTTGGCTTCGTCGCTGCCAAAAAAATCGACCATCGTCACGGGTTTAACTTTGTTGAGAGCTATTTTTAGACGTCGGCACATTTTTAAGGCCAATTCATAAGGGGTAGCTATCTGACTGCCAGCAATATGAAATATCCCCGATGAGTTATTTTTTATTAGGGCTAATATGCCTTTTGTAATATCATCAATGTAAGTGAATGAAATTTTCTGGTCGATAACTGCCTTGGTTTTTCCCTTGTAAACTAGGTTGTTTACCAAACCTTGAATGATGTTATTTCCCACTCCATCCTGACCGTAAGCCACTACCCCTCTGACAATCAGGAAGTCGGAAATTCCTGAGTTGACAACCAGGTCCTCGGCAACGCTCTTTGTATAACCATACCAGTTATTGGGATTTTTCTTGTCCGTTTCCGTGTAGCTCTCTTTTTCTCCGGAAAAGACGCACTCCGTAGATAGAAGAACCAGCTTTTTTTTGAATTTTTTACAGTAGTCAATCACGTTTTGAGTAGCCACAACATTTCCTTTCCAGGCCAAACTTTCTCGGCCCAAGTTGCGTTCAACTTCACACTTATTGATATGGGGATATGCGGCACAGTGAATAACCACAGGGCTGTCATTTGCGATAGGCAATTTGTTGTTTAAGGGCGTGGTCAAGTCGTGTCTGGTGTAGATTCTGGCATCGGAAGGACGCGTGGGAGGAGGATTCTGGTGGTAGATGCCTAAGACATGGCTGTTTGGTAAGCAATCCAAAAAATGGCTACCAATGAAACCGGAAACGCCGGTAATAATATATTTATCCATGTTTTTGTCTCCAGTTGTCTGGCCAGCCTGGTAGGGGCCAAAACTTTTCTATTAACCAGGCTAAGTCATGTTTTCTTTCCGGCCATTTGTTGTTCATCCAATAATTGGTGGTAAAAACGTGGCCATCGTGAAGCTCTTTTTTATATTCCCGACTTTGAGGTGACATATATCGTTTATCTTTGTGCAGGTGGGCGTACCAGGTTTTCTTGTTAATTATTAACCGCCCGTTTCCTAGCCAGGTTTTGAGACCAATCTCTTGGGGTTCCTGGGCAAAGGTGCCGTATTGTGCTTCGTCCAGCCCGTGTAAGAAGTTATCAAAGTGATTTTTGGTCATAAACCAGCATGAGCCCTGAAAGCTCATCAGGTCGTCAACGTCATATTTAGGGTTTGAGCGCTTCCTAGTCATCTCTGGCCATTCCATGCCACGTAGCCCCTCCTGGGGCTTGTCGGGGGCGGGGAAGCTCAAATAGTGATAGTCGCGGAAAGGCCGGGTCTGGTTTATTTGCCAGTTTTCGGCGTCAAGGGAGTAGCGGCGGGGGACAGAGACCCAATTGTCTTCAAGATGATTGTCGATAAGCACCTTATCGAATCCAGGGGCGAACAAACAATGGTCGTCCGTTTTCATAATATATTTTCCTTTGGCCAGGGCAGCCGCGGCGTTTATGCCAAAGCGCATGCCTTTGACACTGCCGGCGTGAATATAGGTGACGCGTTTATCTTCAACCAGTGTTTCCGGCCATTTGTCACCTACGGTGACGATTATTTCGATTTCGCCTACGGCTTTCTCGAATAGGTCTTGGATGGTTTTGGTCACGAAAGCGCAGTTCCAGTTGGGGATGAGTACGGATAGCATATTTTTAATCATGTCTTGACCCAAAACCAGGATCTAAAGTGGTCGCGGATCACGCCTCTTTGGCGGACGGCATCCGCGCCCACAATGAATAATGGTTTGATACCGTATGATAGGGTGTAGGCCAAGAGGACTCGCTTGACGTGGTTGCGATGGTAGGAAGGAAAGTTGAAATAGTCATGGCCAGAAACGATGCCCCCTGCCTTAACCTTCTTTTGCCAGGTATGCAAGTCGTTGGCCACGTTGATAAAATCGTGATTGCCATCGATGTAGACAAAGTCCAGCGACTCGTCTGCAAAATCAGCGGCGGCTTTTAAAGATTCCTTTTTGATTATCTGGCAATTATATTTAGATAAGCGTTTCTTGGCAATTTTGAAAAAAGCGTCAAATTGCGGTTGGGAGTAAATGCCAGTTTGATCGGGTTCAAATGCGCTAGCTTTCCAGGGGTCAATACTGAATAACCGGAACTTGGGGTTGGCCTGGCATAATACTTCCGAATAGCCTCCCTCCAGGACGCCAATTTCAGCGCCTTTTATAAATTCCAGCTCGGCGAAGAGCTGGGCGAGTTGGACACGCCCCATATTCGGAATGGTCACGATGTGCTCCCGGCGGCCGAACTTTAACTGGTATTTATTGACAATGTAATCTAGAGTGTGGTCCATATTAAACAGTGGTGCCGGGTATTCCATCGTCGTGGCCAGTTAGGGCAATAATGTTTTCTTCCCAAATTGTAACAGGGAATTTCCAGCGGGCGACAAAGTAATAATCACCCATATTGGTCCTGCCGGGGAATTGAAAGCGATAGAACATCTGTTTTTGGTTGGGGACGAGGATCATCGGGCTGCCGATGTTGCCGGGAATTATTTCCCGGGTCTTCCATAATATTTTGCCATTGGGAAAGCGCATGCGGAAGAGGTGGGGCAGACCGGGGTGGTTGGTGATGGCCCGATCCATGATAGTGCGGTGTTGGGGAACGTAGTAATCATCATCGTCGATGAAAGCAAGATAATTTCCAGCAGCCTTGGCGATGCCTTCTTTGCGTTCGGCATTGCCCCAGGTGCCGGATGGCGGGTGGTGTTGGACTACAAGCACTTCGTCCCCAGGCCATTTCTCGATCGAGTCGACAGCGCGCTGGAGTGATTGGCGTCCAATTGAGGGAATGATGAAACTGATGGTGGTCATATTAAGTCTGTCTCTTGTCTAACAAACAGCCACCCCGGCACATCCCCGCCAAACTTGGGATCGCGAATGCCGTTGGCGATAACAAACAGGGGGCGAATTTGGTGAGCGTACACAAACGCTTGCACCACATCTTTGACATCGACCACACTTCTACCCCGGCGCCAGCGCTGGTAGTCGTGCCCATATACAATTCCACCTACCCGGACTTTTTTGGACCACTCGCACAGATCAATGGCTACATTCTTAAAGTCGTGCGCCCCATCTATATAGACGAAGTCTAAAGAACCGTCCTTGAACTGCTTGGCCGCGTCGGAACTGAATTTCTTGACAAGTTTACAATTGTACGGAGCCAGTCTTTTTTTAGCTTGCCGATAATACTCACTGATTCTGTCCGTGTATTCTTTATAACCCGGGTATCTAGCCCAGATATCCACGGCGTAGAGCAGGGCCTGGGGGTTTTCCCGGCAAAGGATCTCGGCATGCCAGCCTTGAGCCACGCCTACTTCCGCGCCGACCTTGAACCCCAACTCTTTGAGGGTTTGGGCCATGATGGTTCTATTAACATTATGGATTTGGGTAGGATGTTTGGGGTCAATTACTAGTCCAAATTTTTTCACCAGGTAGTCAATTGTGCTGTTCATGTTGGCAAACTGATTGTAGCACGCCTATTTCGGCCCGCGTTTTTATGTCCATAAGCCCTCCAGTTCAACAAAATTGCTAAGGACAACGCTGAGATTGGAATGTTTATTCCAAAACTTTTTGTATTTAAAAAGGGGATAGATAGAGGAGTAATGATATTCCCTCTCTCCCCTTTGGCTCGGATCAGCATCATGAACAACAATGAATTTTGCAAAATTAGCCAGTCTCTTAATTTCAACCGCCCTTCTCGGCCCGGGTGAGTGGTCTACTAAGACGACGTCCCAGGGTTTCTCGATATCTGCTTTTGCCCAGTCATCTACATAAAAGAAATGGTGATTTGGGCTCTCGTATTTAAAATTACAAATCGTTCCACCCCGCTGAGAAGCAAACTTTTTTACCCACCCACGGTCGTTGTCGTATGAAGCTAAGTAGCGGTTGGACACCAAACACTGGTAGTGAAGGTAGGGGGTACTGAAGAATCCAATACCCAGTTCCAGAACAGGCCCGTCGGTTAAAGACATAACTTTGATGAGGGGGCCGAGATGCGAACCGTAGTTTCCCGATATTCTCATTTTTTATAGAGATGGTTATCTATTAACCATTTCTTATAAATTTTACTCCAATTTTCAGGCCAGGTGGGAACGGGCCAAAATTTGGTAATCAGCCAAGACAGATCGTTGACGCGATCTTCCCAGTGGTTGCCCATCCAGAACCGGGCGCACCAGCTGTATGACTTGGTAATCCGTTCGGTGGTCAATGGCCAACCCCGGGGACGCTGGCCGCCTTTGTGCATGTGGGCGTACCAGGTTTTTTTGTTGACCATGACTTTACCATCCCACGGCCCCAACCAAGTTTTTAGGCCCAGTTCGGGCGGCTCCATAGCATAGTTATCATAGCCCTCGGACGACATGCCTTTTAAGCAGTTCCAATAAAAATCTTTGGTCAAAAACCAGCCGGATCCATGCAGTTGCATGGTTTCATCAATCAGGTATTCGGGCTTGCCTTCCCGCTCGGCCGTGCGCTCTGGCCAATGGCCACCGGCTTTGAAGCGAAAACCCTGGCGGTCCGTAAAGGGGCAGGAGAGATAGAAATAGTCATAGTGACGTTCGTCCTGCCATGCCCAGCGTTCAGCGTCTAGTACATAGAATCTAGGAGTTACGAGCCAGTTGTCTTCCATATCAGCTTGTAAGATCTCATCAAATCCCTCTCCAAACATACAATGTGAGTCAGATTTATATATATATTTACCGTTTGCCATACCGGCTAATAAATTGACCGTGGGCTTTAAGCCAATGGGGTCGGGCAACTTGAATAGTCTCAAATTGGGATAGTCAGGAAAGTCCTGGTAAGGGGGTCCGTCAAAGCCGACCAGGACTTCAAAGTCCCCCGTAGCTTTTTCATAAATGTCCTGAACCATCCGCTGAAGTACGGTGACTCCAGGCTTAACCTCGTAGGTTTCATTGCGGGACGGGATGATGATGGATACTTTACTCATTTCAATTTCGGCTATTATGCTTCTGGCTTTCCAAATACCAGGAAGGCTTGTCGTCATACGGCAATATGTTAATTTTCAACTTTGCCTTTTTAAGAACATAGGGAAATGCGAGCTGGTCTGCGACAGTATAACGGGAAATATGATACCACCATTCTTTCAAGGCGGATTGGACCTGGTGAGAATTGCGGTACATAAAAACTGACCCTAGTAACAATGTATCATCAGCATAATCCTTATCAGCCTCAATGACCGCGTATTGCTCTGCCAGTAGTTCGCCATTATATCTATTTTGCATATATGGCGACTGCCTTATTCCATTACGGGTGTAGCGGAATTCTTGCCGGATATTAGGGCGACGATAATGTCTTAGTGTACAAATATCATGCTCCTGGCAGTTATCTAAAAAATACTTCAGGGAATCGGGTTGCTTAAATCTAAATTCTCCATCCAGCCATAAATAAAAATCATAACCCGGTTTTAGCTGCCAGCCGAAGCATTTGGGGATTTTAGCCTGAAGGCGGGGGGTCATGGCTTTGGAACGCGCAGGAAAGTTCTCATCTGTAAATAAGAAGTAGTCGAAGGCCACAGATTGTGGTTCATGGTCAGCCGGTTTGTCAAAACCACCAAGGCTCGCGGAAATAACTGCGATTTTAATCATATCTTTCTTTTTTTTCTTAATACTAAATGATAACTATTCCTTTCGTTTCTCACCCAATCTTTGCCAAAGTATTGCTCGATAGATTCATCTCGGACAAATCCATGCATTTCCAACTGATCCAGCCACCAGGTTAAATCTTGCAGGGTGCGGTGCATGTCAACATTTTTGTAGTTGGGGTTGGGCGAAGGATAGTTGGTAACACTGACGATGAATAAGCCGTCCGGGTTTAAATGGCGATGGACGTTGGCGAACAACGAAGGGAGGTTTTCTTTGAGGATATGTTCCAAAACCTCCCAGGCTGTTACAATTCCAAAAGAGTAGGGAATTTTATTACCAGTGTGGAGTGTAAAGGGTTTGGTAATGTCGCAGGTAAATAGATAGTCGGG
>VMGA01000015.1 GCA_007376345.1 Microgenomates group bacterium Gr01-1014_16 | reverse complement strand
CTTCGTGGCTGGGAAAATATTTGACAAATCATATGTTATTAATTGATATTGATAATATATGAAAATTACAGTTTTATATAATTTGCCGGAAAAAAATTCTAAGGACGAATTGGATACGCAAAAATCTGCGTTTGGTGTGGCGGAGGGACTTAAAAAAAATTATGAGGTAGGTGTTTTGGGAATAACATTTAATGAAATTGAAAATATTAAAAATTTGAAAACTGATTTTGTTTTTAATCTGGTTGAATGGGCGGGAAAAAATAGCATGAAAGGTGTGAGGGTAATTGAGGAACTGGAAAAAGCGCGACTCCCCTACTCAGGGTCTAACGCCAGGGGATATGAATTGTCGTGTAACAAAGAAATCATGAAGCGGGAAATGGAGAAAAATAATATTTCCACACCTGGATGGCAAATTTTTGAAAAGATTCAAGATTCTGGCGGAGCCAACGCTTCGCGAGCAAGATTCAAGATTCAAGAATTTTCTTATCCGGTGATTTTGAAACCGGTTTCGGAACATTGTGGAATTGGGATTGGGCAGGATAGTGTTTGCAATAATAATCAAGAAACAAGAAACAAGGTACAAGCAATGATAAAAAAATATAACCAGCCGGTATTGGCGGAGGAGTTTATTGACGGGAGAGAATTGCAGGTGACGATTTTGGATAAGGACGGAAAACCTTGGGTTTTGCCTCCTGCCGAAGTTGTGTTTGCAAAGAAGGAAGGCTGGAAACCAATCTTGTCATATGAGGGCAAATGGGATGAAAAGTCCGATGAATATAAACTGTCAAGGATGGAGTTGGCAAAATTGGACAGGAATCAGGAATTAGGAATCAGGAATATCGCACGAAAGTGTTATTTAAAATTAGGCGGCAGAGATTATCCGAGGATTGATATTAGACTACGGGGAGATGAAGTTTTTGTGCTGGAGATAAATAATAATCCCGGGATTGATTATGATATTGAAAGCGGGATTGGAGTATCTGCAAGAGCAGTTGATTTGAGTTGGGAGGGTTTGCTTAAACATATAGTAGAAAACGCATATAGGAGGAAGAGATGACGCCGCTTCATTTTGATTATCCAATCAGTGTTGCAATTTTGTTTTATGGCGGTGAAGCCGGAGATGAATTGGATACCGAGGAGGCAGTGAGAGGAATTGAAGAAGCCCTGGAAGAGAACGGGCATGTAGTGAGGACGATGCGGGTGGATGAAAAAAATTGGCTGAAGGCGGTAAAGATTTCGGGTGAAGTGGTGTTTAATCTGGTGGAAGATCCGATGTGGGAGTTGTATGTCAAGGTGGGGCAGCGGTTGGAGATGCTGGGGCGGGCGCAGGTGGGGCATGATATGAAATGTTTTAAGTATGTGACTCGAAAAGCCTGGGTGAAAAAGAGAATGCAAAAAATGGGTATTAGTACGCCGGAGTTTAGGATATTTAACCGTAGATCGAAAGTTAGTCAGGTGAGAGGGCTGGAATATCCGCTGATTGTTAAGCCGTCCAGGCAGCACGCCGGAATCGGGATATCGCAGGATTCGGTAGTGATTGACCAGGCAGAGTTGGAAGAGAGGGTGAAATATTTGTTTAAAAATTATCCCGGCGAAGTGATTGCTGAGGAATATGTGGAGGGACGGGAGATTCATGTAACTTTGCTGGGAAACAAAAGACATGTGGTGGCACTGCCGGCGAGTGAAGTGAGTTTTGGCGGAGAGTTTGCTGATAATTGGAGTGTATATACTTATGAGGCGAAATGGGATAAAAAATCATGGGAATATTGGGACGCGCGGGTGGAGGCACCGGCCCGACTGGCGCGGAAATTGGACAAAAAAATTGAAAAACTGGCGGTGAGAGCTTATCGGGCATTTGGTTGCCGGGATATTGCCCGGATTGATTTGCGCTTGGACGAAAAAGATCGACCGTTTATTGTGGATGTAAATATGAATCCCAGCCTGAATAAATTTGATGACCAGGATGCGACGTTGGCCTCCGTGTTCGCGTTGGATTGGACGTATGAGCAGTTTGTAGAAACTCTGGTGGCGATTACTTATAAAAGAGTTTACGGGAGATTGCCGGATAGGATTAGGGAGCGGCAACTTCTTTTGGAGGCATGATGGGGTTTTGATAGATACTAGTTTTGGTTAGCTGGTTTTGGAGTACCTGCTTCCAGTTTTGGTAATTGGGAGGCAAAGGGTTGTCACGATGCAGGATGTAATCGAAGTTTTCATTGGGCATGGCGATGTGGGCATTTAAATAATAAAGGTTATTAATGCCGATAGGAAGGACGCGGTCTGAGGGTTTGAAAAAATGATCAAAGTCATAATAGTCACCGAAATTAAAATTGAGTTTTTGGGCCAGTAAAGTTTCTTTGGGTTGGAGAAATTTTAAGTTGGCGGCGAAGCGATAAGAAATGCTGAAGAGTGAATAAAGAATGACTAATAATACAAGAAATTTATGATTTTTTATTGTTGCGACAGCAACGATGGAGAGAGCCGGCAGATATGGGAGGATGAAGCGGCCACCGCCGGTATTGGGCGTGATTACCCAAATCATAATTGCCAGAATTGAGTAAATACAAATTAACTTTATTTTTTTTGGCAAAGTTGTAACTGTAAACGGTAACAGTAACAGGATTATTAAATAAATCGGGTTGATGGGATCTGAAGAGTGAGTTAATAATTTTAGCAAGTTTCGCGGATCAAGGGAGATTCGGGTGTCGGTGTATAGAGGGCTGAAGAATGGGTAGACGGGGTTGCCGGTGGAGAGATAAGCTCGTAGTAACCAGGGACTTACGACTAGAATCATGAATACTGAATAATGAATAATGTATTTAAGACTTTTTGTTTTTAGCCAAATTAAAATCCAGAAAATCGGTAGTGAGCCAAATGCCAGGAGCTTTGTGGAGGCGGCCAAACCCAAGACGATGGCGGATTTATAGATTTTATTATCTAAAAATAAATACAGAGCCAGGATTTCGAAAAAAGTTCTGGCCAGGTCAATGTAGGCCGAAGTTGACAACCAGCCAAAGACTAAATTGCTGGATAAAATTAACACGGCCAGCATTGAGCGGGAAATTTTGTATGTGACTATGAGGGATAGAATGCCGAATGAAAAGTGGATTAGTTTTCCAGGAAAAATAAAGTAAAACATTTCGGTGAGCATGGGCATGACTGAGTATTTAAATTGGGCGCCGGGGATAAAAAATATTGAATGATTTTGGAGCCAAATTTTTGGTATCATCAGATGATACCAGAGAGCATCAAAACCTATTTCTGCGCCTAATGCGCCAATTAAATTAACCAGGCATTGGATGACGATTAATAAAAAAAGTAATTTCTCGGTCATTCTGAGTGAAACGAAGAATCTATATATATTTCTGGATCCTTCGCGCACGCTCAGGATGACAAAAATTACAAATGGGATAGTTACTAAAATTATGTTTTGTTTGGTGAGGAGATGTAAGATGCCCAGAAGAAGAATGGCGTATGAATACAGGCCAAGGGTGATTGCCAGGGAGAACATTAAGTTATTTTACTTCAGTTTCTTTTTCCAGACAGGTGACGGCGGAGACGGTATCGCCTTTTTTGGAAAAGCGCATCAGTATTACTCCCTGGGTGTCGCGGCCGAGATTGGGAATATTTTTGAGGGGAAGCTTTATCACTTGGGCGGATTTGCTGGTCAGAACTATCTGGTCGACGGTTTCGTCGACGGCGATGCAGTTGATTATTTTGCCGGTTTTGGGAGTGATTGACGCGGCTTTAACGCCTTGACCACCACGTTTTTGCAATGGCCAACTCTTGACGCCGGTGCGTTTACCGAATCCATACTCCATGACAATCATGACATCATTAAATACTTTTCGTCTGGGACCTCCTTCGCTCTTGCGAGCTTCGGAAGGGGGCGCAAACACTTCCATACCGACGACATAGTCGCCTGGTTTGAGAGTAATGCCGCGAACTCCTTGAGTGTCGCGGGCGGTGGGGCGGACATCCTCTTCTCTGAAGCGAAGTGATTTTCCTTCGCGGGAAACGAGCAGAATATGATCAGTACCGGTTGTGGGCTGGACCCATTTGAGACTATCCCCTACTTCCAACTTGATGGCGATTTTGCCGCTTTGGCGAATAGAATCAAATTCAGAAAGTTTGGTCTTTTTGACAGTGCCTTTGTCTGTGGCCATGAGCAAGAATTTATAGACGTCGCCTTTGCCGAGGGACAGAATAGAGGTGAGTTTTTCATCTTGCTCGATATTTATTAAATTGACTACGGCTTGGCCCTTGGCTTGGCGGCTGCCTTCCGGCAGATCGTAGGCTTTGATTTTGAAGACCCGGCCTTTGGACGTAAAGAAATAGATATCGTCATGGGTATTGGCAGACAGAATATGAGAAACTTCATCCTCATCTTTAGTGGTCATGCCGGTAACGCCTTTGCCGCCTCTGGCCTGGGTTCTGAAGGCCGACGGATTTTGGCGTTTGATATAACCGGTGGCGGTTATGGTGACGACGGTATCCTCGGATGGAATTAAATCTTCCTCGGAGAACTCCCCTACTCCCAATTTATAGACTTTGGTGCGGCGCTCATCTCCAAATTTGGTCTTTAGATCGGCTATTTCAGTCTTTATTACGCCTAATATTTTGGCAGGGTGAGCTAGTAGATCCTCGAGACGACCGATAAGTTCCATAACGGCTTTGTATTCGTCCTCGATCTTTTTGCGTTCCAGGGCGGCCAGGCGGCGCAGCTGCATGTCTAAAATGGCAACGGCTTGAATTTCGGTCAAACCAAATCGCTCCATAAGGTTTTTCTTGGCCACATCGGAGTCGGCCGATTCTCGAATAGTTTTGATGACGGCGTCAAGATGATCGAGAGCGATTTTTAAGCCTTCTAAAATGTGAGCTCGGGCTTTGGCTTGTTTGAGTTCGTATTGAGTGCGACGGGTGACGACGTTTTGGCGGTGGCGGATATATTCGGCCAGTATTTGCTTTAAAGATAGAGTTTGGGGTGTGCCGTCGACCAGAGCCACAAAATTGGCGGGAAAAGAGGTTTGCAGCGCGGTGTGTTTGTAAAGATTATTTAGAATACTTTTTGGCTTGGCGTCGCGTTTGAGGTCGACTACGACCCGATTGCCATCACGATCGGATTCATCGCGCAGATCAGATATACCCTCGATCTTTTTTTCATGAACCAGATCGGCGATGCGGGCGACCATTTCGGCCTTGTTAACCTGGTAGGGCAACTCGGTAATTATGATTTGGGTCTTGCCGGCTTTGGATTCTTCTATTTCCGCTTTGCCTCGAACAATAATCCGGCCGCGGCCGGTGGCATAGACTTCGGCGATGGCTTTAACATCATAAATAGCCCCGTAGGTGGGGAAGTCCGGACCTTTGACAAATTGCATGAGATTGTCGATTGTGGCGTCAGGATTGTCGATAAGAAAAGTGACGGCATCGATTATTTCGTTTAAGTTGTGAGGAGGGATTTTGGTGGCCATACCGACGGCGATACCTTCGCTACCCATGAGCAGTAAATTTGGAAGTTTGGCCGGCAGAAAAATAGGTTCGTCTAATGTGCCATCAAAATTGGGTGACATATCGACTGTTTCTTTTTCGATATCGACTAGCAGCTCTTCGGAAATTTTGGAAAGCTTTGCCTCTGTATATCTCATGGCTGCCGGGCTATCTCCGTCGATGGAGCCGAAGTTGCCCTGGCCGTCGACCAGTGGATAGCGCATGGAGAAATCCTGGGCCAGGCGGACGAGGGCGTCATAAACCGGGACGTCACCGTGAGGATGATATTTGCCCAAAACTTCTCCGACGATTTTGGCCGATTTGGTATGTTTGCCGGAGGCTTTGAGACCCATGTCGTGCATGGCGTACAAAATTCGTCTGTGGACGGGTTTTAAGCCGTCTTTAACGTCCGGCAGGGCCCGTGCGACGATGACAGACATGGCATAATCCAGGAAGTTTTTCTGCATCTCCGTGGTGATCTCCACGGGTTGGATTTTTCCGATGTTATTTATAGCTTCGTCTGTCATAATTTGAGCCTATTTATATTACCTTTTTTAGGTGTTTGAAGCAAGGGGAGATGAAGCGTTTTTGAACAGCTGTTTGTTGAATTCCGGGGTAAATATTTTTCTCTTATTTTCAATACTACCTAGTATTGTAATTATCTTATCTCTGTGCTTTTGGTCGCTGGCGGCGAGGATTTTTTCCAATAATAATTCCGGCCAGTAATGTGTGGAGTAGCGACGTTTGAAGTTATATGAGCTGAAGGGGTCGTATTTTTCCTGCAATGAAATTTCTTTTTTGGGAGGTTTCTTGCGAGAGAGAACGATTTTAAATCCTTCACCGGACAAACCTAACCAAGTGGCGACCCGGGCGATAGTGCTAAAGCCGACTTTGGCCTTGTCCCGAATGAGTGAATACTTATCCCCTTTCAGGAGCAATTCGGCAATGTATATGCGTTTTGCCAACATTTCCATTTCCTGGGGTGAAAGAAGATCGGTGAGAAATTTGGCCGCCTCTTCCTCGTTTTTGAGGGAGAGGATAGCTTGGCAGAAAGCCAACACTAATTCCTGGCGTTTGTTGGGAGAGAGTTTTGACGTTCGAGAATACTTCGCCATCTCTATCTATCATACTACAGAGTATGGTAGTTAGCAGGAGGGGTTATTTTGAAGCTGGTTTCGTTGAATCGGTTGTTAGTTCAGTTCCACATTGGGGACAATCGTCAGTTGCAGCATACTGCCCTGCAAGTCTACCCAAGATTATCTTGGCGACAAAAAATTCTGCGGGTCCGTAATCGTCGAAAATATCATGAAGAGTCACTGGGTAGTCACATTTTTTACAAGCTCTGGCTTCGGTTCGGTCCATTTTAAACTAAAAGAGGGGCTAATAACAGCGAGACGATGTTGATGATTTTTATCATGGGGTTGATGGCCGGGCCGGAGGTGTCTTTGAGAGGATCGCCGACGGTGTCCCCTACTACCGCGGCTTTGTGAGCGTCACTCCCCTTGCCCCCGAAATGACCGTCTTCGATATATTTTTTGGCGTTGTCCCAGGCGCCGCCGGTATTGGTCATAAACAGAGCCAGAAGCAGGCCGGAGATAATGGTTCCAGCCAGCATGCCACCTAAAGCTTCGGCTCCTAATGCGAATCCGACGATAATTGGAGAGAGAATAGTGATGGCGGCAGGGATGACAAGCTCCCGTTGGGCGGCGACGGTACTTATGGCTACACAGCGGGCATAATCTGGTTTGGCCGTGCCGGCCATGATACCCTTGATTGTCCGCCATTGGCGGCGGACCTCTTCGATCATTTCGGCGGCGGCCTTGCCTACAGAGGCAATAAGACGACTGCTAAATATGAACGGAATGGCAGCGCCAAGGAGAGCTCCGGCAAAGACAGTGGGATGGGCAATGTTGATAGCGGTTAACTTGGTGCTTTCGAAAAAGGTGGCAAAAAGAGCCGAAGCGGCAACGGCGGCGCTGCCGATGGCAAAGCCTTTGGTGAGGGCTTTGGTGGTATTGCCCACGGCGTCTAAAGATGAAGTGACCTCGTTGGCTTTTTTGCCCAGACCGGCCATTTCCACGATGCCTTGGGCGTTATCGGAAATGGGACCGAAAGTGTCCAGGGACATAATGATGCCGGTGGTGGCTAACATACCCATGCCGGCCAGACCGATGCCGTAAAAGCCCATGAGAGCGTAACCGGCTAATATGGCTAAAACGACGACGATGACGGAGGCTAATGTCGATTCTAAGCCGTAGGCCAGACCGGCAATCAGATTGGTTCCGGCGCCGGTTTGGGAAGCTTTGGCAATGGCCACGACGGGTTTTTCGCCGGGGCCGGTGTAGTATTTAGTAATATAGAGAAGGGCCATCATGGCGACTAAACCGGAAACGGCGGCTAAACCGGCTTTGGGTTCGCCCAATAAATAGACTGACAAGATCATGAAGATGACGACCGCTGAAACGGCGGAAATGGTGAAGCCGCGCATCAAGGGGTTGAGGGGATTTTCTTGGTCATTTTTGGCTTTGACGAAAAATGTTCCTAAGATGGAAGTCCAAATGGCGCCGGAGCGGGCCAGAAGCGGGAAAACCACGCCCTTGAGGCCGAACAACGAGCCGCCCAGGATCATGGCGGCGACAATAGTCACGGCGTAAGACTCGAAGACATCCGCGGCCATGCCGGCACAATCACCCACATTGTCACCGACGTTATCGGCGATGACGGCCGGATTTCTGGGATCGTCTTCGGGAATCCCCTTCTCTACTTTGCCGACCAGATCCGCACCGACGTCGGCGGCCTTGGTAAAAATGCCTCCCCCTACGCGCATAAACAGGGCTAAAAGGGCCGCGCCGAAGCCGTAACCGACCAAGACATCCGTGGCCAGTTTGGTGACGGCGGCGTCGCCTTGGGAGATTTTGAGAGCATAACTGATAATGTAGACGACGGAAGCGCCCAGTAGACCCAGTCCTACGACGAGCATACCGTTGACGGTGCCGGCGCCAAAGCTAACCTGGAGGGCGGCGTTGAGACTGGTTTGGGCGGCATTGGCGGTGCGGGTATTGGCTTTGACGGCGATGCGCATGCCAAAATAGCCGATGAGACCTGAGAAAACAGCGCCCAGTAAAAATGTGGCGGCGATGCCGGGACTTAAAAATAAATAGATGAGGCCGGCTAAAACAGCGACAAAAATGGTGATAATTCTGAATTGGCTTTTGAGGTAGGCCATGGCGCCGGACTCGATGGCGGCGCCGATTTTGGCGATTTTGGCGTTGCCGACCGGAGCGGCCAGGACTTTACGGGAGAGATAAATTCCGTAAACCAGGGCACAAATCGCGGTCAGGGGCGCGGCAGTGAGTGCTATTAACTGGAGATTCATCATGGCAATTTTATACCCGTGTTAGGCTAAATGTCTATATCTAATTCCACCTTTAATAATTCCACCTTTAAGGTGGAAAGGGGTTAGCGGTTTAGATCAAGAGTAAGATGTTTAACCGCTTCTAATTCTTTAGCGTAGTCAGAGTGATTGATGACAAAAGACAGGTAGTCGGAACTGGATTTAAAATGGGACAATATTGGTGTTGGGTCAACCAGAGTTGAGTTTTCTTTGAGGTAGTCGGGGAATGATGACCATTGATAGGTAGGCAGTTCGAATTTTTTGATAACAGAGGAGACATAAGGGTTGAGATGGATATAACGGGAGAGATGAATCAATTGGGCTTCGCTTTCGACACAAACAGCCTTAAATGGACCCTGGAATAGAGAACCCGGACGTGAGTGTTTGATATTGAAGTAGCGGGTGTAACTGTTGGTGAATTGGCTGACAAATTTGGAGATGCCTTGGTCTTGTATTTGCTTGAGTAAGAGGTGGAAATGATTGGGCATGAGAACAAAGCTGATAATTTGTATGAGTTTCGAATCTTTGTGACTTAATGCTTCAAATAGTTTAGACTTTTCGTCGGGAGGCAGAGACTTGTAGCGGGAAAGTTTTATGGGTGGTTGAGAATACTGGTAATAAGACAGCGATAATATGGCTTGCTGGTAATCGCCGGCGGAGGAAAAAGTGGGTAGGCGGGCAACGCCGCGGTTATATATGTGGTAGTATCCGCCAACTTCTAGTGGAACATTTCTACCGGCCATGTTTTAAAGCTATTCCACTTTAAAAGGTGGAAAGTTATTTATGGAAATAGATTTGGATTGACAAATCGGACGAGGGCTAAAATGACTGCTTGAGAATAGTATAGTCCTCTGTTTAGAGTTCCGTGTGTGAGTATCCCCACAGAACCTTCTCCCTGTTTTGAGTTTTGTCTTTTGAATACAAGGTCGTCGGCTATTCCAAGTTCGATTCCATTTTCTAAGATTAGTTTGCCAATTTCGTCTGGAATGGAATAAGTACCCGGTTGTCCTTCTCCGTATTTGTCACTGGAAGTGGCAAGGATTGCACACCAGACTACGGATCTTAAAGATTCGGGATGACTTACAAATTCCGGGTCGTCTCTTTCAACACCGCCTTCTAAACCAACCCAATAATCGGCGTTTGGTTCCGCTGTTTTGGCGTTGGTAGCCTTGGTTCTTGCCCCCCTCCTCGTTTCTCTGCTGGTCATGGGTTGATTGCTGACACCAGATTCAACTTTTAGTCCACTGACTTGAAGTACTTTTCCGGGAAACATTTTTTCAAACCCTGTTTGGGTAGCCGTTAATTTAGTGGGATTAGTTGAAGCAACAATGATTTTGATTACGTTTGTCATATTTGTTGGTATAAGGCTGTTCCACCTTTAAGGTGGAATGTTAGATATCTAAAGTTGCGGTTTTGGCGTGAGTTGTGATGAATTTTTTGCGGGGAGGGACTTCGTCGCCCATGAGCATGGAGAAAACATGGTCGGCGTGGGCGGCATCGGCAATGGTAACCTGTTTTAAAGTACGATTGGCCGGATTCATAGTGGTGTCCCAGAGCTCGATGGCGTTCATTTCCCCTAAGCCTTTATAGCGCTGGATGGAAAATTTCTGGTCGGGGAATTTGGCTAAAGTAGCATCGCGTTCTTCGTCAGAGTAAACGTAAAAAGATTGTTTGGCGATGTCGATTTTGTACAGGGGGGGCATGGCCAGGTAAAGATGGCCGTTTTGGATGATGTAGGGCAAGTGGCGGTAGAAAAAAGTCATAAGTAAGCAGGAGATGTGGGCGCCGTCGACATCAGCGTCAGTCATAATGATGATGCGGTGATAACGCAGTTTGTCTGGATTGATGGTGTCCCCTATCCCCATGCCGACAGCGATTGTTAATATTTTGAGTTCTTCAAAAGCGATGACCCGGTCGAGCTGGGCTCGTTCGGTGTTTAGGACTTTACCTCGCAGAGGTAATATGGCTTGGAATTTGCGGTCGCGGCCGTTTTTGGCGCTGCCGCCGGCGGATTGGCCCTCGACAAGATATAGTTCGCATTCGGCGGCAATTTTGGATTGGCAGTCGGCCAGCTTGCCGGGTAAGGTCATACCTTCCAGAGCGCCTTTTCTTAAAACCGCGTCCTTGGCAGCTCTGGCGGCCAGACGGGCGCGGGCTGCCAACATGACTTTGGCTAAAATAGCTTTGGCGTCGGCTGGATTTTCTTCAAAATATGTGTCCAACCCTTCTTTGACAACAGTGTTAACATAGCCCTGGACTTCGGGATTGTTTAATTTGGCTTTGGTCTGGGACTCAAATTGGATGGCCTGGGTGGGAATTTTGGCGTAGATAACGGCGGTTAGGCCCTCGCGCATGTCTTCGCCGGTTAGGGATTCTTCACCGTTTTTGAAGGCGCCGATTTTTTTGGCGTAATCATTTATGGCTCGGGTTAGAGCGATGCGGAAGCCGGTAACGTGGGTACCGCCGTCGACGGTTTCGATGACATTGACAAAAGACTGGAGATTTTCGGAGAAAGCGTCGTTGTATTGGAGGGCGACTTCAACTTCGGTGTGGTCGGTGGTTTTATGAATATATATGGGGTCGGTGAGAATTTTTTTGTCACGGTTGATGTGGGCGACTAGTGATTTGATGCCGCCCTCGAAATAATATTGCTTGGTAGTATTTGTATTCTCATCGGTGAAATAAAAGTGCAGGCCGGCGATGAGATAGGCCCGGTTTCTAATTGAGTTTTCGATAGTTTTGGGATCGAATTGGATCGTCGTAAACATTGTTGGGTCCGGGCGGAAGTGGGTAAAGGTGCCCGTTGGGGAGTTTAGGGAGTTTTGGGGTTTTGGGGAGATCTGGACTTTGGATTGGGGGAGGCCTTTTTTGTATTCCTGGAAGTGGGTAACGCCTGCCCGCTTGACTTCGACGCGCATAAAGTCGGAGAGGGCGTTGACGACAGAGGCACCGACGCCGTGCAAACCGCCAGAGACTTTGTAAGTTTTTTCGTCGAATTTGCCGCCGGCATGAAGCTTGGTCATAGTCAGCTCGAGGGCGGAGACTTTGAGCTTGGGGTGGATATCTACGGGGATGCCGCGGCCGTCATCTGTGACCGAAACGGAGCCATCTTTATGTAGATTAACCCAGATGTGCTTGGCGGAGCCGGCCAGGGCTTCGTCCACGGAATTGTCGATAATTTCGGTGACCAGGTGATGCAGACCTTTACTATCCGTCGATCCAATGTACATGCCGGGACGTTTGCGGACGGGCTCCAGACCTTCTAAAACCTGAATTGATGAAGCGTCGTAACTATCGGTCGGTTGTTTTTTAGCCATAAAATACAGCACTTATTTTTACCAGATTGCGAAGCCAGATTCAATGGTTGAAAGCTTGGAAGACCAGGTGCCTGCCTAGACCACCTTCCAGGTGGAAAGCTACCTCAATATCATCCCCAAACAGTCTTATGAGATGCTCCCAAGCCGTCTTTCATGCATTCCTCGCAGGAAGTGTATTCAAGATGTTGAGGATTTGAGGTGATAATATTAGCTAGACGTTCCAAAGCACACCCATAATATAATAATCCCCTAGGCCTTAAACCATCTAGTAATTTTTTATTAGCTTATCCGGTTCCTTCTTTGAAATTGATGTAAGGATAAGTTCTTCTCAGTGAGTCAATTTTATTGCACATAGTGGGTGGATTATACCATACTACGGGCTGTTGAGATTTAGGGCGAGGTGGTCGAGGATGAGTTTGAGGTTGCAGTTGGATTTTAAGTATTTTTTAGATTGATGGATTAGAGGGAATAGGGGGTGGAGAGGGATGAGATTGTTATGAATATAATACTCGAATTGGTCGAGGAAAGCGGAGAAGGAGTCGCGGGTGAAGGATTGGGAGTCTAACAATGCTAGACGCTGGGCGGGTGGGGCTGAAAGGAGTTGGGGAATGAGAGGGTTAAGAGGGGGAAGGGGGGTAAAGGGGGGAGATATGATTTGGACTCGGGAGAGGATGGTGGGCAGGAGGGAGTCGGGGTATGTGGTGACCAGGTAGATGAGGGAGTTGCCGGGAGGTTCTTCCAGGGTTTTTAGCATAGCGTGCTGGGCAGGCACGGTCAATAAGTGAGCTTCGTGGATAATAACGGTGTTATGGTCGGATTGGGTGGGGCGACGGGATAAGAAGTGTTGGATAGCTCGGACTTCTTCTATGCCTATGGATTTGTCAGGGTGAATATGAAGTGTATCAGGGTTCTCGGGGAGATCGGGGGAATCGGGGTGGAGAAAGCTGTGCATTGTATGTATTATATAGGTATGCCTGCCCAAGATACGGGGAATGTTTTAGTGGATCCGGATAGCGCGGCTATTTCTGATTTGTTGGTTCGAGAAGGAAAGGTGAAGCCGGAAGAGAGGGAAAAGGCCAGAATGGCCTTTGTGACCAGCGGCGTACCGGAGACGATGTGGCTGCTGCAGCAGGGAATTGTAAAAATAGACGATTTGGTAATGGCTAAAGCTAAGTTTTATAACGTGGGGTATGTCAAGTTGACCGAGAAAGCTATTTCGCCGGTGGCCCTGGGGTACGTGGATAAAGGGATGGCGGAGAGGTTTGGACTGGTGCCTTTTGAATATAACCCGATTGGACGGGAGTTATCACTGGCCATGGCCAACCCGGTGGACTTATCCGCGATCGAATTTTTGGAGAAAAAACACGGGGTGAAGATCAAGGTATTTGCGGCTAATCCGGCCGAGGTGCGGGCGGCAATTGCAACCAGATATGAACAAAGCTTGTCGGGAGAAGTGACAGCGGCTTTGAAAGAGGCCGGAGGACAGGGAGAGGTGGAGGTGAAGACGATAAACATTCGGAAAGTGGGCGAGATGATTCGGGAGGCACCGATTGCCAAAATTGTGGCGACCATGCTGGATTTCGCGGCCAAATCCCGGGCGTCCGACGTACATATCGAACCATTGGCTGACAGGACCCGGATCAGGTACCGGATTGACGGCATTTTGCATGAAAAACTGATACTGCCGCGCAAAATTCATGATTCCCTGGTTTCCAGGATAAAGATTTTAGCGGATATGAAAATTGACGAAAAACGACTGCCCCAGGACGGACGGTTTAATTTCCAGACGGATACGGATGAAGTTGATTTGCGGGTGTCTACCCTGCCGACGGTACACGGAGAGAAAGTGGTGATGCGGCTGCTTAAAAAATCGGGTGGGGTGCCGACGCTGCCGGAGCTGGGTTTGCGGGGTCGGGCGCTGAAAAATCTGGAAGAGGCCATATTGCGGCCGCACGGGATCATTTTGGTGTGCGGACCGACGGGGTCCGGGAAAACGACGACACTGTATGCCGTGCTGTCTAAGATTAACAATATTAAGGTAAATATAATAACTCTGGAAGACCCGGTGGAATATGAGATTGCCGGAATTAACCAAGTACAGATAAACCCGTTGGCTGGACTGACATTCGCGTCGGGGCTGCGAAGCTTTTTGCGGCAGGACCCCAATGTAATTATGGTGGGCGAGGTGCGGGATCGGGAGACGGAGGAGCTGGCAATACAGGCGGCGCTGACGGGTCATTTAGTGTTTTCTTCGTTGCATACAAATTCGGCGTCGGGGGCAATCCCCAGGTTGCTGGATATGGGGGGGGAGCCGTATCTGTTGGCTTCGACCATAACAGCCATAGTTGCCCAGAGGGTGTGCCGGAGAGTGTGCGGGGTATGCCGGCAGGCGTATACGCCAGAGCCTAAAGTGACGGCTGACTTGAAACAAGGCCTGGATAAACTGTGGCCGTACACGGAAGGATCCGACGCGGGGGTAAAGCTGTATAAAGGAGTGGGATGCAGCGAATGCGGAAATACCGGGTATCGGGGAAGAATAGGGATTTTTGAGGTGTTGCCGGTATCGGAGAAAATGGGCAGGTTGATACTGGAGCGGGCGGCGGCAACAGGGTATTTGAAAGTGGTCGAAGGAATTACTACTATGGAGGAGATATTACGGGTGGCCCAGGAGTGATCCGGTACCTCCCCTCCCCGCTTCGCGGGGCTTCCCCTCCTAATTTAGGAGGGGATTAAGAAGTAGGGACAAAAAAATTATTATGACAATACAACAATTACTCCAATACGTAGTAACTAAACGGGCGTCGGATTTGCATTTGGTGGTGGGGGTGGCGCCGACGGTCAGGCTGGATGGGGAGTTAGTACAGGTGGCGGGCGAAGCGGTTATGGCGGTGCAGGATGTGGAGAGGTACATGGCAGAGGTGATGACTGAAGAGCAAAAGAAAATTTTTGCCATTAATAAGGATTTGGATTTTTCTTTCCAGATGGAAGGAATTGCCAGATTTAGAGTGAACGCGTATTTCCAAAAAGGAATGACAGCCGGAAGCTTCCGGTGTGTGCCGATGCGGATTCCGACTATGACAGAGTTAAATTTGCCGGAACCGGTGAAGGAATTTGCCAAGTTAAAGCAGGGATTTGTGCTGGTGACCGGGCCGACCGGACAGGGAAAATCAACGACTTTGGCGGCCGTGATTGATGAAATTAACCGGACCAGGCCGGTGCATATAGTGACAGTTGAGGACCCGATAGAGTATGTACACACATCGGCTAGGGCAATAGTGTCACAACGGGAAGTGCATAATGATACCCATTCGTGGGAGGTGGCGCTTCGGGCGGCGTTGCGGGAAGATCCGGATGTGGTACTGGTGGGGGAAATGCGGGACTTTGAGACAATAGCGGCGGCGTTGACTATAGCCGAAACGGGGCATCTGGTGTTCGCGACATTACATACTAATTCGGCTGCCCAAACAGTGGACAGAATTGTGGACGTGTTTCCGGAAAATCAACAACCGCAGGTGAGGTTGCAGTTGGCATCGACGTTGGAGGCGGTATTTTCCCAAAGGTTGTTGCCAAAAGTAGGCGGTGGAAGGGTAATGGCTTATGAGCTGTTGGCAGGTACCAGCGCGGTGAGATCAGCTATTCGGGAAGGGAGGACGCATATGATTGATAATATAATTATGACATCGGGCGAATATGGGATGGTTAGCCTGGAATCCAGTTTGGCGGCGCATGTGAAGGCGGGGACAGTGACTCAGGACGCGGCTTCGACATACACGGGATACGCTATTGATATGGCCCGCAAGCTGAAGGAGGACAAACTGTGATATTTAACTATAAGGCCAGGGATGTAACTGGAAATTTGATTCGGGGAAAAGGAGAGGCACCGACGGCGGAAATGGTGTCGGAAATGCTGAAGCAAAAAAGGCTGACTCCGTTGGAGATTTCGGAAAGCAACATGAGAGTGTGGGAGGAAATGGTAGAGCGGTTTGGGAAAGTGAGTTTTGGGGAGATGGCCACTTTTACCAGACAGCTGGCGACAATGATCTCGGCGGGGCTGCCGATTACCGACGCGTTGAATTTGCTAAAGATCCAGTCTTCCCCGGCGCTGTCCAAAGTCGTTGGGCATGTGATGGGAGATGTGCAAGGCGGGGTATCTCTTTCTGAAGCCCTGACTAAACACCCGAACGTATTTTCCCGGGTATATGTGGCATTGGTGCGGGCGGGAGAGACGGCGGGAGTAATGGAAAAGGTGTTGACCCGGTTGGCGGATAGCTTGGAAAAAACCCGGGAGTTTCGGGGGAAAGTAGCCGGGGCGATGATTTACCCGGCGATTGTGTTGATGGGGATGGTCGGGGTAATGATTATTATGGTAGTGGTGGTCATTCCGAAATTGACGGCTTTGTACCAAGATTTCGGGGCGACTTTGCCGCTGCCGACGCGGATATTGATGGGCATTTCCAATATTTTTTTGAATTATTGGTGGGCGGTAATAGTGGTAGTCGGGGGAGCGATTTTTGCTTTGGGATCGTATCTGAAAACTCCAGCCGGGAAGAGGATGAGGGATGTGTTTATTTTTAAAATACCTATTTGGGGGACGCTGACTAAGCAAATAATGTTAACCGAGTTGACCCGAACCCTGTCACTTTTGATATCCGCCGGAGTATCGATTGTGGAAGCGTTGGATATCGTGGCAGGAGTCGTTGGCAACATAACTGTGGAGAAGGATGTGAAACGGGTGTCCAGGCAGGTGGAAAAAGGGTTCCCGGTGTCTATAGCTTTTTCGGAAAGCCCGTTTTTTCCGCCCATTGTGGGACAGATGATTGCTGTAGGTGAGGAAACCGGAAAGATGGATGAGGTGCTGGATAAACTGTCGCATTATTTCGAAAGCGAGTCGGAACTGAGAGTGAAGGGATTGACAACGGCGATTGAGCCGTTAATAATAATGGTATTAGCAGTGGGAGTAGGATTTTTGATGTACGCGGTGATTATGCCCATTTACGATATTACAAATAAAATATGATTTTGAATTTGAGGGGGGGTGAAACCAAATAATGAATAGATTTATAAAGAAAGGTTTCACCTTGATTGAGCTACTAGTGACGATTGGTATTTTGGCTATTGTGATGGCGGCGGTTTTGGCAGCTATTAACCCCCAAGATAAGTTAAGACAGGCCAACGACAGTAAGGTTCAGGCCGACGTTGGTCAACTGGCCACAGCCGCGCAGGCTTACGCAGCTGGAAACAACGGCTTTTATCCGGCAACTATAGCGGCTATGGTTCCCGGTGAAATAGTGGTTGCTCCTGTGGCACCTACTGGATATACGGCGTACTCGTGGGTAGCTACTCCG
>VMGA01000059.1 GCA_007376345.1 Microgenomates group bacterium Gr01-1014_16 | reverse complement strand
TCAAACCAAATAAATCAGGTCGAGGACGATTAGCTCAGTTGGTAGAGCGTCGCATTCACATTGCGAAGGCCGCTGGATCGTGACCAGCATCGTCCACATCTCACCTTATGGCAATTCTAATCTCCGCAGATGACATAAAGAAAAAATTACCGGATTATTCACCTGAAAAAGCGGAGCAGTATCATAGGGAATCGGCCAGGCTTGCAGATCGCGAGTTTGAAAACAAATTGAAAGTCGCCGGTTTCCGGGAAGTGATATTAATGAGCGGTGGCGCAGCCTCGGGGAAAACAGAATTTTTGGCAACCCACTTGGTAAACAGGAAAAACTGCTTAATTTTGGACGCCACTTTATCAACGGAAGAAGGAGCCGGAATTAAACTGAAGAAGATTATTAAAGCGAAAAAGGATCCGATTATTTATGCAGTAATACCGGACGGCCTTAAAAGGGCGTTCGTGGCTTTTTTACACCGGGATCGGAAATTCAGCGATGCGCATTTTTATAAAACTCATTCCGGCTCAAGAAGGACTTTATTATGGATTGCTAAAAATTATCCAGACGTAGAAATGAATATCGTTGAAAGTTCATACATAAAGGGCCGGAGGCTACAATTTTCTGGGTTAAAATTTGACAGCAGACGCCTGCTTGTTTCCTACTTATCCGGTTTACAGGTAACTGAAGCTGGTATAATTGAGCAGTTGATATAGATAACCATGAAAAAAATTCCATATAAAACAGACCAGAACCACCCTGCGATCAGGGCGTACAGTGAAGCCGTGGAAAAAGGCCAGGGCAGTTACCACGTCGTCTATCGGGGAAACGAGTGGATAGTTATGCGAGCTGACTCCCAAAAACCCAGAAGGGCTTTCACAACGCAAGGTGATGCCTCTGTGTATGCCCAAGACTTGGCCCGGAAAATGGGAACCGCTTTATTCGTACACGGAATGGACGGAAAAATAGTCGACAGAAGGGATAATTTGTCGTAATACCAATCCGACACCGTGTAGTTTTCAAAGGGTATTTCTTCCCAGGTAGTGTCTGGCTTTCGGGTACTGTTGAATTCATGATAGGTTTGGAGTAGTGTGGAATTGCTTGTCCAAACAATTGCACATGAACTATCGTGAATTAATCAAAAAGCTGCCATCCTGGCCAAAAATTCTTTTTGGCCTGGTTTTAATACTCACTTTTTGGCCCAGTGGATACCAATATTTTTTCATTTCTGCAATCATCGGTCGGATGATGTTATGGGTCGTCTACATCCTTTCTCTTTTAGTTTACGCTTTGCTTAACTGGGCCGGTTTTAAACTGATTAACAACTTTTCAAACAGACTCGTTTTAAGGATATTGTTCGGCCCGCTTTCTTTGATTATCACTTTAGCCATAAGTTATTGGTTGGCTTTTGAGACTCTTTTTTTTCTTTATCTGATTAATTTCATAGCTTACTTGTTTATCCTACTCCAAAAATTCTATTTCTTCCGATTTTAATTTTTTATCAAAATAATCATACTCCTTCCAGTCCATTCTGCCATCCTTTCGGAATTTCCCCACTCCCATCCATTTTGTTTCAGGTCCGGCTTTGAACTTAAACTTTCCTTTCCCGGCATTTTCTATGATTGCCAATCCCCGTTCACCTCTAATTTCTTTCCCGTTAGCCAGAACCACAACCGGGTCGCCCGCGTCGGTTACCGCTACCAGCAGTGAATCCGGTGCAGTCCAACCTACAAACGCCGGTACAGCGTTCGGCGCTCCCAGCAGATCCAGTATTTCACCCACCCCCTCATGCGAAGATACCAGCCCAACATGGTCCTTTTCAACCAGCCTGTTATCAGCCCCTTCAATCATGCTGCTGCTGTTCAACATGGCCCCGTCCCCGAGCTTTGAATTAATCTTTTTAACCGGCATGCCGTCGGACCAGTCTCCAATTTCCCAAAAGTATTTATTAGGCTTCTTAACCCTCATTGATTCCAACGTCTGCTTGCCTTTTCCGGACAAAGTACCTACGTTTACTCCCCAAAACGGAGCAGAAAACTCAGTAGGAAGCCAATTATTCTGCGAAAACATTTTCGAGACCAAAATTGGATTATTAGTCTTGTTGTCAATTAAATAATTAGTAATAGGAAGCGTATTTTGTATGCCGGGAAAAGCATACCGGATTGCCTCTCTCCACCCCAGATTATAAATTTGCCGGCAACGTTTTTGCATCAAAGTCACATAAAACCAATCAAGCAAATTCTCCTTCCACAGTTCTCCCGCCGACCACGCCGGATAAGCCAAAGCGGTTCCTCTATGCGGTGTGCCGGCAGTAACAAAAGTTTCTACTCGGCTATTCTGCTTCTTGTCTTCTAAATATGCTCGTCCCAAAAGGCCTCCCATACTGTGACCCACAATATCAACTTTCTCGTTTTCCGATGTTAACCCGTCAATAAAATTATCCAATCCCGGCACGAGATCTACAATTTGTTTTCTCCAATCATAGTTGTAGACACTCACATCCCATCCCGCGTAATCCAGATTAAAAAGCAATGGATCATATATTGCCGCCGCCACCGGCATCAAAGTCCAACCTCCCGAATAATTGTCCAGTTTGCAGTTGACCAACGCGTCCAGGTTCCAGCTTCCCTCAACACCCGGTATCACAACCACCTTATTCGTCGGCTTCATCGTCGGCGTCGGCGTCGGGGTTGCAGTGGGAGTAGGAGTTGTGGCAAGTGGATTAAAAGTAATAATATACGCTCCATGTCCTTGATTACAAATATTATTGGCTGAAAAACCATATACTGTCTTGGGACTAGCAATGCTAGTTAAACCAATATCTACGCCGTTAAAAGAGTTATAAAAAGTTAAGTCGGTCACGTAAGTTAGAGACGAATCAGCTAGAGGCGTGCCAGCAGTACCTGTAACCAAATAAGAAGGCATAGCAGTTAGTGACCCGTTTGGAGCATAAATATACCAATCACTTGGAGTGGTCACATGAGCAGGGTTGCCTAACGCATGTCCATCAACCCAAAAATTATTATCAAAAGTATAACCCAAAGAAGAAGTATTGTTTGTTAGGGTTATTGTATAACGGTGTGTTCCAGGAGCTGGTTGGGGATAAATATTTAAACTGCAGTTAGCTGGAGCGATTGGAGGCAATGGTGGAGTTGGTTCTGGAATGGGGGTTGGGGTAGGTAAAAACTCGTTATATGTAATTGTATAATTTCCATGCCCTTGACTACAAATGTCATTAATCGGACTATCTTTACTCGCCATACCGAAATCCACTCCATCAAAGGTATTTGTGAAAGTCAGATCTACTTGATAAGTTGCTGATCCATTCGCAAGTGGAATTCCAGCTCTACCCACTACCCCATAGTCAAGAAAAGAAGTAATGATCCAATAGTTGTAGTTATCAGTGACAAGGTTTTTAGGGTTTCCAGAAGTCTTTCCATCAAAAAAGTAAGCATTAGCAAAATAATATGCTGGAGTTGAGGTGTTATTAGTCAAAGTAACCGTATACCTATGCGTTCCGGGAGACGGTTGAGGATAGATATTTAGACTACAATTCGAACTCGCAAACGCACCAATTGGGGCAGCTAGGAACAACAATAAAACTCCAAACAATAAAGTCTTCACCAATTTCAACTATAATCTAGCCATAACCCGCTATGTCAATAGACAAGCTTAAAATAGCCAACCC
>VMGA01000014.1 GCA_007376345.1 Microgenomates group bacterium Gr01-1014_16 | reverse complement strand
AGTTTGACGAAGGGGGGTTGACATGTGGTGCAGAGTGGTGCATAATGGTTCATTATGAATGCGTTGACGGTGCGACCTAATGATGATTTATATAAACGGCTAGTAGCTGAGGCGCAGGGGCGGGAATTGAGTTTAAATAGGGTGGCATTGGATTGGATGAAAGAAGGGTCGGGTTTGGCTAGAAAGAGACGGGATTTGTCCGGACTGGGTGAGATTCCCAAAAAAGAATGGGACAGAATAGAAAAGCGGATAGAAGAAGCATTTGAGGTGGTTGATGAAGATGAATAAATTATTGTTGGATACGAATGCGGTTCGAAAACTGGCTGATGGAGATGAAGTTCTGAGGAGAGTGTTGGATGATGCTGAAAAAGTTTATTTGTCAGTAGTTGTTTTGGGGGAGTTGTATTATGGATATAAGGGTGGAAATAGGGAGGCAAAAAATCGAATTTGGTTGCAGGATTTTATGGAAAAATTGGGATTGGAAATATTAGTTGTTGAAGAAAATACGGCCGATTTTTATGCTGAAATAAAGGAGAAATTACGGAAGAAGGGGAAGCCGATTCCGTCAAACGATTTGTGGATTGCGGCACAGGCTTTAGAGAACGGGACGGTGCTGGTGACTGACGACAGACATTTTGAGGAAGTCGCGGGGTTGAGGGTGTGGGGTATTTCCTAATTGATGCGGCCGCACGGACGGGGAAATTTTGGAGACGGTGTTAAAATGACGTGTGGATTGGAAAGAAAAGATCAGGGAGAGTTTGGTGAAGGAACGGGAGATGGTGGAGAAGTCGCTTTCGGCTGCTCGGTTTGCCAGGGATAATGCACCGTCGGCGATGGAGTCGCATTCAGATACGACCAGAGCGGATCAGGAGAAACTGGTGCGTGCATTGGAGGAGAGGGTGAAGTTAGTGGGTGAGCAAATGAAGATTTTGGCGAAGGCCGAAGTGAAATACGTAGAGCATAACGGGATGAAACTGGTTTTGGTTCCGGAGGGGATGGGGGGAAAGAAAATTGAGGATGTGATGCTGGTGTCGGTGAATAGCCCGTTGGGATCGAAGTTGAAAGATTTACAAGTTGATGCGGTCGCGTAGATTTGTAAATCAGGTTGGAAGTGGGAGAAGATGGTATTGATGATTTTTGTAGGTGAGCCTGACTTTTTGAATATCCTTTTCGAGTTGCTTGAGTTCTTCTTTGTTGGTGTATTCAGACTTTTTGACATAACAATGGTTGTGGAAATTAATTCCATTACGAGTTTTGTCGAAAAACACTTCGGCTAATTTATTATTGATGATGGCAAAACTCCAAGACATGGATAAAGTTTATCATAACCAAAGAACCCTGAAAATTCTGGATCTTTCGCTACGCTCAAGATGACAAAAGAAGAAGCTTGTCTACTAAGTTTTCCAAGTGCCAGGAGTGGGAACCTTTAATTAGAATTATGAATAATGAATTATGAATCATGTTGGAGATAACGTTGAGTAAGTCTTCTTGGTTTTCGAAATATGATCCGAAGCCGGCGGAAGAAATAGTATGTTTTGTGGCGGGGCCGATGCAGTATAGGTTTTTGATATTAAATTTTTTAATTAATTTGCCAACTTCTTCGTGAGAATCTTTTTCGTATTGACCGAGCTCATTCATTTGACCAAATATAAAAACAGGGGTAAGTTTTTTCTCTTTGGAAATTTTAACTAACGTTTTGAGGGCTTCTTGGGTGGATAACGGGCTGGCGTTGTAGGAATCGTCAATTAATATGCTACCGTTTTTGAGAATTATAAAATTCATGCGATGTGCAGGAGGTATGAATGAATTGAGATTTGCCGGGACTTTAAGAATCGCGGCGACTTGGGCGACTATATCTTGGTTTATTTCGTAGCCAGAAGCTTTGATGTTTTTGTAAGATACGACGTGTTTGGCGTATTTGGTTATCTTGTTTTTTTCAGATATGATAGTTTCTAAGTTTTTTAGATATTGGGTGTGAGTGAGACTGATGGGGGCAATGATGGCGATGTCAGGGTGAGCGAGCCAGAGATAAAAATCCATGTCCCCGATATACTCGACGCCCATTTCCAGAATTAAATATTTTGTACCAAGTGGAGTGCGCAAAATTGTGGAAGGAATATTGTAGGTTGAGGTGGTGTTATCTGCGGTGGCGACGCAGCCGGGGAGAATGGACTCAAGCATTTTTTTGGTAGTGGTTTTGCCGACCGAACCGGTGATACCAATGACAATTAGTCCAAAAAACTTTTGCAAAATAAGCAAGTAATATTTCGCTAGACGGCGTTTGACGGGATGGATAAACCAGTGGGTCAGAGGAGCATATTCCCGATCCGGGAAAAGTTCCTCTTTGGGGAGGGGGCCGGTCCAGAGACGAAGTAAATGGTTCATGTCACAAGATTATAGACTTGGTGATAACTTGACTACAATGTTAATCCATGTTATATTGTAGGGTATGGATAGAACTTTGGCCAGAATTAATGAATTTGGGACAGGTTTTACCGCTGAGGTTTTTGGTGCTTTGGGTGTGTGGACTTTTGCTCGATTAGCACAATTGAGTTTGTCTGGATACGAATTGCCCAGGAATGTTGCAGTGGGAGGCGCAGGAATGTTTCCTGAAGTTGCAGTAGTTGCGACTGGAACAGCTTTACTTTTGGGTGCAGCTTGTTGTGGAATGTACTACTTATTTTCCAGACAACAAAGAATTAATATTGAGGCGGAAGTGAGTAGTGGATAAGTTGAAGAGAAGTTATAGCTAATGCAGTTTGACAAAAGTTAATGGGAGTGGTTTAATTGCATTAATATGTATCAAGCGACGATAACGAGACAGAGACAGATGGGTATTCCGGCTAAGCTGATGAAAATGGTTGGCATGGAACCAGGAGAAAAAGTTGATTTGATCGTTTCGGGGACAAATGGGACGAAGACGATTCAGGTGAGAAAATCGTCTGGTTGGGAGTCGTTGCGGGGTATTTTGTCCGAATTTAAGGGTGATTATCCTACAAAAAAACAATTAGCCCAAGCTCACGCAGCGGGAACGAGAATTAAAAAGGTAAAGGATGAAAAAAATACTGGTCGACACCAACATTTTGCTCAGGTATTTGGTTGATGGAGACGATTTGTTGGAACAAACTGCCAAAAGGGGAGTTGTGTGGTTGTTGGATGAGATAGTGATTGAATTGGTGTTTGCGTTGGAAGTACATTATGGCCAGTCGAGGGAAAGAATATTTGAAATGGTCACCGATTTATTGATGAAACCGAATTGCGAGAGTAATAGAACGTTGCTTTTCGACGCATTGATAGTTTTTAGAAACCAGGCGAATCTAAGTATTGTGGATGCATATTTATTTGCATTTGGGGTGGCGAGTAAAACTGAAGTTGTTACGTTGGACGGAAAACTAAAGCGGAGGGTGTCTAAATGATATGGACTTCGTATTCGAGATCGATATCAAAATTCTTTTTGATGTCCGCGCGCATGAGGGAGGAATATTCGTAAATTTCGGCTCCGGTGGCGCCGCCGAGATTTACTATTACTAAAGCGTGTTTTTCAAAAGTACTCACGTTGCCGATTTTTTTACCAAGCCAACCCAATTCATCTAGTAGTCTGCCAGTGGGTATTTTGACTTGGTCGGTTCTTTTGAAAATAGGGTCATCTGGATGGGGATAGAGCATTTTTTCGGTGGGATAGAATTGCAATTCTTTTATTTGTGACTGAAGCTCGATGAGCCGCTGGCGGCTGACAAACGGGTTTTTGAAAAAACTTCCAGCGGTACCGATTTTTGTCCAGTCAGGCATTTTGACAGTGCGAATTTTGATGACGGCGTTGGCTACTTGTTGGATAGTGTATGGAGGTGTGGCGAATTGAGTTAGGATTTTTTCTAAACTTTCGTATCTAGAGTGATATGCGGTGTCGAAATGAGCCTTTTTGGATAAACGGTAGGTGACTGAAATTATTAATAATTTGTCTTTAAATTCATGTTTGAATGCGCTGTCGCGATAAAAAAATCTACAATCTTGATGAGATAAATTGACCGCTTTATTAGTTGAAAGATCTAATACTCGGACGGAATTGACAACGTCTCCTTGGTTTTGGCCATAGGCGGCGATGTTGCCGACGACGGCGGCGCCGACTGTGCCGGGAATGAGAGCCATGTTTTCCAGACCGGATAAATTGTGGTTGACTGACCACATGACCAGGTCGTGCCAGTTTTGACCGGCGGCGGCTTCCACCAAAACATCAGAATCGATTTCTTTAATTACTTTAATGCCGGAGAAATTTATTTTGGCGACGGTACCCGGAAAATCTTTGGTAAAAAGAATATTGGCTCCGCCACCTAAAAATAAAAGGGGTTCGTCGGTCGGAAGTAGCTGGTCTGGGGAATTTAATTCGATAAAGTTTTTCGCCTGGGCGTGGACTTGGAGAGTATTGTAGGGGAAAAGATCAATCATGGGAGTCGACGCGTTGGATTTTGGCGCCGAGGGCGGTGAAGCGGGAAACGGGGTCAACGTATCCACGTTCGATAAGTTCGGCGTGGTCGATGACGCTGTCGCCAGTGGCGGCTAGAGAAGCGATAAGCAGGGACATGCCGGCACGGATATCAGGGGAGGCGGTGTGGCGGCCACGAAGCTGGGTGGGGCCGGTGACGATGACCCGATGGGGGTCACAAAGAGTGACATTGGCACCCATACTGACCAGTTTATCGGTAAAAAACATGCGGGTTTCGTACATCCAATCGTGGAATAGTACAGAACCTGTGGATTGAGTCGCCAGCACAATAAGCGGACTTAATAAATCGGTGGGGAAGCCAGGCCAGGTGCGGGTTTGGAATTTTTGACGGATGCCCAGTTTTTCCGGGTCGCAGGAGAGAGACGAAGCGGAAATTTGCAGAGTGTCCGGCTGAGGCCAGGAATAATCGATGCAGAAGCGGGAGAGATAAAGGAGGATCATGCGCATGTCTTGGGGATTGACCGGGGAAAGGGTGATGTTTCCGTGGGTGGCGGCGGCGGCGATGGCAAAAGTTCCGGTGTCGATATAATCCGGTCCGACGGCAAAATTGGCTGACTTGGGAGAAGCGGTTCCTGTAATAGTTAGCCTATTGCTACCGATGCCATCGATTTTGGCTCCTAAAGCAATTAGAAAATTAGCGACATCGACAACGTGGGGTTCACAGGCGGCGTTATTAATAATTGTGGTTACGGGCTGGAGAGCAGCAAAAATGAGGGAGTTTTCAGTAGCGGTGACCGAGGCTTCGTCCAAAAATATTTCCACAGAAGTTGACGGTTTGGAAGAGTATTTGCCTTTGATAATATTGTCGTTGATTTCAAGTTGGCAGCCATAATTGGCGAGGGCGTCCAGGTGGGTACCGATAGCGCGCTTGCCGATGACGTCGCCGCCGGGAAAACCCAATGATACTTGGCTGAATTTGGCCAGAAGGGGACCAAGCAAGATAATCGAGGCGCGCAGTTTTTGGGAGAGGGCAGGGTCGATAGTGGATGTTTTAATGCCGGTGGGATCGATAGTCAGAGTCGAATCAGATCTGGTGATTTTGGCGCCTAAAGAGGTGAGGATCTCGGACATAACAGTGACGTCGTGGATGTTGGGAACGTTGGTTAAAGTGACCGAGCCACCGGCTATTGTCGAGGCGGCCATGAGGGGGAGAATGGAGTTTTTGTTGCCGGAAATGGCCACATGGCCAATCAGGGGTGTGCCGCCGGTAACCAAATATTGAGCCATGTTTAGTTATTATATCCTAATTGAAAAGATTTCCTGGTTTGATGGGGGATACTCCTTTAAGGACTAACCTTTTAAGAGTGTCCCGGCAAAGTGATTTTATTTGGACTTTAGAGGTTTTCGAGAATTTGGCGGGAGAGTTTGTAGCTGTCGCCGGAGCCCATAACTAAAACGACGTCGCCGGAACGGGTTTCCACCTCTAAGGTGGAAATTATATTTGCAAACTCAGGAATATATCTTGCCTTGGCTATCGAGGCTATGTCTGCACCAGTGAAGTCGCCAGGATCGGTTTCGCGGGAGGCAAAGATTTTGGAGATGATGATGTGGTCGGCTTGGGACACAGACATGGGCAGATCGGAGAGGACTGCCCGGAGACGGGAGAAGGTGTGGGGTTCGATAATGGCCCATATTTTGGAACTGGGATTAAGTTCCTTGACGCCGGAAATGCTGGCGGCGAAGGCGGTAGGATGATTTGCATAATCGTCGTAGACTTTGATGCCGTTTTTTTCGCCTAAGAGCTGTATTCGGCGATCAATACCGGAAAAAGATTTGAGAGTTTTTGAGACTATAGATTGGTCTAATTGGAGTAATTGGGCTAATTTGATCACGCCTAGCGCATTAGATTTATTGTGGTTTCCGGGAACGCTTAGTTCGTAATTGAATTCGGATAGGGTGTAAGGAATAGATTTTATTGGCAATTTGAGTTTGTGAATAAGAGGGGAGTCGGAGTTGTAAATTAAAGTGCCGCCCGGTTTAAGATTGTCAATAAATTTCTGAAATGACTCTAACAAACGGTCTATGGTATGAAAATATTCGGGGTGGTCCATTTCGATGTTGTTTAAAATAATTACGTCAGCTTTGTACGTCGAGAAGTTGTCGTGGAATTCGTCGGCTTCACTGATAAAATATTTGCTAATACCTATGCGGACGTTTGAGTGCCAGGCGGGGACGGTGGCGCCGACTTCGACTGTGGGATTCAAGCCTGCGGCTTCTAAAAGAAGACCTGCCAAAGTGGTTGTAGTTGATTTGCCGTGAGTCCCGGCCACGCAAATTAAATATTTATCTTTATGTAAATAATTACCCATGAATTCCTGCCAGGTCATTATTATTTTTTTCCTGGACCCTTCGACAGGCTCAGGGTGACTGTTGTTTTGGTAGAATACGGCGGGAGTCACGGCGAGGATATCAATGTTTTCTAAATGTTTTTCGGAGTGACCGGAAAAAACTGGAATATCAAGTTTTTTGATTTTGTCGATGTACGGAGTATCTGTATTTAAGTCACATCCGGAGACTTCGTAATCCTGGGCGTGGGCAATTTGGGCCACGGCTGACATGCCCGACCCCCCAATGCCCATGAAGTGGATTTTTTTAGGTTCGGCCATGTGAGATGATTATATCGTAGCAATATTACACTTAAGTAATGAACTGGTGTTTTGCAATCATCAATAGAAGACTATCCGAGCTCTTTTTTGAGAAACGGGGCAGAGGTGTGAAGTTTTTGGGATTTGCTCATGTAAAGAGAGATGAGTATGGGACAAAAAGAGAGCAAAAGATGATTGATAAGGATATTATAAAACACAGGTTTACATACCGTGGTGGAAAGTATACCCGGATTAAGGTGTTAAAATGATGGTATGCATAGATGGGCTGGGGTATTGGTAGTAATTCAGAATGGAAGACTGGCTTTATAACAACGTGAGAATAAACTTGGAATTACTCATCCAGGAAAGGTAACTCTTTTTGGGGGAAGTTTGGAGGGTGATGAAGATCCGTCTTCGGCAGCTGCAAGAGAATTGGAAGAGGAGTTGGAGCTGAAGATTGAAAAGAATGACTTAAAGAAACTGATTATTTATTATAAGGAGAAACAATACGACGGGGAGGATTCGGAGAGTAATGTGTTTTATTTGACGGGAATTGATTCTGAAAATTTGGTTTTAAGGGAGGGAATAGCGATATTGGTTTTTGACCCGAAGAACGACAAATTAGAGAATTATCCGATGTCTACAGTTACCAGAGTGAGTATTATGGATTTTTTGGAAAAGATGAAAAATGTTTAAGGCGGTGGTGTTTGATTTTGGGGGAGTGGTGCGTGGTATTGGGCATACCGGATCGCGACAGATGATTGCGGAATTGTACGGTTTGCCTTTGGACCAAATTGGCGCATCTATCCAAAAATTGGCATATCAGATGTCTGTAGGGAAAATTACGGAGGCAGAGTTTTGGACATTGCTGTCTGAGAGCGTAGGGAAACCTAAACCTGGGGAATGGAAAAAACTATGGCACGAAAGAACCACAAAAGATTTTAAAATTAATATTCCTATTGTTGAATTGGTTAAAAATTTAAAAAGTCAGAAAATACAGTGTTTTGTGTTGTCCAATACAATTCCACCGCATGTTGAATTTAATAGAGCCCAGGGGTGGTATGAAATGTTTGATAAAGTTTATTTATCGGTAGATATTGGATTGCGAAAGCCCGATATTAAAGCATATGAATATGTATTGAAAGATCAGGACTTGAAGGGGGAGGAGTGTATTTACATTGATGATTTGGAGGAGAATTTGGTACCGGCGAGGGAATTGGGGATGAAGACTATTTTGGCGGTGGATCCGGATCAAGTAGTGAAAGATGTAATGGCGGCTTTGAATTGACCGTTATTTTGTACAGTAGCACTTGACAGATTAGCATTAAACTGATATAGTTTGGGCATGATTAAGAGGTTGGTGGAGAAGAGGGTGAGGGATTATCTGGCCGGTGACGGGCGGAAGGTTTTGTTTATTTGGGGTCCGCGGAGAAGTGGAAAAACGACGCTTTTGAATAAGTTGGGGCAGGAGACGGGAGCTCGAGTGTTTAATTTTGATTTTGTGAACGACCGGGAGGTTTTTTCCCCGCGGCGGGAAAAGCTGGCCCAGTTGGCCAAGTCACAGCCGGTGATTATGATAGACGAGGTGCAGAACGGGCCGGAGGCGACAGTGGCGCTGAAGTTGCTGCATGACGAGTTCGGGGTCAAAATTGTGGCTACCGGTAGCAGTGAATTGCGGCAGAAATCGGGGCGGGAGTTTGATACTTTGGCGGGGAGGTATGAGGAAGCGTATTGCTTGCCGTTGGCTATCGGGGAGGCGGTGCCGGAGGGAGAGGCTTTTGAAGCGGGCAACAATTGGGAAGAGACGGCCAAAAAGATGCAAATATTTGGGGCGTATCCTGAAATTATTGATAATAAATGGGCGGAAGAAAAAAGAATTTCCGAATTGGAACGGATAGTGGGGGCGTATGTACTCAAAGACGTAGTGGATATATATAATTTGCGCAATGAGAAACTGGCCCGGGATATTTTGACTAAAATAGCTTTACAGTTGTCCGGAGAGGTGTCTTTGAGAGAATTGGCTTCCGGCCTCGGGGCCAATGTGCAGACAGTGTCGAGCTATGTGGAGATTTATGTCAAAAATTATGTATTGATTCCCCTGCCGTCGTTTAAGACGAATTTGCGGAGGGCGGTATCAGAAAACCGGAAGTTTTATTTTTACGACCTGGGGGTGAGGAATGCACTGGTGCGGGATTTTCGGGAGGCGGGTTTGCGGCCGGACAACGGAGGCGTATGGGAGAATTTTGTAGTCTCTGAATTGGATAAGCTGCGGAGAAACTTTGATCTAAAGCTAAATTATTATTTCTATCGGGAATACGGAGGGCGGGAGGTGGACATCGTGGTGGAGGATTACAAGAAAAATTATTTATGTTTGGAAGTAAAGTCCGGTGCAGGACGGGGAGCAGAGGGTATTTTTCCCTTGCCGCATAAATTGTTGACGGTGAAGCCGGAAAATTTGGCGGAGACGTTGACGGCTGTTAAGAAATTTGCGGGAAGCTTGTAACGGCGGACATGTCTGATCCGCCGATACCCATTGACAATGTGTGGACAGAGTATATACTTTGTGTATATGGATGCGAGTGTAATTAATATCAGAACGGATACCCAATTGAAGTTGGCTGCCCAGAGGGTAGCAGACAATTTGGGTTTCAATCTAAGTTCATTGATAAATGCGTATTTGAAAAACTTAGTTAAAACAAAAACCGTGTATTATTCTGATGTAGAGGAGCCGAGTGAGTATTTGAAGTCAGCTCTTAGGGAGGCTGAAGAGGATTTGCGATTAGGAAGGACTTATTCTTTTAAATCTGCAGATGCGGCTTCTGATTGGCTTAAAAGCGAAATATTAGAAGTGAAGCCTAAGAAAAAGAATGCGCGTTGATTTTGCTCGGAAGTTTATAAAACAACTTAAAAAATCTCCCAAAGAGGTCAAAATTGCGTATGTGGAAAGGTTTGACTTGTTTAGGACTGATGTATTTCACCCATTGTTGAATAACCATGCGCTGACGGGCGAATATAAGGGGTGTAGAAGTTTCAATGTGACTGGTGATTGGCGAGTGGTTTTTAAGGAAGTAAGTAAGGATTTTATTTTGTTCGCGGCTATCGGGACGCATAACCAGCTCTATAAGTAGAGGTAGGTTATAATTTGCCAATGAAGCATTCGAAGTTGATGTGTGAGGTATCTACGGTTGCAGACGGGAACATGTCGTTTAAGTGGGGTGGGGAAAATGAAGTGAATGAAAATAGAAATAATTTTTTGGGTAAAATGGGATTGAATCTCGAAGATTTTGTGGTGATGTCTTTGGTTCATGGTACGGATATTGTTGAAGTGGGAAAGCAAAATGCGGGAACGGTGATAGAAGCGGACGCGCTGATAACATCCGAAGTCGGGGTAGGTTTATTTATGGCAACCGGAGATTGTTTTCCCATGGTTGTTTATACAGAAGGGAAGGTTGCCTTGGTGCATTTGGGATATCAGGGAGTGAGGAAGAAATTAGCACAGAAGATCGTTGAGAAATTCGAGAATATCGGGAACTTGAAAGTATTTATTGGACCAGGATCGAGAAAGGAGTCCTACGTCTTTGAAGAGGTGATTCAGAAAGATGAGCCAGAGTGGCAGCCGTTTTTGGAAAAACAATCCGACGGAAAGACGGCAGTTGATGTAGTGGGATTTATCAAGAAACAATTAAGTGATGTGGGAATAAAAGATATCGAAGATTGCGGGATAGACACAGTGAAGGATTTAAATTATTTTTCGCATTACCGGGCGGTGAGAACGGGGGAGAAGGAGGGGCGGTTTGCGACTGTGGCCTGCCTGCCGGCAGGCAGGTTATGATAAAAAATCAGTAACAGCTTTTTTGTATTGATCGTGTTCGTCGCGGTAGTCGCGGAAGAGAGTGAAACTGGGGGCGGCGGGGGAGAGGAGGCAAATGGAGTTTTTTGGGGTGTGTTCAAATGCTAACTTAATTGCTTCTGGCATTCCGGCCACCTGGAAGGAGTCCATCCGGCCACCTTCCAGGTGCTTTTGGACTTCTTGCCAAAGGCGCGGGCCGGTGGCGGGGAATAAAATTAGAGTTTTTATATTGGAGTCGATTATTTTTTGGGCAAGATCGGAATAATCCTGGTGGCGGTCGTGGCCGCCGGCAATAAGAGTTGCAGGATGCAAAGTGTCGATGGCGGCAATCGTGGCCTCGGGAATAGTGGCCAGAGTATCGGCGTAAAACTTGATACCGTTTTTCTCGGCAACTAATTCTAGACGGGTCTCGAGGGGTTGAAAAGTTTTGATGGAGGATAAAATTTTGTCTTTGGATATGCCCAGTAGTTCGCCGATAATTATTGAGGGTTGGATGTTGTATAAATTGTGAATGCCTAGCAGTTGAGATTCGACAGGGACAGGTTTAATAATGATTTTTTGGGCTTTGGTCGGGATGTCAAGTTGAGTGATTAAATAATCGACTGGGGTTTGATATTTAGTTATGTTTAATTTGGCGGATTTGTATTCTTCAAAGTCTTTATGGTAATCCAGATGATCTGGATAAATATTTTGCAGGATGGCAATGTGCGGACTGACTGTTAAGTCCATGAGCTGGTACGAAGAAAGCTCGCAGACAACCCAGGTTTGGGGGGTAATTTCGTCCAGATAATCCAATGCCGGTTTGCCAATGTTACCCACTAATGAGCACTTGATGTTGTTTGAGATGAGCACATGATGGATAAGAGATGTGGTGGTGGATTTGCCTTTAGTTCCGGTAACTCCGATTATTTTTTTGCTGGGGCAGACTTCAAAAAAGATTTGCATGTGGGAAGTGAATCGCACGCCGGCTTGCTTAGCGGCGACTATTTCCGGTTTGTGGGGAGAAACCCCCGGGGATTTAATGATCAATGGCCAATGTTCAATGTTCAATAGATAACCGGGGTCGTCTTTGGCGTCGGCATGATCGATTTGTAAAATTGGAAATTTTTTGCGGAGGAAGTTGTAGGTGGATTGACCTTCGCGGGCAAAGCCCAAAATTAGGACTTTGTCTAATTTTGAAATTTCGTTGAGGATCATAATGCTGCTTTTAATATTTTCGTAAATTCATGAGGCATATTAGGGTTATCCTGCCAGGAGGATAATATTTTTTCTAGACCTTGGCCGGTCAGAGCGGCTTGGGCTTCGGCGCGGGTTAAAATGCATTCGAAAGGTTTGGAGATAGTCAGTTGGCGCATTTCGTCTTCTGACGGATAGGAACCGATTATTTTGATAATTTGTTCTTTGGAGAGGAAAGGTTTTAGCAGTAATGCCGTGGAGATGCATTTGGGGCAGTGGCCGCACCAGGAATCCTGCTGCTGATTTCTGTTGCAGCTTCTGAAAGTATCGAAGTATTTAGGTATTTTGGAGAAAAGTTTGGCGATTTGGAGTTCGTATAGGGGACGCAAAAAAGAAAAATATTCAAGATTCAAGGTCCAAGATTCAATATATTTATTGAAATCCGTTTCGAATTCGAGGGTTTTACTGTATTGATGATTAATTGAGTGGCCTAAATATTCAACATTGCCTTCGTCGGAACTCCTCTCATTAGATACTGCAATGTATTTGTATTGAGGAATTAAAAATATGAAGGCAAGGATGGCAGAGTAGGGGATGTGGCCGGTTAAATATCCTTGTTTAGTCAATTGAAGCATGTAAGGATCTAAAATCCGGCGGACAATAATAGGATCTTTAGCAATACGTAAACTGGCAGGTGTGGTGGGATAGACGATGATGGGCCGGACTTCGAAATGCGGTTTGAGAAGTTCGAGAGTGACGATGGAATCTTTGCCGCCACCGATGGGAACGAGGACTTTGTCATTCGTGGGCATACGATTGGCATTCGTAGGCATACGGTTGTTGGTTGATGTTATGGTGAGAAAATCTGGGGCAGTAAAATCGATTTTGTTTTCATAAAAGTACTGGCCCATGCCGTTTACTGCTAATTTGTGCCAAAATTTGATCTGATCGGAGGTCAGATGACCAGCTGCAATTTCGATTTCATGGGAACAAAAAAGCTTCCAATAAGAGAACATTTCGGCTAGTCCGAGGTGAAAAATGAGATTGGGGTCAAGTTGGCCGGTTAAGTTTTCGAAAACGACCTGGTGGGTGAAGCGATGGTCGCCGGAGGAATAATTGAATTTGAGGGTATGGCTGTCAAGAGAATATGATTCATAGACGAATTTGGGGATCATATTGAAGCTAAGTATATCACCGGGGTGGTACAATATTTTGGCGATGAAGTTTTATCTGGGGTGGCTGTTGGTGGCGTTTGGAGTGACGATGGGGCTGTTTGTGCCGTTTATAAATTTGCTGTTTAAACTGAAATTTTTACGCAAGTCGGAGACCGGGGAGGTGAGAAAAAATGCCACTGCAAATTTTTACAAAATCCGGGAAATGCATGCGACAAAAGTGGGGACCCCCACCGGGGGGGGAATATTGGTGGCGGCAGTAGTGTTTGTGATGTGCGCCGGAATTTTGGGATGGTTAGCGGCGAACGACAACCTGTTTTCAGGGCATCCGATTTGGGGAGAATTGGCGGCGTTGTTTGTGACTTTCGGGGGATTCGCGCTCTTGGGATTTTATGACGATCTGATTAAGATTTTCGGGTACGCGAAGTCGGGATTTTTTGGCCTGCGAATGAGGTATAAGTTTGTACTTCAGTGGATGGTGGCATTGGTCGCAGCCGGGATTTTGTATTGGGGATTGGGGATAGATTTTATTAATTTGCCGGGACTGGGGATTGTGAGGTTGGGGACAGCATATTTTCTGATGGCGGCTTTTTTGATTGTGGGTTTTGCCAACGCGTTTGATATTACCGATGGTTTGGACGGACTATCGTGCGGGTTGCTGTTGATCTGTCTGCTGGCTTTTTGGGGAATTTCTATTTCCGGGTTGGATCAGGTACTGGGGGTGTTTATTGCGGTTTGGTTGGGAGCGCTGGCGGCGTTTTTGTATTTTAATATTTATCCGGCCAGAATAATGCTGGGGAATATGGGTGGGCTGGCTTTTGGGGCGACATTGGCAGTTGTAGGATTATTGTCCGGGAAGATAGTTGCATTGCTAATTGTTGGAGGAGTGTTCTTGGCAGAAGGGATAAGCAGCTTGTTGCAGCTTTTTAGTAAGAGATTTATGAAGAAAAGATTTTTTCCGATTGCTCCGTTACATCACTGGCTGCAGTTGGCCGGTTGGGAGGAGCCGAAGATCGTGGCTCGGGCATGGCTGGCTGGAATCGTGATGGCGATATTTGGGGTGTGGCTGGCGGCGCTATGAATTTTGAGAAATTGAAGAATCCGTTTAGGTGGGTGCGGAGCTGGTTTTGGGTGATGTATTATGGCTATCCGGCGAGGAAATTGACGGTGATTGCGGTTACCGGTACGGACGGCAAGACGACGGTAGTGAATTTAATTTATGAAATATTAAAAGCTGCGGGATATAAAACCGGGTTGGTATCGACAGTGTGGGCGAAGGTTGGGGATGAAATTATTGATATGGGGTTGCATGTGACGACGCCGGATGAAGAGGTGATGCAGAAGTTGTTTAGGCGGATGGTGGACGCGGGATGCACGCACGCTGTCATTGAAGTAACCAGCCACCGGCTGGCGCAGTATAAGACCGAAGGGTATAACATCAAGATTGCAGTTTTGACAAATATCACACACGAACACTTGGATTATCACGGGACGTTTGAAAACTACAGAAATGCCAAGTTGAAGTTGTTTAAAAATGTTGAATATTCCGTTCTTAACCAGGACGATCCGTCGTTTGACGTTATGAAAGACAAAGTAACAGGAAAGTTGGTGATTTACGGGAAGGGATACTCCTTTAAGGTTAGTCCTTTCTTGGCTGGGGAGTATAATGAGTATAATATTGGGGCGGCGGAGGCGGTAGCCAAAATATTCAATGTTCAAAGTTCAATGATCAATGGCGTGTTTAAGAATTATGGCGGAGTGCCGGGGAGGAGGGAAGAGATTAGGATGGGGCAAAAATTTAGGTGCATTGTGGATTTTGCGCATACGCCGAACGGACTTAAAAATTTATTGGAATCATTAAAGGGTAAGGGTAAATTAATATTAGTTTTTGGTTGCACCGGGGAGCGGGATAAAGATAAGAGGCCGATAATGGGAAAAATCGCAAGTGGGTTGGCGGATATCGTGATTGTGACGACTGATGACCAAAGAGATGAAAGCCAGGATGAGATTTATGACATGATAATGTCCAATGTTCAAAGTTCAATGCTCAATAAGTTTAAAAGAGAGGATGATAGAGATAAGGCTATTATTATGGCTGTAAAAATGGCTAAACCGGGAGATGTGGTAGTAGCGGCGGGAATGGGACATGAGCAAACGCAATTAATTGGTAAGACGGAAATTAGGAGATCAGATAGACAGGCGTTTATAATGGGGATTCATGCG
>VMGA01000013.1 GCA_007376345.1 Microgenomates group bacterium Gr01-1014_16 | reverse complement strand
ATTTCATTTATATCCCCTGCCGCCCACTTCGCCCCTGCGGTCAGAAGCATCTTTTTGGGCGCGTAGTCCGACTCCAGACCGATGACCGCGCATCCCGCCTCCACTCCTGCCCGCACTCCGGCGATTGCATCCTCAACCACCACGCATTCCTTCGGTTCCAATCCCAGCTTCTGGCAGGTCAGCAAATATATTTCCGGGTCCGGTTTCTGGGCGATCACTTCCTCCCCTGTCGTCGTCACATCAAACGCCAAATACAAAGCCAGCTCCTCCAACTCCTTCTCCACCACATTCCAACTGCTCCCTGTGGTCAGCGCCGTCATCCACCCCCTCTCTTTAATTTTTTCAACAAGTTCCACCAATCCATCTTTTATTTTTATCTCTTTTTTATTGTCCCAATAATTTTTCCAGGTTTCCCGCGAATATTTATCTACTTTGTCCAAATCAAACGGAAAATATCTCTTCCAATTCGGCGTTATCCCGATTCCCGGTTCATGAAACCATTGAACATTGAACTTTGAACTTTGAACTTTATGTTTCGCTGCCACAGCAGCAAAAGCCTCCTCCCAAACAGGCTCATTATCCAAAACAGTGCCATCCAGATCAAAAATCACCGCCTGGATCATATCAATTCTCCGTTACTATTCGTAACCGGCCTTGGGTGTAAACAACGGTGTCCGCCGTCAGACTCTTAGCCTGCACCCGAATTAAGTTTTTCCCTGCCCAGAAATACACTTTTTGCGACTTTGTCCACGTCTCTACTTGGTTGTTTGTATTATTCTCGCTCCCGTTAATGGCTATCCCATTGGTCACATCATACAACCTCACATATCCATATCCATTCCCGTTTAGTAATTTAATTTTTGCCTCAAAATAAACTTCCACTATTCCTGGGTAATCTTTGGTATCAAAATAAAAATTAGTTGCCGTAATATCGGTCCAATCCATGGTGTTCCCGCTCCCCTCTCCCGGTATCGTCAGCACCTCCTCCTTCCTCGTCTTGACAGGTTGTTTCAATTTTGCAATTGTAGGAGTTGGATTGGATATTGGATATTGAACATTGGACATTTCGGCCTTTATGGCCGCCAGGCACTCCTCTCCGCACCGATCCACATATTCTGTTTTTGTTTGAAAATTTGAAATTGGAACATTTGAATTTGATTGAAAATTGAAAATTGAAAATTGAAAATTTCGATACAACAAGTATCCCACCCCCCCATTCACCACAACCAAATCCAAAATCAAAAATATTTTTAGTAATTTATTGAACATTGATCATTGAACATTGAACATTTTCTTATATTTCGGCCCCATCTTAGTATCTTCAATTATCCATCCCAGTTTTTCAATTTGCATTCTCGCTGCATCGCCTTCCACATATTTCCCAGCTTTTCGGAGTTGATCCCTCTCCTGTCCCAACTTTTTAACTTCCTCCGGCACTACCTCCTCACCCACACCGGCAAGTCCCAACCCCAAAATCTGATCCCAATCCAGCAGTTGATCCACTTTGTCATAATCGGCAATATTGGACTTCATCATCTCCCAAACTACAGCCAATGCCCCCGGCCATCCCATATCCTCACTCACTGCTTGCATAAATCTCTCTCTAAACCCCTCCAGCTTCTTCAGCTTCTCACGACTCAATCCCGTTCTCCTCATTGAACCTTGGACATTGAACATTGAACTTTTTACAAACTCTTTGATTTTGTCCCACGCGCTCTGGGCTCCGGCAATGCTGCTCCAAGTAAAATTAATTCCTTTTCTATAGTGCGAGGTCAAAATCAAATATCGCAAAGCCATCGGGCTAAAACCTTTTTCAATCAAATCCGTCACCAGCACATTGTTCCCCAGGCTTTTGCTCATCTTCTCCCCGTCAAACACCAGCCAATCGTTGTGCAACCAATAATTGGCCGTCTGGTGCCGGAAAGCTCCGTACGCCTGGGCAATTTCATTGGTGTGATGCACTGGCTTGTGTTCTTTTCCACCCGTATGGATATCAAACCGCTCGCCCAAATACTTGACAGACATCGCCGTGCATTCTATGTGCCACCCCGGAAACCCTCTCCCCCACGGGCTGTCCCATTGCATTACATGATTGGGCTGATTAGTCACCCACAGCAAAAAATCCCACGGATTTTTCTTCTCCGGGTCCACTTCCACTCTTGCTCCCGCTTCCTGATCTTCCAGATTCAGCTGGGCAAAATCGGCATATCTGGGGAATTTTCCGGTATCAAATACCAACCCCGTCTGCGTTTTATAAGCAAATCCGTTCGCTTCAATCTTCTTAATCAGTTCAATCTGCTCCCCAATATGCTCCGTCGCCCGGCACAGCACATCCGGTCTACTCACATTTAGCAAATCCATGCTCTCCAGAAACTGATCTATGTACTTCTTGGCAATCTGCTCCACAGTCAACCCTTCCCGCCTGGCTCCCTTTTCCATCTTGTCCTCGCCCTCGTCTTCATCGCTTACCATGTGTCCCACATCCGTAATATTCATCACCCACTTCACTTCCAGTCCCTGATATCTCATTAGTCTCACCAAGGTATCCCATTGGACATATGCGTACATATGGCCAATATGCTGGTTCCAATACACCGTCGGCCCGCACGAATACACTCCAACCCTTCCTGCCTTAATAGGTCTTATTTCCTCCACCTGCCTGGTCAACGTATTAAAAATTCGCATATATTAATGTTCAATGTCCAATATTCAATGTTCAGCTTTCTTTTTTTGAATAATCGAAGAGAAAATCTTTATCAATTCTCCCACTTCTTGAATCAAAATTTTACCACGCACGGTTAATTCTGGAAACGCCTCACAAGTCAGCTCCAGCCAATACTTACTTTCCTTGGCCTCTTTTTTTACTACAGACAACTTATAAATTATATCCCGTACAGTCTGTGCCTCACTCGCTTCCTCAAAATTTGCTCCGATCGAAGTAATAGCTCTTAATAATTGATTAACGAACACTCTCCCCACTTCATCTTTCGGAATATCTCTTGCATAAGCAATAGTTTTCAAAATCAGTATTCTAATTCTCTGCCTCAATCCGTCAATACTTCCAACCATCCTAATTATTGTACATTACTACTGCACGTCATTATTGTACATTAAACATTGAACTTTGAACATTAGTCTATCTACTACCCCGCCGCATGCCGATAAAACTCCGCCCTTTGGGCACGTTCAAGCCCTTGTTGAAAAAGCCAGTGCTGGCCCGAAAAAAATCCCTCGGTCCTTTGTCATACCCGGCCACTTGCGGAACCTTCTTTTTTTGCTTTTCTGCCATAAATTAATAATACCACTAACCGCCAGCGTTGACACGCTTTTCACTTTGCGAACCCATATTCATCGCCTTTTGCCAAATAGGTACCTCCTGTCTCTTTTTTTGTTCAACAGCCTTCTTCTCCTGTTTTGCCCGCTCGACTTGTGATGACTCTTTTTTTAGCCTCTGTTCTTTTATTCTTTGTACCGCTTCCTCCATTTCCTTCATTCTTCTGCTTGTTTCCGCCAGATTTACCTGCTCCTGGGCTTCCAATTTCTGCTGCTCCTCCGTCGGCATCTCCTGCGGCGGCTTCGCCCCAAACAATTGTTCCCTCACATCCTCGGCCGTGATCTTCACCGCCTCCGTCACGGCTTTCTTAATCGGCTTGCCCGCCGAAGCTGTCAAATTCTCAAAACTACTCTCCCACGGATTCTGTTGTATTACTTGTCGCATATATCCTCCAGATATTCTAGCTTACACTTATCCCCCACCGTCAATTTTGCCCTAATGCCATTAGGGATTGTCAAAAACTTCCTATTATAAAAATATTTTTTAATGTCAGCAAACGGTGGGTAATCCCACTCCGCGTGCCCAAAATCCTCGCAAAACGCCAGCGGAATCCCAAATTTCTTTACTCTGCGCACAATCAGCTCTTGCGGACTCAACTTTTTTCCCCACTCCGGATAAGACAATTCTTTGATATTAACGAGCCTCCCCACAATCATGCCTTTAATCCGGTTGGCCCGTTTGTGCGAAAATACGATATCAATCTGCCGCTGCAGTGTGCTTTTTTCTATATCCAGCTCTTCCAGGGCCAAAATAATATCCCCTTCTCCGTACGCGATCGGGTCAAACCGCGTCCCGAAAGACAAAATCAGCAGTTCCAGATCTTCTCCCAGCATTCTGCCCTCAGCCTCACCGACAATCGCTTTCTTCCACTTCGACCTCTCGTCAATACCGGTCACCTGTTCCCCAAACAGCATTTTTCTGATCGTCTCCCGCGATTCCCGGTCCCAATCTGAAAGCCCCCAAAGCGACGGCCCCATCAACGCCGTCATCTTAAAAGACGCCAGAATATTCAGTATCAGGCACACATCCGAATAACCGATAAACCATTTCGGATTTTGCCGCAAATGGGCAATCGTATCTTTATTAAAAGCCGGCAATATTTCCGTGGCCGCGTATCCCCCCGCCGCCGCCCAAATTACTTTTACGTCGGGGTCAAAAATCATGGTTTTCAGATCTTCTATTCTTTCCTCCGCCGTCCCGGCCATAAAATCCCCCACCTTGGCAAACACATGTTTGCCCCATTTCACCTTCAGTCCCCATTTTTTAATCACTTCCGCGCTCCTCTCCAACCCCTCTCTTTCCACCGCGTCAGAAGGCGCCACCACACCCACTGTATCTCCAACTTTTAAAGCTCTGGGTTTGATCATTTGAAATTTGAATTTAGAATTTGATTAAAAATTTAAAATTAAAAATTAAAAATTAGTATTCCCGTCTCCCTTCCATCGCATGCGTCAACGTCCGATCATCGGCATACTCGATATCTCCGCCCACCGGTAACCCATGCGCCAACCTAGTCATCTTAATGTTGAACATTGAACATTGATCATTGATCATTCGTTTTATATAAAGCGATGTGGCTTCTCCCTCCATATTCGGATTCAGCGCCAGTATTATTTCTTGAATCTTGAATCTTGAATCTTGAATCCTGCTAATCAACGGTGAAATCTTAATTTCATCCGGTCCAATATTATGCAACGGATCTATTGTCCCGTGTAGCACATGATACACTCCTTTATACCCGTCTCCTCTCTCAATTGCCAAAACGTCTAAAGGCTGTTCGACTACGCAAATCAGACTCTTATCCCTATTTGGATCGTCGCAAATATCGCACGGGCTAGTCTCGGAAATATTATGGCAAATCTCACACTCCACCGTATTTCTTTTCAGATCAGAAACTGCCGATGCAAACCTGTCCAATTCCGCCTGCGGCACATGCAGTAGGTAATACGTCAGCCTCGCTGCCGTCTTCGGCCCGATCCCCGGCAAGCGTTCAAACGCCTCAATCAACCCCGTAACCGCTTTAGCCACTTTCATAAATAAACCCCACCCCCGATTTTACCCTTATTATCTCAATTGATCCAACGGCCTATTTCTGATCTCACTTGTAATATCCTTGCCCCCTAATCCCAAACCGACCAAGAACAAGTTTGGATTTTCGCAAGGGTACCCTCCTTTCGCTCTATTAACCACGACTGGAAATAACCCCATTAACCTTAAAACTACAAAAGAGATACAAAGCCATCTCATTACTCGGAGCCAACTGAACTGCATAATGCACTCCCGCGCCAACTCCAACGCCGACCCTATACGACCATTTCCTCCAGTCTAGTGAAAACAGATCCTCCACAAGCCTACTCCGAACCACTCTCCACCGCTATCACTTCTGTTATTATGCCACTTTCCAAGCGCGGCCCAACAATTCTCCTGGCAGCACGCTTCAGCTCCTTACTCCACCTATTTTCCCCCGCCAATTTCTGCTCTGCTGCTATCCTCTCAGTTCTAGCTTTATCATCCTCTTGTACATCAATCTGTGCCACATATGGCTCTTCTTCTCCAATTCCCAATGCTCGAGCCAAAGCAGCATCTGTTTCATCCCAACTCCTCAAGCCAGCTTTAACTCTTTTTGTAGTTTTACCAGCCATATCTTACATCATCCCCTGACCACCGGAGATGTTCATCAGCTCCTTGGCCGCCAGCTCCTGGCTCTTTCTAATTGCTTTATTCAACACATCGTTTAGAACAGGATTCCCCATCCCCTGAATCGTAATCTCGACAATCTTCTGATCCCCGGTAATCACGATTTTTACTCCGTTTTCCTCAACCGTAATCACCTGCCCAGCCAGGCTCTTCTGCATAGCCATCGCCTGCTGCCGTAGCTTGTTCATATCCCCCAGGTTTTTGATCGTGTCTCCTATACCCATAAGAATGTATTGTACAATAACTAATATGCTCCCGTCAATCTTAATTGCCCTCGCTCTCATCATCTCAAATCCCCCAAATACCGACAAAAAATTTCAAGCCTGGTACAAAAATTACTACAAACACACCATTGCCGGCCCAGCCAAAGGCGATTTCAACAAAAATAAGTTTGTCGACGGCGTTGACTACGCTATATGGTTAAAAGGGGTGCCTATTAACGATGATGATGATCACGACGACGATGATGATAAGATAAAATCATGAAGGGTTGGGTCCTAGTTATTACTCTCTGTCTTATTCCCGTCATCCTCTGGTCTATCGCCAAACCCCTGCCCCGCCGTTTCGCCACCCCGGCCGCCGTTCTCACCAGCCTCGGCCAAGTCACAGGTATAGTCGGCCTGGTTCTTTTCAGTCTGTCCCTCACTTTCTCCGCCCGCCTCCGGGCCTTCGAGCCTCTCTTCGGCGGCCTCAATCGGGTTTATATCGCCCATCACATCATCGGCGGCACCTCCCTCCTCTTCCTCCTTGCCCACCCCCTACTGCTTTCCGGCTCTTACCTCACTCTGTCGCTTCGGCGGGCCGTTTTTTTCTTGCTTCCCGGCCCGGACTGGACCATAAATCTGGGCATCATGTCCTTGGCACTTCTTATTACCCTGATGATCCTCACTTTTTATATTAATCTGCCCTATGAAATCTGGCTTTTCTCCCACAAATTCTTAGGCGCTGTTTTTTTCGTCGGCGGCCTGCACTCCCTGCTTATCCCTTCAGACATCGCTCTTTACCCGCCCCTCAAAATCTACATTCTCGTTATCGCTTCGGTTTCCCTTATTCTCCATTTTTACCGCACAATTTTCGGCCGTTTCCTCGTCCGCCGCCTCACCTACCAGGTCAGCCGGGTATATCTGCCCGGCCAGGAAGTCACTCAAGTCGATCTTATTCCCATCGGCAAATCCTTAAACTTTCTCCCCGGCCAATTTATTTTCGTCAGATTCGACGATCCCTTGATTTCCGGTGAGGTCCACCCTTTCAGCCTCTGCAGTTCTCCCTCTGAACCGGTTTTATCCCTAGCCGCCAAAAATCTGGGCGACTACACCGCCCGTCTCTTCTTCTTGGCTTCCGGCGTCAAAGCCAAAATCGAAGGACCGTTCGGCCAATTCTCATATCTCACCCACAAAAACCCCCGTCAAATCTGGATCGCCGGCGGAATCGGCGTCACCCCTTTTGTCAGTATGGCCAAAAGCTTCTCTTCCCCAAATTACCAAATAGATATGTTTTACGCCGTCAAAGACCCGGCCGAATTAGTCTACTCGGATATTTTCCAAAAAGTGGCGGCGGACCATCCCAACTTCCGCTATCACCCCCATGCCTCGGCCACCCAAGGTCGGCTGACTGCCGATCTTATTAAAAAGACTTTAGGTGATATTTCTGATAAAGACATTTATGTCTGCGGCCCGCCGCCCATGATGAAAAGCCTGCGCGACCAATTTCATAAGCTCGGTCTACCGCACTGGCGTATTTACACCGAGGAATTCCAAATCAACTGATATGCTCAAAAAACTCGTCGCCACTTTTTTAATTATTACAGTTTTCTATTTGTTTTTCATCTTCACCCTTTACTTCTGGCCACTCTTAATTAAATAATAGAGCATGCGCCGGCTGGCAATTGCTGTAGTACTTATTTTAGACATCTTCTTCTGGTGGGTTTTTTTTCGCTACATCATTTTGGATTTTTCCTCAGCGCTTGAATCCGCCCGCAGTATTTCTATTCTCTTTTTTCCTCTGGCAACTACTGCCGTCCTAGCCATTCTGATTACCAAAAAATTCCAGCCCCTGCTCCACCTCATCCTGGTTCTGTTCCTGGCCAATTTCGGAGTTATTTACACCGTCTATCACACTTCACGCGCCACTTTCTGCGTGACAGCCACTCAAATCTTCGCCGACCCCCGCTGTCTCTATCTATACAATAGTAGCGTTTACAACCTCTTGTCCAGCGGAACTCCAAATCTCAAACCCAATAAAAAACACCAAGGTCACCCCTGCCAAACCACACTTTCAACCACCAGCGGTAATATTTACGATACCACTGTCCAGCTCAACTCCAGCACCTATAATTTCCATCTCACCTCCGGTTATCTGACCAATACTTCTAAAGCCACCAATCTCGGTCCGCTCTGTGCCACTGTTACTCAGGTTTATGATCCGGCCACCCACTTACGCTTTCTTTCTAATCCGGCCTCTACTCCCACCCCCACCCGCACTCCAACTCCAATTCCGACAGTTACTGTTACTCCATCTCCCATCCCGGGTGATGCCAACAATGACGGTAAGGTTGACGGTATAGATTACACTGCCTGGCTACTTAATTACTTTACCTACACCCAACTCGGTCCTGCCGCTGGTGACTTTAATCACAGTGGATTTGTCGACGGAGTGGACTATACTATATGGATAGCCAATTACAGCCCATGAAATTTTCCCGCGCGTCACTCATCCAAACCGGTCTGGTATTTTTTCTTCTTGTCGCCCTTTTTGCCGGACTCAAACTCATCCGCCAACCTGTCCGTCCGGATTCCAAGGCGTCAGGACCGACTTCGGTTCAGTTCTATTTCTCCCCTTCCAGCGCCAGTATTCCCCCGACTACCCAACTAGACCTAATGCTCAATCCTCTCCTGCAACCCATCTCCTTTGTCCGCGTCGAGGCCTATTTTGACCCATCGCTTCTCCAGCTCTCCCAGGAAATTACCACTACTCCGCTCCTGCGATACGTCATCCAAAAAACTCCGCTCCCCGAGGCAAATACTTCCGGCCATATCATCATAGTTTTAGGCCTGGCCCCGGAAGACCGCCCCCTCGCCCCCGCTTCCCTCTTTTCCCTCGCCCAGCTCACTTTCCAATCCGCTTCCGCCCAACCCATCCAAACCCAAATCACCTTCCCCCTCTCCGGTCCCCAAATCCAAGTTGTTGATCTTTCTCTAAATGACCTTCCCTATACCACTTCTCCTGCCATCATCAATCTCAACCCCACTCCTACTCCAACTGCCATTCCGACTTCAACTCCCACCCCCACCGCGACCCCTACAGCCACGCCTTCCCCCATCCCGACTCCTACCTCAATTCCGTCTCCAACTCCCACACCCGCTCCCACAGCTACCCCGACTCTTACTCCCACTCCTACTCCAGCCCGGATTCCCGGTGACGCGAACGGGGACGGCTTGGTAGACGGCATTGATTACACGATTTGGGTCACCAATTACGACCAGCCTACCACTCAGGGCTACTCGGCTGCCGACTTCAACGGCGACAATTATGTCGACGGCCAGGACTACACCATCTGGCTGCTCAATTACCAGGCCTAAACTATGAAAAACGCCGGCCTCAAACATGTACTCATTACTTCCGCTGTCCCCTTGGTCGCCTTCACAGTCTTGGTCGTTTCTTTATTGGTCAGTAAACAGGCCGTTCAAAACAAAACTTCCGTTCCAGCCGGAGCCCAGCAAGATTCGGTTACTTTCTTCTTTGTTCCCTCACAACTAACTCTTCCCGCGGAAAGTACGGTCAGCCTTTGGCTGGATCCCCAGGGTCATCCTTTATCCTTTGTCCGGCTGGATTTCAATTTCGACCCCAATATTGCCCAACTCACCTCAGACATTTATACCTCGCCCTCTTTGGCTACCATAGTAACCCAAACTTCCGTCTCCCAGGCAAACTCCTCCGGCCTGTTTACCGTCGCTCTGGGCCTTGCCCCCCAGGACCGGGACAATCCGCCTACCGGTATCTTCGAGCTTGTCCGGCTTTCGTTTGTCCCAGGTTCTGCCACTTCCGGTTCAACCAATCTCACCTTTGGCAGTACTAATCAGGTTGTCGATCTAACAGTTTCCAATTTGACCTTTACTCCCCCCTCCGCCACACTCAGCTTAGCCAGCGCGCCCACTTCCACTCTTACCCCTACTCCCACGACTTCAAATCTCGGCGGCAACAATAGTATTAATCCCACCGGCGTTCCCAATTTCTGCGGCGGCACCTGCGGTTCCAACTCCAATTGTCAATCCGCCTTTACTTGCTACACCGGCTTTTGCCGCAATCCCTCCTGTCCGTCATCGCCCGACTGTGTCTGCTCCTCTCCCACCAACCCACCCGTCCCCACAGCCACCAGAGTCCCCCCCGTCCCCACAGAACCCGTCGAAGCATTTATTGAACCGCTTGTCGAAAACATCGTTTATCCCACTGACCCACCCTTAGAATTTCCCACATCTATCCCCTTCCTAATTCCCACATCCATCCCCACCCCCACACCCCAACCTCCATCACTCATCGCCAAAGCCGGCTTACCTTCGCTTATTGGCCTGGGCGGCTTAATCTGCCTCTGGCTGCTTTCCCGAATCTGGTTCAAACGCCGCCAGTCCCCGCCCCCGCCGCCTGTCGCCCCCCCGCCGCCCATGCCGCCACATCCGTGAGCACCAAATTCCTGCCACTCCACATTTTAATCTTGGGCCTGATTGTCTTCGGCGTCGGCCAAACTCTGCGCTATTACGCCCTGGGCCAGACATGTTTTACCACTGAACAAGTATCCACTGACAACCGCTGCCTTTACATCCTCAATGGCAGCGTTTACGAAAAAGGCTCCCGCGAGGCTCCGCATCAGGGCCACCCCTGCGGCATAGACGTCTCATCCCTTCTTCCCGCCACCCACTTAGCAGACGTGGCATTTTATTTGGATCCTGCTCGCCGGGGCCAAGTCTGCGCCGTCCCCACGCCCACCCCGCAACCCTCCCCCACCCCCGAACCCACTTCCCCACCAATTCCTACAGACACCCCCATTCCTTCTGCCCCAACCACACCCCCATTCCTCCCCACCCCCACTCCTGTCACAGTTACAGTTACTGTTACTTCTTCTCGCTCACCGACCCGCACCCCATCACTCACTCCTGTTACAGTTACAGTTACTGTTACACCTACTCCCATTCCTCCTCCCGCCCCCAAAACCCATCCCTTAATTCCCCTCACCAGTCTTCTCAGCTGGTCCGGCTTCACTCTCCTTCTCGTCAGTCTTATTCTCTGGATCACTCAATTTATCAGAAACCGCAAAAAACATCCATCCCGCCCGGTTCCCATTTCCGGAGTCTTTTCGCTGCAAAAATTAGCCGATGCTACCCCAGACACCAGCTGGGTAATTCTCACCGACTCCCGCCACACCATCTATGGCTACTGCGCGACTTCAAAACTTATCCACGGCCCCGTAAAAATTACCGGAACCGTATCCAATATCAACAACACCCCCTACGTTTTAATCAGCGAAATATCTCCTCTGCGGCCTTAACCAGCTCGTCATCCTTTGGCTCGCCGGAGCCTTGGCGTAGGCGGCTGCCGCTCAACTGCATTTTTAAAACAATCCCTCCTCCTCCCATCACTTCCCCCACTGCCTGTTCCACAATTACCCGGCACCGCTCACTCTCTAGCTGCTTTTTATGAAATTCGTAAAACGCCTCCAAAACGAGATCCCTCCCGTCAAAATCCACCGGCCGCGTCGATCTCAAAAGCGCTTCCACCGAATGGTTCATAGGTTTTACCTTCGCCATCACTTCCGCCCAATGTGATATCACTTGATCCAATTTGTCTCCCCCACGATTTGTCATTCCGAGCGAAGTCGAGGAATCTCTTTCCTTTTCCTTTACTTTCGCCTTGGGTTCAGACAAGAGATCCCTCCGCTCCGCTTTCGCTTCGGTCGGGATGACACCCCCATTGAAATTTTCAATTACGAAAATTTCCAACGGCAACTGCACCACCGCGCTCGTCTTCATCCTCTCATAGGCCCTCTCCAATCCCTCGATTTTAGTAATCAAACTCACATCCCTTGTCTCCAGCAGCTTCTCACGCAAGACTTCCACACACTTCTCCACAAACCCTCTCAAATTCACTCCCTTCTCGACCAAATCACCCACAAATTTTAAGGCAATATCAGTGCTCATTTCCAAAAACTCAACCGGATCCGTACTATCTATAACCTTTCCCACGTCTCCGCCGTCCAAAATCACCTGCTCCAGCAGCTTAATTGCGTCTCTAAAACTCCCTCTTGCCGCTTTCGCAATCTCCTTGAGCCCTGATTCCTGAACCTTGAACCCTTCGGCTTTAGCCACTTTTTCCAGCTTCTCCACGATCTCCTCCACACTCGGCTTTGCAAACTTCACCTCCGCGCACCGACTCCGCACAGTCTCCGGCAACTTTTCTGCTTCAGTGGTACATAAAATAAAAATTGAGTGCGCCGGCGGCTCCTCCAAAGTTTTGAGAAGCGCGTTTGCGGCTTCATTAGTCAGCATGTGCGCTTCGTCAATAATATAAACCTTAAATTTCGCCTGCATCGGCGCCAGCCCCACCCGCTCCCGCAACTCCCGGATCTCGTCTATCCCCCTGTTGCTGGCCGCGTCAATCTCAATCACATCCGCCGCACTCCCCTCCGTTACACTCTTACACGTCTCACACTCATTACACGGTTCATAATTTCCCCCTTTATCCCCCTTACCCCTCTTATCCCTTTTGCAATTTATCGCCTTTGCCAAAATCCTCGCCGCGCTCGTCTTCCCTGTCCCCCTGGACCCAGAAAAAAGCCACGCGTGCGGCAAATCTTTCCCCGAATCCAACATTTTTTCCAACCTCTCCCTCACCAACTTCAAATCCAGTTCAGAAATCTTCTGCGGCCGGTACTTTAAATACAATGTCATTACCAATTGTTATAAACTCCCTTTCTCTATCAATCAACTGTACACATTTCCACTCCACATCCCAATTTCAGCCTCAAATTCTTACCACATTTCGACGACCGCATAAATGTCGTAACAGTCATAAATCAAACATTTCCCTTAACTCCTCATCATTCTCTACCGATTCCGCAGTAATTAACTTAACTGCGTGAGGAACCCTCAACACTTCTCGCAGAAACTTCACTTCCCGCTCCAATGGAAATGGATACACCCACACGCTTTTCTGTAACTGTTTCAATCCCAATCTCATTAGCCATATCCTCAAATCATTCCTCTTATTTCTCTCCTTCTCCGATACATCAAACAGCACCAATCTCCACTTTCTGTCCCACTTCCCTTGCGATTTCAGCTTCAAATCCCCCAGCCGATACTTCAATATCTCCGTCTTCCCCTTATCGGTAACCTTCACCTCCGTTCCCTCCCCCGTCTCTCGAACCTCAACTAATCCCCTACGTCGCAGTCTCCCCACACTCTCTTCCATTGAGCTCCAATGGTAGTAAGATAAATTCTTCAATCTTCTCAACGACTCTCCTTTAGACAACACCAACATTGCCCCGGCAGTCCTATCCAAAAGTTCCAAAACCGTTCTTACCGTCGCCCTGATTTTTCTCTTCGTCCTCTCCTTCATCAGAAGTTAAATTTACCACATTTAAACGACCGCATAAATATCGTAAAAATCAATCATGATGTTCACCTAACAAGTGTTTCATCCCATGTTCCACCAAAAATTCCAGGTTTTCAGCCGAATCTAACACCGCGATATCCCCCAACCTCCACACCCCATCCAGATCGGGACCGGTATTCTCCAACGGCCAGCTGATCACTTCGTGCAACTCATCATCCCGCATCCACTCCTTTCCCAATTTTCTCATCTCTTTCTCATCCGCCAACCACACATTCACTTCATACTTCCCCTCTATTCCATGCTCTCTTACTGTCTTTTTAATTAAATCCTTGGTTTTTTTGTTCTCCAGTAGAGTCATACAATTGTCATTCTATAGGCATTCATAGTCATTCAATTGTATGCCCATCGTATGCCCACTGTATGACTATTGAATGACCTGTTTAACAATATCAGCCACAACCCGACCATCTGCTTTTCCTTTAAATATGGGTGAAACCATCCTCATCGCCTGCCCGAAATCACTCGGCAATTCTAATTTTCGAATCTCAACCTCTATCTCTTTTTCATCCATCTGTTCTGGCAAATAAGCCATCAATATCTCCAACTCCGCCGCCTCCTGCTCCTCTTGCTCTTTCCGTCCCCCGGCCCGGTACGACTCAATCGCCTCTTTTCTCTTTTTGGCCTCACTTTGCGTCACCGCTATCTCATCCGCTTCTGTCAAATCCCTCTGTAAATCAATCTTTTTGTAATTAAACGCCGACAGCACCATCCGCAACACCGATACCCGCAGGGAATCCCCCGCCTTCATCGCGGCAGTCAAATCACTTTTAATCTGATCAAACAACATTAATAACTCCTGCTGCGCATCTTGCGCCTCTCTTTAATCCTCTCCTGCTTTAGAACCGACGGCTTTTTGTAAAACTCGCGTTTTTTGATCTCCTCGATCAAATCCTCCGCCAGCACTTTTTTCCTAAAATCAGCAATGAGCTTGTCATCAGATTGTCCGGGTTTTTTGCGAACCACTGTCGCCATATATACATACACCCCCCCCTTCTAAACCGGCTTTTCAGCCGAAACTTTGCCCAATAAATGAATATGCAAATGATCCTGAATCTGTGTCGCTCCCATCCCGTTCAATGCTACCCGGTACGGCACTCCCAACTCAACAATTTTCTCCCGCACCTTACCCAGCATTTTCTCCAATTTTGCCGGCTCAACCGTATGGAACTCCTCACCGTGTTTTTTACTCACAAATAGCAGGTGCACTGGCGCTCCCGGGTTTTTATCAGGAAATACCACCATTTCTTCGTCCTCAAAAATTTTATCCGCCGCCACACCCCCCCCCGCGATTTCGCAAAACACGCAATCCATTATTTCATTATACTACAATCCGTTTATTCCCACCTCTACCTGTTCACCCATCTGGGCATTAATTGTCTTTGCTTTGTGCAGATAAATATACACGCTGGCCACCGCCGCAGTCACCAGCAGCAAAAACAACAGGAAAAAGTTATTATCCTTCACCACCTTAGTAAACCACACTTCAAAACATCTTGTCAATAGCTTTCGCGCTTCAGAGCGAATCCATCCACCCTTAGTTTCAACATTTCTAACACACGATTATAATCGCCGGTCTTTTTAGCCTCATCCAAACCCGTCATAATTTCTTCAATGCTTGGTCTGATATTTTGTCTTCCAACTCTTACTCTTCCCAACAACTCATCAATTTCTTCCAGTTTAGCTATTTTTTGTTTAAGCTCCTCGCAATGTACCATTCCAAATCCTATAATCCTATCATGTCCAAAAATCAAGTCCTACTCACTCCTCACGGCCAAATTAGGCTTCCGGTTTTTATGCCTGTGGGCACAGCTGCCTCCGTCAAATCTCTTTCCCGCGAAGATCTCGAATCCGTCGGTGCCCAAATAATTCTCGCCAACAATTATCATTTATATCTTCGTCCGGGATCCCAAAATGTGGCCAAATTAGGCGGAATT
>VMGA01000012.1 GCA_007376345.1 Microgenomates group bacterium Gr01-1014_16 | reverse complement strand
AACCTCCCAGGCTGTTACAATTCCAAAAGAGTAGGGAATTTTATTACCAGTGTGGAGTGTAAAGGGTTTGGTAATGTCGCAGGTAAATAGATAGTCGGGGATGGTTACCCATTCAAATCGATTATTTTTCTGGTCGTAGTCATTTCCTTCTAGACCCACAGCCACTCGCTGGTCTTCTAAGCAATTCTTGACGAATCCTCCTCCCGCGCAACCTAAGTCTAAAACAGCGCCGGGGAAGCGATAAAGTTTTTGGTTAAACTTAGGGTTACGGTAGTTATCCCGAATAGCTCCATATGGATAAAGATAATCGTAAGATTCCGAAGCGACGGGATGGTTTGTTTCGAGATAGAATTTAAATTTTGTGTTCATACACTCGTTCCCAGAATCCGCGGGCAATACTGCCCCAATTAAATTTTTCTTTAACCTGCTGTTTTTCAGCCCGGCTCACGGGTCGAGGTTTCTGATTAAAGAGCTTAATTAGGGCCGGGATAATTTGGGCTCGGCCACCCGATTCAGGTATAAACTCAACTAGACCTTCAAACCAAATTCGATATGAGGGCAGATCAAAGCAGATTGGCCGGGCGCCGCACATCAGGCCCTCAATCACGGGTAGCTCAAAACCTTCCGTTCGCCGTAAACCGGAAACGTATCGGCATTGGCTATACCAATATGACATACGACGATCATTATTTTTAACTAATCCGGTGAAGAAAACACCTGCTCCATAATCATTGGGGTTATCAAAAACCAGCACGCTTTTTTTTGCCTCTTGAGCAGCTGTAACCACTTCCCTTAGGCTTTCGTGTGACCAGCCTTTGCTATGAATTCCCATGGTATACTTACGTTTCAAGTTGTGGTCAGTGAAGGCCGAAGGGTCAACTCCCAGGGGGGCGTGATAGAAGTTAAAATTAACCGGTGTGCTTTCCTCTTGGCATAACTGGGCTAGGTTGTAATAGCTCCACACCACTGCCGCGTACCTCCAAATATCCAGCCAGTCCGCGGTGTGGGGATTAGGGGTAGATTTAAGCTGCATTTGCACTACCGCAGCCTGTCGATTTTGCTCTTTCAGTCGGCAGATACTCCACCAAATGCTCTTTTTGCGGCCATGGGCGTACAAGACTACCAGATCGGCTTCGGTTTCATCGGTCACAAATTTAACATTTGGGGGGGCGTACAGTTTCAGGGCATGAGCAATCCGGTTAATGCAAAAATCGTCCAGAGGCGGCTCGGCAAATACTTTATACATATATATAGAAGTCATTTATTACTACCCGTTTAGCCTTGATATACCCAAAGTTATTAAGATAATTCTCAATTTTAGGATCATTAAAATTATTTTCAATAACCAGAAGTCTAGGTTTATGCTTTTGTAAATTAAACCCGGTCAACACGTCGATCTCTGTCCCTTCCGTGTCGATTGACACGAAATCAATTTTCTTAATCTCTTGTTCTTCGATAAAAGAATCTAATGTTTGTAAGTTTACCGAGATCTTCTCAAGAGTTGGATTATAAATTTTGTGCTTCTCAAGTAATCTTTCATCTACTTTTAGGGAAGATACGGCCTCTTGATTCCCGCCGGCAAGTGTACAGATTGTAAATTCCACTTCGTCTAAATTCTGTGCTCCGCAAGCAAAGTTAAAAACGTTTTTTCTGGCTGTTGTTAGCAACTGCACGTAATTTTTATTGGGTTCAATGCAATAAACGGTCCAACCCTCTCGTTCAAAGTAATAGGTGTTATTGTTCCGGATCGGCCGGGCGGCACCTATGTCAATACATACTCCTATGAAGTTAGGAGCAAAAAATTCTGAGATGTACTTATCTGTTTTAAATTGTCCGTAAAACATTTATCGGTGAAACCCAAAGATTCCTATCTTCCGGCCAGGTGGGTACGGGCCAAAATTTCTCCACCAACCAGTCAATGTTGTGAATTTGCTTAGGCCACGAGTTGCTCATCCAGTACTGGGCGGCGAAGTTGTGACCAGTAATGACACCTTCCCGGTCTAAGAGATAACCCCGGCCGTAGGCGTTCCCCTTGTGCAGATGGGCGTAGTAGGTTTTCTTGTTGACTTTGACTTGCCCTCCGCCCAACCAGGTTTTGTTGCCGATTTCGGTCGGTTCTTGAGCCCAGCCGGCAAATACGGGGTTTTCGTCCATGCCTTCCAAAAAGTCGGTAAACCAGCTTTTGTGCATAAACCAACAACTGCCCTGGAAACTCATGTTGTCGTCAATGTCGTATTTGGGGTCGCTATGCTGCGCGGCTCTTTCCGGCCATTCTACCCCGTGCATACCCTGATCGTGGTCTTTGTGGGGGTCGGGGAAACAGAGATAGTGATAGTCGCGGACAGGCCGGTTGCGATGGATTTTCCAGCTGGCGGCGTCAAGTGAGTAGCGGCGGGGGATAACCACCCAGTTGTCTTCACAGTCAGCCTTGAGAACCTCGTCGAAGCCGGGGGCAAACAGGCAGTGGCCATCGGATTTCATCAAGTATTTTCCAGAAGCAGCTTTTACTCCGGAATTAATCGCAATCCGCATGCCTTGAGGGTGGGGGTGAATGACTGTTTTAACCCGCGGATCCGGGGGTAATACTACATTATGTGCGTGACCGTCCAGGACGGCAATCACTTCGATGTCCCCAGCGGCATTTTTTAGTACGTCGACCACGGTGTTTTGCAAAAATCTTTCACTGCGCGAGGGAATGATGATCGAGATTTTAGACATATTGGTCGATAAAGAAATACCAACTTGGTTGTCTATCATCTCTGGAGTTGGCTGCCCAATTTTGACCAGTTGTGAATAATTTGTAGCTCCATTTCTTTACATATTCGTCTACCGCGTCTATCACGCCGCGGTTGCGACTATGGTAAAAGACATAATAATCATGTCCAGCCACGATCCCGCCCGGTCGCACTTTCTTGGTCCACTCTGTGATATCTCGTTTGACACTGGCGTATTTGTGGTCGGCATCTATAAACACGAAGTCAAGAGACTCGTCCGGGATTTCTTTGACGGCGTCCATACTGGATTTTTGAATAAGGGTTGTATTGTACTGGGCCAGTTTGTCTTTCGCGGCTTGAAAAACTGGTTGACTAGTCCAAATGTCTACGCAAAACAATTTTAATTTTGGAATAATTTGGCAGAGGATCTCGGAATAGCGTCCGCCGTGTACGCCTATTTCGGCCCCAACTTTAAAATTAAGTTGGGCAAAATATTTAGCCAAATCAGTTCTGTTTTTTACTTCCATTAGGCCTGTTATAAGGCACTATTATATTACGCTTTGGCCCAAAACCAGGAGCGGACCCGGTCGGTGTTGCGTCCGATCACAAACCAAGGTGAAATGCGGTAGGCTTGGGTGTAAGCATGGACGGCTTCCCAGCAGCGGATAGCGCACGAGGAGCGGTAACGGAAATAATCATGGCCGGCGATGACGCCGCCTGAGCGGACCTTTTTGGACCATTCGTGGATGTCATTAGTTTGAGAAGAAAAGTCACCGTCTGTGTCCAGATAGACGAAATCCAGAGATTCGTAGACCACTTTCTTGACCGCGTCCTGACTTTTGGCTCTTATCAGGCGGCAGTTGGAGGAAACCGCTCGCCTGTCTGTGCGGGAGTTGATGTCGATACCAAAGAGGGTGAGTTTGGGATTGGCCGCACACAATATTTTTGAATAGGCGCCATCCCAGATCCCGACTTGGGCGCCTTTGGTAAAACCCAGGTTGGCAAATACCTTGGCTAGTTCGGCTCGACTTAAATTTGGAATTTCTATAGGGGATTTGGAGGAGAGAGCCAGCTTGTAAATTTTGGTGATGTATTTGAGGGTGTTCATCTTGGACTATTATTCACTATGACAGATTTGTAGTCAAGTTGGTACTGTCATTATATAAGATCGGGTTCTTCGGTGACAATAAGATCATTGGCGGGGGTAATCGTCATAATCACTTTGCGGGTCTGGGGGCCGATTTTTTTTTCGTAGCCGAAACAGTAGAGGCGACTGCGCTGCTCGCCTGCGGTGCCGGCATTTAAAACGGTATTGCGATAGAAATGAATCAGCTTCATGGCCGGATCAGAAAAGAGGAGGGTATATGTTTGGGGATGGCGGGGGGAAACCATCTTAAACACGGCCAGCCGAGTCTGGTCTATCTCGTTAAATTGATGAAATATGCCATCGTCCCCAAATTGTTTTAGTATTTTGTCGTCTTCATAGTAGGCTTCCCATTGCCACTCCTCCGGGGAAACTGTAATCCATTGGTTTAAGTCCGCGCGGAAGAATTTGAAGTCAGACATGTTTTTTGGCCCGGCGGATAGATCGGACCGCGGCGACAAGGTTTTTTTCAGTTAACTTCAAACCTCCTTTAGGTTGGGCGGCGGGGTGGGATTGGAGGGGGGTGTATCCTGTGGTCTGACACAAATGACCCAAATAAGCGATTTCGGAAATAAAAGTTTTAGTGCATTGGCCGCAAATGTGTTTCATGCCGTTTCATCGTATTGATAATTCATGGTGGTGGTGCTGCCGGCGATAGCTTGGGGGGTGGTCTGAATCTGGTGGACGAGAAAATCGGAGTAGCCGCTTGCGGTCAGTACCCCACTGAGGCTGCCGCCTATCCCTAGGTTGGCCGAGGCGGGCGAGCCAGTGGGCATGACTTGATTGGCTAGAGTTGAAGTAGTTGTGGCGGGGGTAGAGTAGGTTTGGGCTCCGCCATAATCGGACGCGCGGGCGTTGGTCATATGAACGGCATTGGCGCCCAAAGATCCGCTGCGCCAGACTTTAAAATTGCTGATTCTAGTGGAAGAGCCCATGTTGGTGACATGGACGAGCTGCCATTTATCGCACGAATTACTCCCGGGAACGATGGGGTAAGTTGCGGGATCAAGATTGGCGGCACCGTGGCTTCCCATATTAGTATTGGCAAGGTTATGAGTGATCGCTAGAGTCGGGGAGTCCGGTTTACCATTTTGTTCATCGATTTCAACAGTAGCGGCCATGTTCAAAAAACGTTGTCAAAATAATCGTAGGATAATTTGGATCGGTTGGCCCAATTGGCGGCGGAGTCTTTGTCGCCGCGGCTGTAGCGGTAAGAATTATCTGTATCCTGGCGCATGATAAACCATTGGCCGGTCTTGTTGATGAAACCAAAGTAAGAGATGGCGGACTCGTCGATTTGGGAGATGTAATAACCTTGGGTGGGTGATTTTTCGGCGGGGTCAATCACCTGGCCCTCGACGTTTTTAAGAGCCAGGGGGAGAGAAGGAGCCGGGGTAGGGCTGCTAAACAGGGGAGCGGAGTCGCGCCGGAAAAGTAAATTGTAGAGAAAAATGGAGATGCCCGCGGTGCCAATGAGCTTAAGAAAGTCACGGCGGTCGACGTCGACTTTTTCGGGGTTTTTGGTTGTCTCAAAAGCGTTGGGGACGCTGATACTTGGCCAGACGGAGATGAGGAAATAAACGACCAGGCTGGAAAAAATTATGGAAACGATAAATTGTGACGGAGTTCCGGCAGAGATAAAGCCAGCTACAACTAAGGCCGCGGAAATTAGTAAACAGTAGTATCGCAGGGCTTTGGCCCAACCGGAGGGAGCGCCAAAGACAGAGGCGCCGGAGAGAACGTAGTTGGTTGAGAGACCGGCCAGATAAATGGTAACGGGTAAAAAGAGGATTTGGAAGACGCGGCCGGTCGGTCCCACATTGGCCGAAATCCCATTAATGGAGATAAATATCGCCAATAAGGTGGCAGCAAATAATAGGATTGAGGCGGCTTTCATGGATTGACAATAACGTTTTGGGCCGGTACCCAGCCGGTTTTGCTGTCAGCAAAATTTACTAAATACCAATCATCAAGTTTGGTGTAGTAGGGATAGCTGTAATCGGGGAGGAGTTGACCGATGACGGCTGAAAATTCGGCCTGTTCTTGGTAAACATTGACCGGATCAGGTGAATCTTTTGATATGGGGTTTTCCAGCCGGGTAATGCGGTGATAAATTAAGCCAATGCCTACAAAATTGGCAATTAAAACAAGACTGAAAACCGCATACCACCAGCGCATTAAATCAGTTTAGCATATACCCAACTTAATGTGATTTGCAAGCAAATCAGGTTGTGTATATATTCAAAAACTCTCGTTTAAAGTTGCAAACTCGAGTTTGTTGACTATAGAAGTTTCGACGGGTGAAGCGGAGGGGGAGGCGGGTGAGGGAGTTGGGGCGGAAATGGTGCGGGGGTCTTTGACTGACAGGGCGGTCCAGCTGAATTTGAGATCGATGACGGCGGGTTGCTCTAATAATATAGTAAAGCCGGTAGCGGTGGAGGCGGCGATAATGAAATCCTGTTTGGGAAGTAAAGATACGGGCTGGTCGATGGCGGTACCTAGAATATTGGCGTCGGTGTCCCAAAGGGGACTAGCGGTAACGATGGGTGGCTGGAGATATTCTTGATCGTAGTTGATAGTCACATAGCGGGCGCCGGTCGGGATGACGGCGAAGCCGGCGGTGTCTTTGTTGAAAAAGACAGTACCGATGAAGTTGGTCTCGCCGGAGACGGTCAGGGCGCCATCGACTAGGAGTTGGCCCAGAACCCGTAAGTCCAGGCCGACTTCGGCCGATTGATCTATTTTTAGGTTATTTAATATAGTTTGATCCTGTGGTACGGGGGTGGGCGAGGGTTCAAGCAGTAAATTGGTGGGATCGGCCCAGACAGGATTAACGTAGACGAGGATTTTGTCCTGACCGGAATCCGGAGACCAGGACTCGAGAGCTTTGGCGATAGTGAACCCGGGGCGAGTGGCCTTGACAGCCCGGCCGGGATCGGAACCGGAGGTGAGGAGATCGCCGGTTTGGATGGGGGCGGAGGCGGGGGAGATTTTGAGAGGGAGTTGGCCGACCAGGCCGACCAGGACTTTGTTGGGTCCTTCCTCGCCGGCCTTGAATCCGGGACTGGTGGAAACGATACCGATCATGTTCGGGTCGGATGGGGCATTGGGCCTGGAGGCCCCCTCGGATTTAAGAGTGACGATATCGCCTTCTTCAAACTGGGTGGAGTCTTTGACAAAATATTCGGCAAAGTCGATGCCGGAGGTTTGGTAGGCGACTCCCAGGCCAGTGGTAGCTTCGATGCGACCGACGGTGACACTACTACCATTTAAAAAGGAAATGAAGCGGTTGGAGGTGGCGCCGTTTCCAGTGTAGCCGAGTTTGATAGCCAGGCCGTCGGCGTCCGAGCCGTTATACTGGTTTTCGATCATGGCGGCGGCGGTGGCGGCGAAAGAGTCGGAGACGGTGAACTTTAGAGAGGCACTGCCAGTGCCGATCAAAACTTTGCCATTGGTATCAGTGTCGAAAATTATATTGCCGGAATTGTAGGATTTGAGGGTGAGATTATTGGATTCGAAAGTCTCTCCGGCTTGGATGTAGAGAGGCGCGTTGGTTTTTAAATAACTAGCGGTTTGGTTGGTAAACACCAGGTCATAGGCCAGGGAGACGTCCCCGGCGGCAGTAAAAGAATGGGGGAGGGCGGAAGTGATGGCGGATTCGGAGACGGAGAAGAGGGAGGAGCCGGAGGTAGTGACGTTGAACAGGTTGCCGGTAGTATCGCCGGCGTTGCCGATATTAATTCTGACCAAGTCTCCCGAAGAAGTGGCGACGGCGGAGGGTTCCCAGTTGAACAAACCTAAAACTCCGGTAGTTAAGGCGGTAGAGGTGGAGTAAGAGTTGAGGCCGATGCCGGTTGTGAGAGCGTTGCCGTTTATCGCGGTTATGGTGCCGGTAAGAGTGGAATTGGCATTGACGGTCAGCAGACCGATATTTGAGGAGGATGTGTAAGCACCCGAAGCGTTAATGGAAACAGCGCCGTTGGTGGCTAAAGCTCCTGTATAGTAACTTTCAAGAGACTTCCCGTCGTCAATCCCGTACCGGTGCTATTGATATCGACAGCGTCGCCTGTCGTCAGGCCGTTGGCGGTAATATTTAAAGCGTTGCCATCGGTAGTATTGGCAGAAGAAAGATTCAAAAGATTACTGGCTCCTGTAGTTGAGACGCCGGTAAACTTAACCACGTCTCCGGTGTAACCGGTGGTGTAACCCGAAGCGGCGACATTTAAGAGATTGCTGGCGGTCTGGCCGGCGGCCGAAGAGGTGATGTTGACAACGGTTCCGGTAGTAACTTTCAAGAGACTTCCCGTCGTCAATCCCGTACCGGTGCTATTGATATCGACAGCGTCGCCTGTCGTCAGGCCGTTGGCGGTAATATTTAAAGTGTTGCCGGCGGTGGAGTTGGCAGAGGAGAGATTCAAGAGATTACTGGCTCCGGTCGTGGAAACTCCGGTTAAGTTGACGACGTCTCCGGTGTAACCGGTGGTGTAACCCGAAGCGGCGACATTTAGAAGAGTGTTGGTAAGCTGGCCGGCAGCGGTGTCGGTTATGGAAAAGACGTTGCCCGAAGTTTGGGTGGAAGCTATAGAAGAGGCGGATGTTTGGAGGGGAATAGTGAATGAACCGTCGTTACCAATGGTGAACTTGGGAGTTCCGGAAGCCGAGGCGGTGAAGATATCCGTGCTTTCAAACTGGTTGATTATCAGTGAAGCCTGGCCGGTGGTGTTACTACCGGCAAATCTACCACGGAAAGTGGCGGAGGCGGTGGCAATGTCGCCAAAGGCGGTGGCCAGAGTGAGGTTGCCGGGAGCAAGCAGGCCGACGGAAGTTTGCCAAAGGTTGGTAGCAGAGGCGGCAGTCGCCCAGCCGCAGTTGGTCAAAGACGGATCGCAGAGGAGATCATTGCCCCAGTAGAGGGAGGTATTGGCCACGCCGGCCGCCGCGGCTACCCCCAAAAGATTGTCGGCGTCGGCGTCGACATTTAGGCCGATGGTATTGCCGTAGACCTCGAGAGTGGAGGAGATGCGGGTACCGCCGGTTAGGGTAATGTCGTTGGCGGCATTATCGTCGGTAGTCAGAGTAATGGTGGTGACGTCGGCACTACCTGCGACTATCGAGCCGGCGCCGGTGGGATCAAGAGTCAGCAGGCCGGTGCCCTTGCTATTGATGGTAAAAGGAATATTGGTGTCGCTGCCGGTGGCGGCCAAGACCACGGTTCCGGCGGTGGCAGCGGGAGTCAGAGTAAAGCCGTTGACGGCGGAGGCGGCATTGGCCAGGCGGAAGACGGAGGTGCCAGAAGAAGAGGCACTAAAGATGTCGATACCGGCGGCTTCGGTCTGGTTGACGATCAAAGCCGATTTACCGCCGGTAATGGATCCGGCAATGACGACTTTGGCGGAGGAGGTGGCGGTCGCTCCAAAGAGAGTATCCACAGTCAGATTACCGGGAGCCAGAACTCCGGTGGAGCTGTTGTACTGCCAGTAGTTGACCAGCTGGGTGGTAATGGCCAGGGTTCCAGTGGAGTCGGGCAGAGTCCAGACGCGGGAGGCGGTCAAATCGCTGGAAGTGATGGTTCCGGTGAAGCTGCCGGCTCCTTGGGCGACTGGAGAGGGGGTCAGTTGAGGCCGGAGCAATGTTTAGTGTGCCGGTTATATCAGTGTTGTCGTTTAAGGAAAGCGTGCCGTCGATATCGGAGACGGCTCCGGCGGTGGTAAGCAAAAGACCGGTAGTGGCGGAACCCAGATTAAGCTGGTCGTTTAGAACTAAATCGCCGTCAATGTCCGAGATGATACCGCCGGTAGTAACATTTACTCCGGTAGTTGAACTACCGATATCAACCGTGTCATTTAGGATCAAATTGCCGTCGATGTCTAAAATATTGCCGGAGGTGTCGATTCTGATGCCGGTGGTCGCCGAGCCAATATCGGTTTGATCATTTAAGACTAAATTGGCATCGATGTCTAAAATATTGCCGGAGGTGTCGATTCTGATGCCGGTGGTCGCCGAGCCAATATCTACAGTGTCATCAAGGATTAAGTTGGAGTCGGAGTCGGAAACTACACCGGTTACGGTGAGAGCCCCAAGGACGGAAAGGGCGTCATTGAGAGTCAGAGTGGCGGTGGAGAGGTCCGAAAGCTGGCCCTCTATGGCCAGATTTCCGGATCGGTCCAAAGTGGTGACAGTGGTGCCGGAGGCGGAGGCGGCCAGGATATTCTGATCTCCAGTCTCGTTTAAAATACTTAGGGCTTTGCCGGTAAAAGCGCCGGTAATGTTTGAGAGGCCGGTATCGGGAGCGGAAGAGCCGAGTCTTAAGTTGCCGGATTCGTCGAACCAGGAAAGATCGGCGGCGCTGGAATTTTCCAGAGTAAGGAGGTTGGCCGTTTGGGAAGAGTTGGCTTGAATTAAAATTTGGATTTCGTCGGCGTCGCCGTCGATGGCTAATTTTCCCAGTTCAGTGCTGCCGCCAATGGTGACTGAATCGGTGGTTTCGCTAAGGTAGGTGAGAGTGCCGGAATTGGTCCATTTTGATCCTCCGGAGCCACCTGCGCAGTTGCCGGAGGAGAGACAGACGTCGCCGGTTGCGTCGGGGAAGGTCCAGGTTTTGTCGGAGGTTGTCAGGTCGGCTGTGGTGATGATGCCGGTAATAGTGGCCGCTCCGGTGGTGTTGGGGGAGAGGCGGAGATTGTCCGCATTGGTAGTGCCGGAAAAGAGGGTAACTTGACCGGTACGGGATAGATTGAAGACGTTTGTACCGGAAGCAGAAGCGGTGAGGATGTTTTGGTCACCTGTTTCGTTGAAGATGGCTAAAGCTTTGCCGGTAGAAGCACCGGTGACATGGAAAAGAGTGGCGGGAGTGGAAGTGTTGATGCCGACGTTAGCTGAAAGGATATTGACTTCGTCGGTCGCCTGGTCGTCAAACTCGATTCTGCCGGCGGAGGCGCCAAGGCCCAGAGAGTCGTCATCGGCAGTGGAGTCGGCAAAAGCGGCACCCGAGGTCATAGTGCCGACGGCGGTAATGTCTCCGGCACCGCCGACTCCGGTGACGTCCTTCCATTGGAGAGTGTCGCCGGTTTGCCAAGTAAGAACATAGTCGGCAGATCCGGCGGCGGAGGGGAGAGTGTAGAGGAGATTGACGCTAAGGCTGGGAGCTTGGAAGCCGGTGTAGTTGGAATTGTCGGAGTCGTAAAGGCGGAGATCGGCTTGGCTGCGCAGTTCCAGGTCACCGGTGCGGGTGAGATTGAAGACGGTGGAGCCGGAAGCAGAGGCGGTGAGGATGTTTTGGTCACCGGTTTCGTCGAGAATGGCCAGGGCTTTACCGATGGCGCCGCCGGTGACATGAAGCAGGGTGGTGGGGGTGGTAGTGCCGATGCCGACTTTGCCGGTGCCCGAGGCGAGGGTGAGGGAGCGGTTGGCTGCCAGGGTCACATCTCCGTTGAAAGTAGCTGTACCACTGCCCAAGAAAGAGAAAAGGGGATTGGTGGTGGCATTGCCAAAAGAGAGGGCATCGGTATCGGTAGAAATAGCTAAGAAGTTGTTGGTGCCTTCAGAGATGGTGAAGATTGAAGCGATAGTATTGTCAATGTCAATGTCCGTTGCATTGTCGAGGTTGATATTGCCGCCGTCTAAAAACAGGTCAGCGAATTGGGAAGAGGAAGTGCCCAGATCTAGACCAGAGTCGGTAGTAGGGGAGAGGGCGGTGGCGGTTAAACTTAATTCGCCGGAGGAGTTGATGGACAGAGTGATGGTATCGGCGGAGGCCTCGCCGAGATCGATGTTTTCGCCGGTGGTCCCGCCCAGAATGTCACTGCCGTTGACCTGAAGATCGTCGTCGATTATTAAAGTGGCGGCGTCAATATCGGAGAGGGTGCCGGCGGTGGTTAGCAGGAGGCCAGTGGTGGCGGAACCCAGATCCAGTTGGTCGTTTAATACTATATCGCCGTCAATGTCCGAGATGATGCCGCCGGTAGTAATATTTACTCCGGTAGTGGAACTGCCGATATCGGTGTCGTCGGCCAAGATCAAATTTGAGTCGGAGTCGGATAGAAGGCCGGTAATAGTCAAGGCGCCGGAGTTGTCTATAGTGAGCTTATCCGTACCGGCGGAAGTTTCAAAGACGGCTAAATTTGCAGTTTGGGCAGAATTTCCGCGAACGAGGAGTTGGATTTCGTCGGCCTCGCCGACGACTGCCAGTTTCGCCAGTTCAGTGCTGCCGCCGACCGAGAGTGAATCGGTAGTATTGGTGAGATAAGTTAACGTACCGGAGTCGGTCCATTTGGAGCCTCCGGCACTGCCGGAGCAGTTGCCGGTTGACAGACAAACGTTGCCGGTGGCGTCGGGAAAGGTGTAAGTGCGGTCGGCAGTTAACGTAGCCAGGTCGAGGGAGCCGAAGAAAGAAGAGCCGTTGTCGCCAAAGACTAATTCGCCGGTGTTGGCAACGCGGAAGCGTGTGGTTCCGGAAGCAGAAGCAGTGAGGATGTCGTTGGCTCCGGTTTTATTAATTATAGCTGCAGCTTGGCCGCCGGCATTGGAGGAAAGAGTCAGACCGGTACCGATACCGGTATTGGAAATACGGAGAGCGTCAACATTACCTGTAGACAGCTGGTCTAGGGAGAGAATATAGCTAGAGTCGGTACCGGAAGAGGCGGGATTTCTAAAGATGAGAGAGTCGTCGGAAGAGGAAAGGGCGATGATGGTGTCCGACCCGTTGGCGTCATTGTCGAAGGCATCTTGAAGAGTTGTGCTAGAGCCGCCAGCCGGAGTCCAGGAGCCGCTGACTTTGGTATATACAGAGGTGTTACCAGTGCCATCGGTGCGAAAATAATAGTCACCATTGGCGCCATTGCTGTCGGAGGGGGCGCCGGAACCAGAGAAGAGAGTGGCGCTGTTTTGGAGCTTCAGGCCGGCGGAGAAGCCGGTGGCAGAAAGATTGAGCAAACCAGCTTCATTGAGTTTGAAGACCAAGTTGCCAGAGGAAGAAGCGGTGACCAGATCCCGGCCAGTGCCTTCGATAGAGAGCTTGGCTGATCCCGTGGCGGAGCCGATGTTGACAAGATCGCTGGCAGAAGAGAGGCGGACGATGGAGCCGTCGTCGGCCCAGCCGGAATCGGCGGCTGAAGCGGCAGTGATCGTAAGTTTTTTGTCGGTGGTATTGGCGGAGAGAGTTATGTTGGAACCGGCGACGAAGGTGAGAGTATCGGTTTTGGAGCCGGCAGTAATTTCGGTTGAGCCGATTTTGAAGGTTTTGAAGATATCCAGATCGGCAGTTTGGTCTGTGGTGGAAATAGTCGGGGTTTGGGGATCACCGGTAATGTCAATGCCGGTGCCTTCCTGCAGACGGTAAAGGATATTGGGAGCGGTGAGATTGCCGGAAATAGTGGCTGGGCTATCGATCAGAGTAGGGACGTTGACTTTGAGTATCAGGTTGCCGGGTGAAGATTCGGCGGCTAGAACAGATCCGGCAGGAAGTGGGACATTGGAAAGTGATGGAGTCGACTCCGGTGGAATAGAAGACTTGAATGGGTTGAAAGAAATGCGGGGAAGTTGCGGTAATTTGAAGGAGAAGGAATATTGGATTCCCAGTTGATTAAGCACGAGCAATGAGGCTGAAATCAGAGTTAGAGTTACGATTGCCGCAAGGGTGAATTTTTGGGCTGAAGTGAGTTTAAACAGTTTGCGGACACTGGCGGGAATCAGCCATTTGGAAATGGTTCGCTGGCGGAGGATTATATCTAATTGATCCTGTCGATAACGGCGCTGGTTACCGAGGGTCCTTTCAGGGCTAATTAGTTTTTGTTTCTCCCAGCGACGAAGGGTTTTGGGGGAGACTCCAAGGATTTTAGCGGCTTCGTGGATGGACAGTAAGTTGGACAAATTCATTTTGTCTAAGTTTGGGTATGTATTAATTAATTAATATTTGGTGATTCATGTCAATGCCCAAATGTATTGATGCTTGACAAATTGAGGCTAAAATGTGTACGCTTAATCGAAGCTAGTTATGAAATATTTTTGGGTTTTTACTGTATTAACGATTATATGGGTGGTTGGTTACGGCGGGGCGAGAGCAGAAGTGTCAACCGGGATGGCTACCACCCAGTCAGTCGATGAAGATTCGATTGAGGACGGCGACGTTTTGTGTTTTAGTGACGGGAAGATTGGGAAGTGTTCGGGGGAGTATCGAGTAGACATGTACGGGGTATTTTCAGAAAGTCCGGCGATGGCGTTGGCTGACAGTGGATTGGAGAGGGGAAAACTGATGTTGAATTCGGGAAGAGTGGGGGTTAAAGTCTCTGCGGAAAATGGTGCGGTAAAAAAGGGTGATTTTGTGACATCTTCCAAGCAGGCGGGCATTGCGGAAAAAGCAACGAAGAGCGGTAACGTTTTGGGTGTAGCATTGGAAGATTATAATGGTGAGAACATAGGAAAAATTGCCGTACAGGTTGATATCAGACAAGCCATAATTTCTACATCAGCCCGGGATAACCTATTGGAAACTTTAAAAATGGGATTATTGGCTCCAAGTTTGACACCATTAGCGTCACTTAGGTATATATTGGCGATACTGGTAGTGGTAATAACATTTGTGCTCGGATTTATGTACTTTGGAAAAGTTGCCAGAACGGGGGTAGAGGCGATGGGAAGAAACCCATTGGCCTCACGGATAATTGCTATGGGTGTGGTATTTAACCTGTCGTTGACTGTGGCAATTATGGGCGGAGGTTTATTAGTTGGGTATGTGATTTTGATTATATGAGCTGGGGAATGCTTGTAATTGTGATTTTGGCTTCGGTAATGGGAATTTTGTCGGCCGATTATTTTAGATTGCGGCAGGAGTTGCTGAAGCGAAAGCGGGAGGAAGAGAGAACCCGCGAAAGAGCCAGAGAAAGGGCGGGAAGGATGGTCAATGAAGCCAAGGATAAGGCGGTGGAGATAGTCCGAGAGGCGGAAGTGTTGTCCGCCAAGCAGGCGGACGACTTGGAACGCAGGTTGCGCCGGGCTACCAGAGAGAACGTAGAAGAGTATACCAAGGTGTTGAGGCAAATGGCCCAGAAGATCGGCCAGGAGGCTTGGGGGGGCGTAGCTGACTTTAAGAAGTCAATGGAAACCGGGACGGTGGAGATGGAGAGGGCGGTGGCCGAAAGAATCGGGGCGGAATATGACAAAGCCAGGATGGAGCTGGAAAGATATAAGCTGGAAAAAAAGGTGAAGCTGGATGCACAAGCCGTGGAAACTGTGAAAGAACTGGGTCGGAGAGTGTTGGGAAAAGTTATTCCCGCGGAAGAACATAAAAAATTGATACTGGAAGCGTTAAAAGAAGTGGAGGCGGAAAATGGTCTTTGAAATGATACACACCAGAGCGGACGCGGAAATTTTGTTGGGCTATATTGATACCTTAGTTGATAGTTTGTACGGTTTAGAAAGTAAGTCTTTTGAAAATGTGGCTGAAAGACTTCCAAGTGAAAAAATTGCCCAAAAACTGATTGCGGAAATAAAAACAACCTCGAAAGACTCAAGAAAAGACCACCTGCGGGAATTAAAACTTCTTGTGAAAAACTGTGAAATTATGAAATTATCCGTAGCGATAGATTTGGATCAGGAGATGATACAGGAAATTGTGGCGAGACTGCGGGAGAAATGGGAGAGGTTGATATTAGATTTGGAAGTGCAGCCGGAAATTATCGGTGGAGCCAAAATTACCTGGAGAGGTAAGTATTGGGAAAGAACATTGCTAAGTAAATATGAACAGATTTGAACAGAGTTTAAAGAAAACCAAGGAAGTGGGTTATGTGCAGGAGGTGGTATTGTCTATTGCCAGGGTGGAGGGATTGCCGGGGGTGAGGTTGGGCGAGGTGGTGGTGGGTGAATCGGGAGGAGAAGGACAGGTGGCAAGTATCGGAAAAGAGACGGTGGAAGTATTGTGGTTTTCCAGGGGGGGGTTGAGGGTTGGGATGAAGATGGCGAGAACAGGAGAAGCATTGACAGTGGCGGTTGACGAGATGGTTTTGGGACAAAGTTTGGATGGATTGGGGCGATGGATGACCGGGGATGAATCCAGGGCCCGGTTTAGATATAAAGTGGATGTAGTGCCGCCGGGCCTGCGGAGCCGGGCGAGAGTGGCGCGGTCGCTAATGTCCGGAGTGTCGCTGGTTGACCTGTTGGTGCCTATCGGCCGGGGGCAAAGAGAGTTGATTATGGGGGACCGGAAAACCGGGAAAAGCCAGATTGTGTGGCAGACTATTTTGACGCAGGCCAAGGAGGGGACGATTTGCGTATACGCAGCGATAGGTCTAAAAAAACTGGAGATCAAGAAATTGGAGGAAAAGGCGGAGAGTGAAGGAGTAAAGGATCGGATGGTAGTGGTAGCAGCGGCGTCGCAACAGGCACCGGGGGAAATTTTTATGACGCCGTATACAGCAATGACCGTGGCCGAGTATTTCAGGGATTGCGGCCGTGACGTGCTTTTGATTTTGGACGATATGTCTACACACGCCAGGTTCTATCGGGAATTGTCGCTACTAGCCCGGAAGTTTCCGGGGCGGGATTCGTATCCGGGAGACATTTTCCACGTCCACTCGAAACTTCTGGAAAGGGCCGGAAACTTTAAGGTGGGGAATCGAGAAGCCTCGATTACGGCCCTGCCGATTATTGAAACGGTCCAAGGGGACATGACAGGTTATATCCAGACGAACCTGATGTCGATGACGGACGGACACATATATTTTGACGCGGACGCTTTTTTTACCGGGAGGAGGCCGGCCATTGATCCGTTTGTGTCGGTGACCAGAGTGGGGTACCAGACGCGGAACGCCTTGCACCGCAGCGTAAACAGGGAATTGATGGCCGTGTTGTCCGCTTATGAAAAGACTCAGGGGTATTTGCGGTTCGGGGTGGAGCTGGGGGAAGCCTCGCGGCAGATACTGGTGCTGGGGGAGAAAGTGTGGCAATTTTTTGATCAGCCGCATATTTCATCGATAGACGGCGATTTGCAGCTGGTAATGGTAGCGATGATCTGGGCAGGATTGTGGAATGGCCGGGGGGTGGGCAGATATGTGGAGTGGTGGCAAAAAACACCGGGGGCGAAAGAGCTGGTAACGGAGGCGGCCCGAAGCGAGACTTTTAGCGCGCTGGTGGCCAAAGTGAGGGAGAAGTCCGACTTAATGGTCATTAAGGAGGCCGGATGACAGGTAAAAGATTATTACGGGAGGAAAAAGAAAGCTTGGCCGGGCTGCGGTCCCTAGTTGAGGTGTACGAGGAGGTGGCGGCCGCTCGGATGCAGAAAGTGAGGGGGGCAGTGCTGATATCCAGGATGTATTTGGAGGAGATGCTGGCGGTATTCGGGCGGGTGCGGGAGGCATATAAGAAAAAGGGGTTTTCGGGCCTAGCCAAAAACGGGCGGCAAGTGGCGGTGTTTTTGTCTGCTAACTCCGGACTGTTCGGGGATATAGTGGACCGGACGTTTGACAAATTTGCCCAGTTTATAAAAGAGAGTGACTGTGATGCAGTGGTGGTTGGTAAACTGGGGGTGAGGATGATGGCCGATCGGGGAGTGAATAAGCTGTATAACTACTATGATTTTCCGGATGATAACGTAGACCCGGAGAGCTTTCTGCTGATAATGAGATATTTGCTGCAATTTGAAAAGATTGTGGTGTTTTACGGGAAGTTCGGCAGTATTTTGACCCAGAACCCTGTAATGACAGCCGTATCAGGAGAAAATCTGGAAGTGGCGGTGACGGGGGAGAAGATTGAATATATTTTTGAGCCGACGATAGAAGAGATAGCCAAGATTTTTGAGGGGCAGATTATGACGTCGCTATTTGAACAGACGTTGCATGAATCGCAGTTGGCCAAGTTTGCCAGTAGGCTGCTTAATTTGGACAAGTCATGGGAAAATATAGGTAAGAGGCTGACAGTTGTGGATCGGGAGGAAGTGAGATTGCGGCGCAAGACCCGAAACCGGAAACAGCTATCAACTATTTCGGGGATGAGTCTATGGTGGAGGGGAGGCGTATGAAAGTGACGGGGAAGGTGGTGGGGGTGAAGGGACAGGTGGTGGAGGTAGAGTTTTTGGGTGAAAAACCGGAAGTATATGAGGTACTAACGGGGGAGGGCGGGGTACGGGTGCAGGTGTATTCTTCGTCGGGGAAAGATGTGTTTTTTTGCCTGGCACTAACGGGAGTTGAAAACGCAGCCAGGGGACTAAAGGTAACGGGAATGGGGCAAAGCCTGGAAGTGCCGGTAGGGAAAGAAGTATTGGGAAGAGTAATAGACGTGTTTGGCGAGGGGGTGGATGGAAAGGGAGCGGTGAATTCCAAATTGAAGTGGCCGATTTTCAGGCCGGTGCCGGGATTTGGGCAAATATCGACCAAGGAAGAAATCTGGGAGACGGGAATCAAGGTTATTGACTTGTTTAGCCCGCTACTTAAAGGCGGAAAGATGGGATTGTTTGGAGGGGCGGGGGTGGGGAAGACATTACTACTGGGGGAAATATTGCACAACGTAGTCAAGCTCAAAGAGAAGCAGGTGTCGGTATTTGCCGGAGTCGGGGAGCGGGTGAGGGAGGGACATGAATTATATGAAGAGCTGGCAAAACGACAGATTTTGGAATCGGTAGCTTTGGTGTTCGGACCGATGGGGGAAAACGCGGCGATTAGGTTTCTGACCGGGTTAACCGGAGTAACAATGGCGGAGTATTTTCGGGATGAGGAAGGGCGGGATGTGCTGTTTTTTGTGGACAATATTTTCCGGCTGGCCCAGGCGGGGTCGGAATTGGCGACGCTCATGAATACAATTCCGTCCGAGGATGGATACCAGGCAACATTGGGATCGGAGATGGCGACTTTCCATGAGCGGTTGGTGTCCACAGATAAAGGGGTGATATCGACAATTGAGGCGATTTATGTGCCGTCTGACGATTTGCTGGACCAGGGGGTGCAGTCGGTATTTCCGTACCTGGATTCGGTGGTGACGCTGTCGCGCAGTGTGTATCAGGCGGGGAGATTGCCGGCGGTGGATATATTGACGTCATCTTCTTCGGTATTAAATCCCGGGGTAGTGGGTCAAAAACATTACGAAGCGGCGATGGCGGCCCAGATAATGCTGAAAAAGGCCGAGAGCCTGGAGCGGATGGTGTCGCTCGTTGGTGAGGCGGAGCTGTCGGCGGAAAACCAGACGTTGTACAAGCGGTCTAAAAAGCTGAAAAATTATATGACCCAAAATTTCTTTGTGGCGGAGGAGCAGACGGGGAGGAAAGGACAATATGTGCCGGTGGGAGCGACGATCCAGGATACGGGGGATATTATTGCCGGTAAATTTGACCACGTGCCGGATGACAAGTTTTTGTATATCGGTTCGGTGTCCGAAATCAAAACATGAGTGAAGAGCAGTATTTGCAGGTGAAAGTGAGAAATAGGATGGGGTTGGTGTTTGAGGGACAGGCGGTTTCGGTGACAAGTGAGAACAAGAAAGGAACGTTTGATGTATTGGGTCAACATGCCAATTTTGTAACGACGGTCCGGAAAAAATTAGTGATTACCAAGCCGACCGGGGGAAAAGTGGTGATGAGTGTGGATTCGGGAGTAATGCACGTATACAAAAACGTGGTATTGGTGTTTTTGGGGGTGATGTAGTGGCAAATTGGGAGAAAAGCTTCTAGAATTGTCTTATGAAAGCAGTTCCAGTTAAACTAAAAAATCAAGCGGTTTACGCGTTTATTGACAGCCAGAATTTGAATTTGGGAGTGAGGGATCAGGGGTGGAAACTGGATTTTGCCAGATTCAGAGTGTATTTGAAGGACAAATATAAGGTTTCCAAGGTTTTGTTATTTATTGGCTATGTTGCGGGTAATGAGACCTTGTATACCTATTTGCAGGAAGCGGGATATTTATTGATTATTAAGCCTACATTATCCGTATTCATTGGAGGTAAAGTAATAGTGAAGGGTAATGTAGATGCGGAATTGGTTTTGCACTCGATGATTGAGTTTCCGAACTATGATAAGGCAATAATAATTTCTGGAGACGGAGATTTTCGATGTTTAGTTGAATATTTGAAGAATAAAGGTAAACTAGGTAGATTGTTGATTCCAAACCGGAGAAAATATTCTCGATTACTGGGGGAATTCAGAGAGGATATGGATTTTATAGAAGATAATCTTAGAAATAAGTTGTCTAAGCAATAAAAAAGGGGCGTCGCTTTGAGTACGAGTCTCAAAGTCTTCTCCCCTTCGTGATAGTTAGAATATAACACAAACTATGCAAAAGTCAATTAAAGAATTAGGAGTAAAGCTGGAGCATCCGGCGAGGGAGGAGTGGGGGGATTGGGCGTTTTATGGTGAGGGAAATATCCAGCCAGACGATATGATTGAAAGGACAGAGAAAGTCGGAGGATTTACCAATATATGGCTCAAAAACGAGTGGCTTATCAGTCAGTTGTCTATAGTGCCAAAGAAGAGGGAGAAGAACGGGAAGACGATGGTTATTGATTATTCGGCGCCAAATATTGCTAAGCCGTTTGGAATCGGGCATTTACGGTCGACGATTATCGGGCAGGCATTGTATAACGTCTATAAATATTTGGGATACGAAGTAATTGGGGATAACCACTTGGGGGATTGGGGAACACAATTCGGGAAGCTGCTTTATATGATTGAGTCTACGAAGACGGATGATTTATCGATTGAGCATTTAGAAAAGTTGTATGTGGAGTTTCATAAGCGGGCTGAGGATGACAAGAATATGGAGAAGGCGGCTAGAGAGTGGTTTTGGCGATTGGAAAAGGGGGACGGCAGGGCGAGGGAGTTGTGGCAGAAGTGTGTGGAGCAATCAATAGCTGAGTTTGACCGCATTTATGAATTGTTAGGAGTAAAAATCGATAACGCGTATGGAGAGAGCTTTTACGAGGTGAGGATGGTTGTGGTGATCGAAGAGGCTAAAAAGAAGCAAATTGCTAAAAAATCATTGGGGGCGTTGGTAATTGAAGTACCGGGCTTGAAAACTCCATTGATGCTGGTTAAGTCCGATGGGGCGACGACGTACGCTACTCGGGACTTGGCGACGTTAAAATTTCGACAGGAGATGTGGAACCCTGATATAATTATTTATGAAGTTGGGACGGAGCAGGCGATGCATTTTGAGCAGGTGTTCGGGGCGGCCAGGAGATTGGGATATGTATCGGAACATACCAAACTAGTACATACGAAGCATGGATTATATTTGGATACCGATGGGAAGAAGTTCGCGACCAGAGAGGGGAAGTCAATTAAATTGGAAGAGGTGTTGCAGGAAGCTATTAAAAGAGCCAAAAAGTTGGGTTGTGAGGATGACGAAACTGCTAAAGCTGTGGGAATTGGCGCGATAAAGTATTTTGACTTGTCGCATAACGTCCAGAGCGATATCGTATTTGATTGGGAGAAAGTGATGGCTCTCGAGGGGAATTCGGGACCGTATCTTCAATACACTTTTGCGAGAACACAAAGTGTGCTCGCTAAGGTTCAAGGTTCAATGTTCAATGTTCAATCAACTTACAAATTTAATCCGGAGGAGATGGCAATTTTGAGATGGATATATAGATTTGAGGAGGTGGTGGAGGAGGCGGCGGAGAGGTTCGCGCCGAATTTACTGTGCAATTTTTTGTTTGAGTTGGCCCAAAGGTATAATACTTTTTACAACAAGCATTCTATACTGCAAGCTGAATCGACTAGCAGCAGGGAGTTGAGACTGCTGATAACCGAAGCGGTAGGAAAAGTGTTGAAGACCGGGTTGGGGTTGTTGGGAATAGAAGCGCCTGATAGAATGTGATGATGTTTGAATATTGTACTTTAGATAATGGGGTGAGGGTGGTGTTGGTTCCTATGGCTGGCGTTGAGAGTGTGGCGGTGGGGGTGTATGTGGAGACGGGGAGCAGATATGAAACGAAAGAGATTAACGGGATCAGTCACTTTTTGGAGCATATGGCATTTAAAGGGACAAAGAAGCTGCCGACGCGAAAAGATACGAGCAGATTGGAGGCGTTGGGGGCGATCCAAAATGCCTGGACAGATGTGGACGGGACCGCTTATTGGTGCAAAATTCCGGCAGATAAATGGCGGGAAGGACTGGAAGTAGCCAAGGAACTAGCTTTGTACCCGATTATTCCGGAGAAAGATTTGGAAATTGAGCGGGGAGTGATACTGGAGGAGATGCGGCGGCGGGATGACCGGCCGGATGAGCTGGTTTCAGAAGAACTGATGAAGTTGGTGTTTGCCGGAAATGGGTTAGGGCGGACGACTTTAGGAGAAGAGGAAGTTATTAAAACTGTTAAACGGGATGATTTTGTTGAATATCATGATAGGCAATACGTATCTACAAGAGTTGTTGTTGTTATTGCGGGAAAGGTTCAGGGAGCAGGGTTCAGGGCTCAGGTGGAAGAGTGGTTTGGGCCCGCTGAGCGGGCTAAAGGGAAAGACTTTGAGAGATGGGAGGATTGGCAAAAGGAGGCGAGAGTCCAGATAAAACATAAGGAGTTGGCGGCGCAGGCGCATATTGAGCTGGCCGTGCCAGGAGTGAGATCGGATGATCCCAGGCGGTTTGCTTTATCTCTTTTGACGGCACATTTGGGGCAGGGGTTGTCTTCGAGATTGTTTGAGGAGCTGCGGGAGAAGCAGGGGGTGTGCTATGCGGTGCATGCCGGCGAGGCCAGGTGGCCGGATTGCGGAGTGTGGTCGGTGTATGCCGGGCTGAATATTGATAAATTGGAAAAAGCTGTGACCGGAATATTGGCTGAGATGCAAAAGGTTAAAACAATAAAGCTAACAGATAAAGAATTGGCGGCGGCGAAAGAGAAAATTCGGGGACCGCTTTTATTCTCGGCGGAAAATCCGGTTAACCAAATGGAGTGGTATGCTCATCAAGTATTGGACGGAAAAAAAGAGATTTTGACTCATGAACAAGCGATTGGGAAAGTTATGATAGTTGATGCAGAAGATATACGAAAAGTTGCACAAAGTATCTTTTCGAGCCAGAAACTAAATTTGGCAATTGTGGGGCCGGTGGAGGTTGCCCGTGGCGAGAAACTAAAAGAGTTGTTAAAATTGTAAGCACTATGAACTTTGTGCAAAGGACGGTGGTTTTGATTAAGCCGGATGGGGTGAGACGTGGACATGTGGGGGAAATTTTGGCTAGGTTTGAAAAAGTAGGCCTCAAGGTTGTTGCAATGAAAATGGTGTGGGTGGACCCAGACTTGGTGGGAAAACATTACAAGGACGACAATGACTATTTGAAGACGGTGGGAGATAAAACTTTGGAGAATTACAAAAAATACGGTTCGGAACCTGGGGAGGATCTGGGTACTAATGATCCGGTTGAAATCGGAAAAATGGTGAGGAGATGGAATATAGATGCTTTGACTAATGGCCCTTTGGTGGCAATATTATTGGAAGGTATTGAGGCAGTTGGGGTGGTAAGAAAGTTGATTGGTCCGACAAACATAGCGGTGGCAGTTCCAGGGACAATTCGGGGAGATTTTTCTTCTGATAGTTTAATGTATGCTAATGTTCAGAAAAGACCTATTCGGACTATTGTGCATGCGTCGGGGAATGTTGAAGAAGCAGAGTTTGAAATTAAACTTTGGTTTAGAGAGGGTGAGATTTTTGACTATAAGCGCTTTGGTGAGGAAGAATAAAACCTATAGAATTTTAGTAATATAAATTGATTTTTTGAGCACAATTTGTGTGTTTTGGGTATTGACACGGTTGTTTGATTTATGGTTCTATTGATGCATGGCTTCGTGGTTGAAATCAGTTATCGCACTTTTGACTCGGTTTGTGGCTGTGGGTGGGGATTTTGTTTAGAATGAATTGGAAGTTTTGCGGAAGCTAGGTGTGTAGCTATAAAAAGTGCGGATCCTATGAAGGCTGCTGGAATATCTGCAGGGTCGTTTCGTTCAACTAAGGAAAAGGTTGCCATACAAACTGTGAAAGCTAAGGCTAACCTAACATTCTCAGGAAAGTATTTTTTAATTTGTTCCGGCAAGACACGGTTTAATAGGAGAACTGCAACATAGACGGCTGCAGTTCCGAAGTAGGCGTCTGGTAGATTCCCCACGTGCCAAAGTGGCGAGTTTTCTGGAGCTGTGATTATGGGTTCAATTGCGGGGACATTGTTGTATGTAGATTGGCCTTTAAGGGCTACCTCCCGAACCGTTTCAGTTGTGTAAGCTAACCCATATACCGCCAAATGCGTCATTAGCCGAAGTTGTTGTCTTAGTGTGTGATTGATGCGTGGTGCTTCAGGTTCTGGAGGTTGGTTGTTCATGGTCGGGGTGCAGGGAATTGAACCCTGTGTCTCTAAGTCCCGAACTTAGCGTGTTGCCGGTACACTACACCCCGTGCTTAACAATTATATGTCATATATGACTTATATGACTAATATGACATATGTTTAGTTCGGGCATTGTACATGCGTTCTGTAAGGCCGCCTTGTTCTAAAAATTCTTTTTCAACTGCACGGAGTTGTTGGTCAAGAAGAAAGTTAGTTTGGTGGATCAGACAAATTGCGCAGTTGGCGGCAGGTTCAGGAACATCTAAATAGGTCTTATAGGTCGAATAGGACTTATTGGACATATAACTAAGTTGTCTGATTTTTAGGATTTCGGGATGGGATTTGGGCCAGATTGCCAGATTGTTTTGGCGAAGGAAATCTTCGTAATCTGCCAGTAATTCTTCGAAACTGGCACGGGAGACTCCAAGAAGTTTGATTTCTGTTTTTTTGGAAGTGCCGGAGGCCATACTACCTTCAACGATGTTTTGTTTTCCGGATCTTGCAGCTTGCTCCATTTGGTCACGGGTGCGAGATTTATTATCTATATATCGAGGTATGAAATCGTGTGTATAGTCTGCAACTATTGTCGCCATTTGGTAGGACATTAGTTTTCTGTAGCCACCGTGAGCGGGGATTATGTTGTTTGAATAGGTCATATAAGTCGTATAAGACCAATATGACATATATTGGGGATAAGGTAAAATATGGATGTAGCCCTTGTAGCTCAACGGATAGAGCAGACCCGTCCTAAGGGTAAGATAGGGGTTCAATTCCTCTCAAGGGCACTTGTTATCTTAGGCTGACGGCGTAGAGGTTGGGGACGGAGGAGAGGGTGGGGTTGACGGCGAAGTCTTGCGCCATTGGTCCGTCGTAGACCACGGTTTGGTTTTGGTTGTCGTATTCAATAATGATAATCTGGTTGTTTTCGGTTTTGAAGAGATGGTAGGAATCCGGGAACCAAGAGTAGCCGGAGTCAATCTGGAAATTTCTATCTTCTTCGAGATCGTAGACGTAGGAGTTGGAAGGAACGAGGTGCCGATTCTGGGTTTGGGTGCTGGAGCCGGGAAGGGGTTTTTTGAGGTTGTCCGGGATAATGGCGGAGGCGGTGGCAGTATAGAGAAGCTTTGTTTCTTTGGGGGACCAAACCAGATCGGCGGCGGAGGTAGCTAGGATATCTTGCATGGTTTCCGGTAGGGTGAGAAAGCGTTGGTTGTCGAGAGTTTTCCGGCGAGCTTTCCAAGATGAAATGAGAATGGAGGAGGCGCTGGATGATTTGGAATCGGAAATATCTATGAGTGAATTGCCGGCGAGGATTTGGCGGGAGTCGGGAGACCAGGCGAGAGATGAGAATTGAGATTTGAGAGATGAGATATATCTTGGGTCGCGGCTGATGAGACCGAGGGGTGATTCGGTAAGATCCAGTGTGTATAGTTTACCGGTTTGGGCGAAGGCGACTTTGGTGCCGTCTGGGGAGAGAACAGGGTGGGAGGCACCACTGGAAGTGATGGCTTTGAGGGAGGGGACAGAGGGAAAAAGAGTGGCGGAAGCACGGGTGACGATTTCGGCTTGGAGAGCCAGAGTTTTTGACCAAGGCTGAAAACCGACTTTTTTGATCTCAAAATTGTAGGTGCCGGGGGAGAGATTGGCAGTGGTGTTGGTGGCAGAAAGAAGTTGGCCGTCGACATAAATTTGAGCGCCGTCGGGAACAGAGTTGGCAACCAGAAGCCCGGTGGGCTGGATGGTTTTGTTGGGCAGGTCGGGACGATAGCCGCGGGCAAAAAGTATAACTAAATATGTCAAACTAGGGACTAGAATGAGAGAGGTGATAAAGAGTAGAATCCGGAGTGTGACTGGACGCATAAGTACATTATATAACGGATATGCTTTCTAAAAGAATCGCGATTGATTTGGGAACGGCGAATAGCCTGGTGTGGCTGGCGGGCAAAGGGATGATTGTGAACGAACCGACGGTAGTGGCCGTGCGCATTGATGACGGACAGGTGATCGAGGTGGGAAATGCGGCGAAGGACATGCTGGGTAAGACCCCAGGTAATATCCGGGCCAGCCGACCGATGCGGGAAGGGGGGTGACGCAGGTGGAGAGGCGGGCGGTACTGGATGCAACACTATCTGCCGGGGCAAAGACGGCATATTTAATTGATGAACCGTTGGCGGCGGCGATAGGAGCGAAGTTGCCGATTGCTTCAGCTTCCGGGAATATGATTATGGATATCGGTGGGGGATCGGCGGAGGCGGCTGTGATATCGCTGGGAGGAGTGGTGACACACAAATCTGTAAGAGTGGCAGGCAACAAAGTTGATGAGGCAATAATCGCGTATATGAAAAGAAGGCATAATTTATTGATAGGGGAAACGACGGCTGAAGAGGTAAAAATCAGGATCGGGTCGGCGACGGTTTTGGCCCCGGAAGAAGCAATGGAAGTAAAAGGCCGGGATGTGGTGACTGGATTGCCCCGGGCGATGGCTATAACCAGCACCGAAATAACGGAGGCGATCAGGTCGGTACTGTTACAGATAGTTGGGGCGGCCAGGGGGGTGTTGGAGCAGACGCCGCCGGAGCTGGCATCGGATATTATAGATAAGGGGATTGTGATGAGCGGCGGCACATCACTACTGCGTAATTTAGACCGGCTGATGACGGAGCTGACCGGGGTGCCGTGTCATGTGGCGGATGAACCGCTGTTGTGCGTGGTGCGCGGCACCGGGGTAGCTATAGAAAATCTGGATTTGTATAAGAAATCGGTTACCAGAAGATAATAACTCACCCCAACCCCTCTCTTTATTAAAGAGAGGGGAATATTAGAAGTTTGCTATTTAAGTTCAACACTAGCTCCGGCGGCGGTGAGTTTGGCTTTGGCTTCTTCGGCGGCGGCTTTGTTGACGTTTTCAGCGACAACAGCGTCGGGTTTTTCTGAAAGATCCTTGGCTTCTTTCAGTCCTAAATTAGGATTGATTTCGCGCAGGGCTTTGATGACGCCGATTTTATTGGCGCCGGCGATTTTCAAAACGACAGTAAAAGACGATTGTTCTTCTGCTGGCGCGGCGTCGGTTGGTGTT
>VMGA01000058.1 GCA_007376345.1 Microgenomates group bacterium Gr01-1014_16 | reverse complement strand
ACACCGTGGGTATACAACTCCCAAGCTAAAGTGATTTGGGAAACATTGAGCATGTCCATATTTTATTATGGACTGTCGGATTTCTAAGTGAACATTGCGTGTTCTTGACATTACCTTACCTCATTGGTACACTATAAGTCTATGTGGTTGGGGTTATTATTAGCTCTCGAAGAGCTTGCCTTTTTTGATCCAGAGAGAAGAATTCGTCGGGGATCGTCTCGTCCTCCAGAGCCAGAAAATCCGAACGGGGTCAATTTCCCTGACATGGCAGCCCGTAAAGAAGCTCTTTGTGGTGATTGTCCAAGAAATTATCGCTCGGGATGTGAAGAGGGACGGAATTTCCAAGCGAAGAGATTAAATGAACTTTCTTGTGTTGTGTCTGTGCAACCTGGTAATAAAGTGGAAAGAAAGATAACATTTAGTCGACAAGAAGGCATTGGCACATTTACCCTCTCATTGCGAGAGAGATTCAAATAGTCTCTCACTTCCCCGCCCTCCCCAACCCAAACGGATAAATTAATCCCTCTTGAGGAGCCTTGAGTTCCTCAAGCGATACCACTTCTGCTTGTCTCAAATTCAAACCTTCCGCTATTTTTTTCAAGTGGGTCATATGATATTTTGTGGCTGTCAACTTGACCTCATAGGCTTTTTCTTTATTCACTACAAAGTCGATTTCCGTCCCGCTCTTAGCCTGGTAATAATTAATTTCTCCCTTGTTTGAATAAGTCAGACCCGTAAACAATTGGTTAAAGACTTTGTTCTCAAAAACCTGACCCATAGATACCTGCGCTACCCGATTGAGTATTCCAGTATCCACAAAATACACTTTAGGCACAGTCTTTATCTCGATATCTTTCGATCCTGAAAAAGGCCTCACCAAACGTATCAAGTACGTCTGTTCAAAAAAATTCAAGTATTCGTACACTGTCGGTCTGGACACTCCCAAATTATCAGCCAACTTACCTACTTCCGGCTTGCTTCCCACCCGCGCCGACAACAAAAATAAAAAATCTTTCAATTTCTGATTATCGCGAAAGTTTGCTAGCTTGGTCACGTCAAGTTGAAAATACGATCCCAGTACATCATCTAACCGCAGCTGTTTTTCTTCTACGGTTTTAGCCAAAACTACTCCCGGCAACCCTCCAAATCGGAGGTATTCTTTATAGAAACCCGCAAGCACTTGATACCCAGCCGTCAATTCCAGTTTTTGATCATTAAACCAGAGAAACTCTTCAAAATCTAAGGGGTACAGTTCGAACACAAATTTTCGTCCGGCCATCGACTCCGAAAAATAGTTCTTCAGATAAAAACTGCTGGATCCGGTCAAATAAAATTTAATATCGTTATGGTCATACAAATATTTAACCGCGGACGGCAAACTTCGTACGTTTTGGATTTCGTCCAAAAACACATAAGCTCTTTTCCCAAAGTTTAGTCCCAAACTAGACAAGCTCAATTTAATGTTGTCGTAATTTTCTGACTCGAATATTCTCTGATTTACCGGACTTTCCAAATCCAGATAAATCTTATTATCCGTTCCCAGCTGTTCGTAAATTTGCCGCATCACCACTGTCTTTCCCACTCTCCTAAAACCTGTCAAAACCAAGGCCTCTTTGGCTTCTTTGCGCCTCTCCAATACCTCCATTATCTTTCTTTTGTAAATCATGTTTGACTATATTTTACAAAAAGTACACTTTTTGTCAAGTTTATTACTCACTTCTTCATTCTCTCCACCACTTCTTCCAAACTTAAAAGCTCGGTTTTGTCGCTAGCTCTCTCCTTCCACTCAATTTGCTTGCCCTGAGCCTGCCGAAGGGTTTTTTCTGAAACCACTAATCTCACCGGCACCCCGATCAAATCCACATCCGCAAATTTCTGCCCCGCCGGTCTATCCGTATCGTCCCACAAAACCTCTATGCCCGCATCCGTCAACTTTTCATAAATTTCCTCACCGTTTTTTAAATCAACTAAATGTGCCTGAAATGGCGCCACCGACTTTGGCCAAATTATCCCCCGGTCATCATGACTCACCTCAATTATCGTCCCCATGACTCTCGTTGGCCCGATCCCGTAGCTCCCAAACCAAATCGGATTTTTACTCCCGTCCCGATCAATAAAACTCGCCCCCATCTTTTCCGAATACATCTTCCCCAGTGGAAAAATATTCCCTACCTCAATACATCTTTTTACATCAAACTGCTTTACGTCTCCTTCAAAAACCTCCTTATTATACCCTTCTTTTGTCCCCGGTTTTATGTAGATAGTATCCTCACCGGCTTCAGCTTCCACCTGGAACTCATGAGTATGCTTATCCGTAAACACGCCACCCGACGCCTCCGTCACATACACATCCAATCCAATCCGCTCGAAAATCTTCAAATAAGCCTGTTTATACTTCTCATACCAGATCATCAAATCCTCCTCGCTTTCGTGCAGCGAATACGCGTCTTTCATCAAAAACTCCCGTCCCCGCAAAATTCCCCCCTGCGCCCGCAATTCATTTCTGAATTTAGTCGAAAAGTGATATACATTCAACGGCAGGTCTTTATAAGATCTGATATGTTTTTTCATCAAGTCCATCACAATCTCTTCGTGCGTAAATGAGAGAACAAAATCCCTTCCCCGTGTATCCTTCAACTTGTACATCACTTCATCAGCCGCTTCCCATCTTCCTGTCTGGTTCCAAATTTCTTTGGGATGCAGCAGCGGCATCAGCATTTCCTGACACCCGATAGCGTTCATCTCCTCACGGATTATCTGGTTGATTTTCGTCACCACTCGCCACCCTAAAGGCAAAAGCGTCCACGATCCGGCCATTAGCTGGTCAATAAACCCCGCCCGCACCAATAGCTTGTGGTTAGCCGTCACCGCTTCTTTGGGCGCCTCGCGCAAAGTCTTTGGAAAAACTTGTGAATACCTCATTCACCAATTTATAGTATATCTACCTGCTCATGTTCTCCCGCAAAAAAATTATAATCCTAGTTTCCCTATTATTAATTCTAACCGCGGGAGTCGCCACTGCCGTAGTTCTGGTCCAACGCCGCCAGCGCCTAATTACCAAGGCCGTCCAAATCGGACCTCTCGACATCGAACCCAAGTCAGGCAATTGGAACTATCCCCTAGCCTTTGTACTTAAAAACACCAGTCCGGAACCTGTCAGTCTCCACTGGCTACTCGATTGCTGGGATACAACATATTGCCAAGACACCAGTGGGAATCTAACCCTTACCCCCGGCGAATCGGTCGAAAAAGGCCTGGGTAATATCTGCGGCAAATGGCAATTGGACATCAGATGGTCAAACATAACCGGTTGGGACTGGGGCGGCATCGCCGAAAAAAACACTTCGGACTGCGATGTCACCCCAACTCCAACTCCCTCTCCCACCCCCCTACCCACAAACACTCCAACCACCACCCCCAACCCCTCCTCATCGCCAACTCCTACGCCAACTCCGGAACCTTCTTCCACCCCCGGTCCGTCATCCACTCCTCCGCCAGAACCGACTTCTCCGCCTCCTCCCGACCCGACTTCCACTCCCCAACCTCAATCCACCCCAACCCCGATCACCGAACTTCCCCAATCCGGCACCACTACCCCCACCTGGCTTCTACTCATCGGCACCATCACTCTTATTCTCACTGGCACCCTCCTCGCTCTCTAGTTTCAATTTCCCTCCGTATTGAGTCACGAGAAAATCCTCCCGAAACGGGAATCGTTGAGTCACACCAATTCCTCCTGAACGGCAAATTAAATTTGGGACAATTTTCTTCCCAAAGTAGTAATTTCCCAAAGTAGCTTTTTAGGGTTAAGATTGTAGATACCCACGCCCCTTCGTTGCGACTCAGTGGCGTGGCACTTGGGAACCGAATTCAAGCTTCGCTTGGCCAGAATCCTGGTTTTGTTGATACCGG
>VMGA01000057.1 GCA_007376345.1 Microgenomates group bacterium Gr01-1014_16 | reverse complement strand
CAGCAGTTCCCATAGTAGTTTCCCGCTAAGCGGGGCTGATGAGTCCTCCGATGAAAATCGGCAGGACGAAACTACTTACACTTTAATAATTTATTTTTCTTTTAATTTTGTTCATTCTTTGCTCCGCCAAAGAACGAACCAAGAAAGGCGGCCGCAAGGCTCGCTATGAGTGCTGCGCAAAGCAGTCATGCTCGAAGTTTGTATTACGTTCTTCGCCAAGAACTGAACTTTGCTCGCGCTCATAACGCTCCTGATTCGGGAGGAAAGCGATTTAAGGGAAACGAATGTTGATTCCAGTGGAGGCTTGAGACTCAAACGAGTAAAGTCGTCTCTAGTGTGCTAGCTAGTGACTTCCCGCTTGAGCCTCCGCTGGAACCAATAATTTGTGATAATATTAGAGAATGAATGGAGAACCCAAGGTTGAAGTTTTGACTGTTTCACCAGATAAGGAATACTTGAACGGTTTAGTAAGTGGTGGATACGACAGGGCTTTGATGGGTGTTAAAACTGGTGAAGAATTTGATGATAGAAAAATAGCCTGGTTGGGTGTGGTTGGGCAGATACCAGATGAGGAGGCAACAAAGTTGGCAGATTATGTAAGGTCTAGAGTGGAGACGGATCAGGACGGAAATCCTAACGACAGACAGGCCAGAGAGTTTCTGAGAGATTTTTTGAACGCCGAAGTGGATGTGTTTAAAACTGGTGAATCTAAATCATTGGGTGTCGCAGACTTTATTAGTGGATTGGGCCGACTCGAGCCTCCGCTAGAATCAATAATATTGGTGCTGAAAGTTTTGACAAGTTGGGATATAATGAGGGTACTAAACCGGGTGGTTTGGAGCTGAGCGTGCGTAATTGGCGTCTCATAACCAAGCAAAACTTTGAAGAAAAGGCCCCGGTTTTTTCTATTTGTGGAATATGGTGGGTTTAATGTCTTTGCGGAGAACACCAATTGCAAGATGGTGAGCTGGGGAATTTTTGCCGACTTGCTTGAAGCGGATTGAATAAAAATCGGGCGGAATGTGATGTTTTTGCAAGTGCCCATTGATTCGATCCTTAATTATTGCTTCATAACCGCTGTATTCGGTGTCTATAAATATGACTGAATTAATTTCTAATTTCGAGGCAATGATGAGTTCGTTAACAAACGAAGAAAACATATAAACTCGAATGAGAGTATAGGATAGCTGGGGGTAAATTCGCTTAGTTTTGTTGAACAGTGTTTGTTTGTAACGGCTGGAAATTTTAATTGATAACTTGATTTTGTTTGAAAGCGCGAGAATTGTGGGTTTGGTCGATTCTTCGATGCGGCCGCTCATATCGATCTCGGCGTTCATTAATTCAGTGTAGCATTTTGAAGTGACCCCAGCAGCTCCCGTAGTAGTTTTCCGGTATGCGCCGGGACTGATGATCTCGAAAGAGTGAAACTACTTATACATTAAAAATTTATTTTCTACCTCACCCTTTATCCCTCTCCAAAATTTTGGAGAGGGAAATCGGAAGGGGGCGCAATTATTATTGGACGCGATGGAGTCTTGGGGCTCTTCGAGCTGATTGAAGCGTGTGCTAGCGCTGCGATCGACCCGAGGCTCCATCACGCTTAATAATTTGTCCCGCTCTCGGCTGCAGCTCCTTCGATTACACTCAGGACTCCGCCATGCCCAATAATTTTGGTTCTGAAAGTTTTGACAATAGAGTTATAATTGTGGTGATCGAAAACCTACCGTATGGGGGCTTACCGGTTAAGTCCGGAAGTAGGTCCAGCCTCGTTGATTCGAGGAGAACCAGCCAAGACAGCTGGTTCATTTTTGTATCTGAGTGAGACAGCCTGAAGCGAGAGTCTGATTGAAGATTTTTGAGGCATATGATTGGTGCTCTTCGTAGTCTCTGATTAGTCCGGCAAAGCTATCCGCAAGGCGGAGGATGGGTTCGGATTGGTCAGTCTTGCCAGAGATTTTACGATAATTGATGTAGTAATTTTTGACAATACGCAGGGTTTTGTCTTGCTCGACTGAATTTAACCCGTCGATAATTATGAACCAGGAGTTTTTTCCTCCTTTGGAATAAAGTGAGATGACCTGGGTGATTGTGAAAGCCGTAAGAGCAGTGAACTCTTTGGAATTGTGAAAAACGGCAAAATAGACACGACTTGATTTTTTGACATGGGAGATAGCGTTTTGGAGATAATTTTGACGTACTTTGACATTGGTTTTACCCCATTTTGAGGATATTTTCTTGGTTTTAATTTCGGTATTTATGAGGTTTTGTCTGAGTTCATCAACCTTTTCTGACTTTGTCAGAATTGCAACTACACAGAAAAACTTCCCCTCGGTATCTTGCCCCGTTTCGTCGACGAAACAGTAAAGCTTTAGAGTGGGAATTTGTTTCACAATTAAAGTGTAACACTTTAATTAAGGTTTCCAGCAGTTCCCAGGTTGATGAGCTCAAAAGAGCGAAACTACTTTGACAATTTATTTTTCACCTCACCCTTTATCCCTCTCCAAAATTTTGGAGAGGGAAATCGGAAGAGAGATATTTCGTTGATTCCGGTGGAGGCTAGAGACCCGAGCTGACCAGTTGGCCGACTCTCGGCTGCGGCTCCTTCGATTACACAGGACTCCGCCGGAACCTATAAGAGGTTTCTGATTTGTTAGGGAGGAGGGAGATTTAAGTGTTATCAATTGGAAAAATATTATGCGTGAGGCGCGTGAGAGGTATCTGATATTCAGACGGTTTTCGTAGGGTAGATGGTTTCGACGAATTCGGCAATGGCGTTTACAATATAACGTTTTAGGTTGGATTCCAGTGAGTCGAAACGATCCTCTGTTTTTTTGAAAGCGGCACCGGTTCTTTTTTCCAGGCTGTCGATCTTGTCCGCCAGTTTGTCAAACTCCGGTTGCAGGGCGTCTTTGATTTTTTCTACGTCATTGTTGGTGATCATATGATTTAGGCAAGTTGGATGGTTCCGAAGACATCGAGTTCCAGTTTTTCGATGCGGTCGGTGTTTGAAGACAGACGTCCACCTTGGAGAACTTGTTCAGTGTCGAAGTTTCTTACTTGGCCAGCGAAGCTGTCTATAGTGTTGCCGATTTTATCAAGCTTTTTGTTTATTTTGACAAATTCGGCTTGATTTTCTTCCTGTGCGGACTTTATTTCTTCTTTGATTATGGTTCTGATTATTTGTCCGGTGAGGGTCATGAATACAACTTAGCACTTGGAAATTAAATGTCAATTGTAAATTTCGGTTATCTCTCACGCGCTTTGCGCTACTTTCGAATTAAATCCCCGAGGGATTTTCACCTTTTGCAGAATGGCGTCCAGCCAACTGTAAATTGAATGACGGTACCTCATACCGATCAGAAAATTTGCTCACTATTCGAAAAAACCACAGTCCCGACCTCAAAAGTCAACTAAGGGACAGTGTCTAGTCATGTCGATGGAATCGTAATCCAGAGACAATTTTTTGTCATCCCATATCCACTCAATGCGAGTGTTGGGGAGCGAAAGATTGTTCACAAGGAGCGATTTCAATATCGACCCAGACGCAGAAGAAAACTGTGTAAAAATCCGGTTAAAGTAGAAACCGTAAGTGGTAAATCCACAACTCTACAAAAAATAATTTTTCAAGATCCTCAAGGAGGGATCTGAAAAATGGCTAAGAAAGATAAGGGAAAAGGAGATCGTTTAGGGAAGAAGGGTGGACTGCGAGGTTTGCTTTTGTTGGCGGGCATCGTTTTTTTGATGCTAGCCGTTTTGGTTTTGGCGCCGAGTGCCATGGCCAACAACAATGATGATTGCCACGGGAATTCCTGCGAGGCGACTGAGCCCGAGGACGACGACGACGACGATTCAACCCCCGAGGCGACTAGCACGACAGCCCCGAGCAACACGCCCGAGGCCAATTTTTTGATTCCGGAAGGATTCGGAGGCGGTGGCGGAGAGGAATTGGTTCCTCTTTGTCCGGTTTGCTGCGAGCAGACCCCGATTAACGTCACCATTCAGCTCCCGTATGGGACTGAATTTCAAACCAAGACCTCGTCTTGGATTGAACAGGTTCCGATGGGGATCTGGGTGGTTGTTTCGATCTTGCTCATAGGAATTGGTTTCCTGTGGGCTGCGGTTCTCGTTTTGGGGATGGTATTGGTGTTAACTCACCGAGGCTATCGTGTGACCCAAAATTGGGGACATCACTAGTTTTTAGTGGAGCGTGTTTCAGTTACACGTTGACTATCCCAACGAGGGGATGCGCTCCATTTTTTTCTTTTATTTTTTATCCAGGTTGCCGGATGGTGGCTGACCTGTTTTTTCTAGCACGTTCCTGTGTCGCCCCGCGGTGACCGCTTTAGATCAGTCTAGTACGTGGCTGACAGGAAAAAATAGATTTAGGGAAAGAAGAAGATGGCGATTGGATAAAACCAATTGTAAAAAATCATTGTCTATATGACACTGATCCTTTTTCTCACCAATTCCTAGATCTATAAATAAATACTAATTCTCTTTTTCGTTTTGTCTCCTTTCTGGAGTTAAATGTTGCTATGAAGCGACAACAGAACGAAATTACCTCCCACCAGATTTATTTTTTTTCAAAGCCCCGTTTCGACATTTGCGTCGGAATTGAATTATTCATTATTTGGGTGATGAAGAGAAAATTTGGTGGGGAACTGCATGGAGTATTTGGGATAATCGAGCAATCGATAGCAATT
>VMGA01000056.1 GCA_007376345.1 Microgenomates group bacterium Gr01-1014_16 | reverse complement strand
TCCCCGTCCATATTTTCAATCTCCAGCAGCCTGACCGACACCTCATCCAACTTCTTCCGATACTTCTTAAGTATCTTAACCGCCTCTGTATATCCGTTATCAATCAGTCTTTTTACTTCCACATCAATTTTCGCCTGCATCTCTTGCGAAATCGAAGTCTGTTCATAATAAGATCTGCCCCAATCCACCATGTCCTGCTTCGGCCCGTAATTAATGGGTCCCAATTCGCTCATCCCGTATTCCATCACCATGTTTCTGGCTACTTCAGTCGCCCGGTCGATATCCGATGCCGCCCCCGTCGTCATCTCGTCAAACACCAGCTCCTCTGCTGCCCGTCCTCCCAGCATCATGGCAATTTGAGCCACCAACCGTTTCTTTGTCTCATGCGTTCGGTCTGTCGTTGGCGGAACCAGGGTGTGTCCCAGAGTTACCCCACGAGACACAATCGATATTCGATGAACCGGGTCAGTCAGCTCTTTCTGCGCCCAGGCCGCAATGGCGTGACCCACTTCATGATAAGCCGTCATTTTCCGATCCAGTTCCGATTGCATTCTCTTTTTCTGCGGCCCCAGTTTCACTTTAGTCGCCGCCTCTTCGATATCCTTCATATTTATTTCCTTATGATCATCCCGAGCCACGAGAATTGCCGCTTCATTCAGCATATTTTCCAGGTCGGCCCCGGAAAACCCCACCGTTCTTCTGGCTACCCCCTCCCAATTCACATCTTTAGAAAATGGCTTGTTCTTAGCATAAATCCCCAAGATGGCCTTCCGTCCTTCTATGTCCGGCATATCCACGACCACTCTGCGGTCAAATCTTCCCGGCCGCAGCAGCGCCGGATCCAAAAGATCACCGCGATTCGTGGCTGCCAAAACTACCACGTTATCATTTGCCGTAAACCCGTCCATCTCCACCAAAATCTGGTTCAATGTTTGCTCCCGCTCATCATGCCCGCCCATAACCCCCAATCCCCTCTGCCGGCCAATGGCATCAATTTCATCTATAAAAATTATCGACGGTGCCGTCTTTTTGGCCGTCCCAAACAAATCCCTCACCCGCGCCGATCCAACTCCGACGAGCATTTCCATAAATTCCGATCCGGCCATGGAATAAAACGGCACACTGGCTTCCCCGGCCACTGCCTTCGCCAACAGAGTTTTCCCTACACCACTTGGACCTACCAGCAATGCTCCTTTTGGTGTTCTCGCCCCCACCGCTTTGTACTTGGCCGGACTTTTCAAAAAGTCGACAACTTCTTCCAGTTCTTTCTTGGCTTCATCCACTCCAGCCACGTCGGCAAACTTTACGGATGGCTTACCCTTGTCAAAAAGTTTGGCTTTAGACTGCCCAAAAGAAAACAAACTATCCTGCGCTCCCCGCGCCTGCCGAAACATATACAAAAGCACCAGCAATACCGCCCCGGTTCCGATGAGTGACGGGATAACCGCCCCGATCAACTGGCCGATAGTCTGGTCTTTAATTTCGTACATGACGGTCGTCGGATCAATCTTCGCCCGGTCCAGTATTTCGGTCATGCTTTCACCGGGTTCCTTCCGGCTTATCATTTCTTCCCCGCTTTTGTATTTAAGGACTATCCTCTCCGCATACACGTCAATCTTTTCCACTTTGCCGTCTTTAACGTCGGCCAGAGCCTGCGAAATTTGCACTTGCTGCCCCACGTTTTCCCCACTGCGCCACAATTCCATCAGCGACAATCCCATGAGGATTACGACAACCAGCCAAATCAATTTCTGGAAATCAAACTGCATTTGGATCATCAATCCCTTTATTGGGCCTTTCTTCTTGCCGTTGCCATTGCCATTTTTCTTCGGTTCCACCGGTTTCACAACAGTTTCTTGCTTATCCATAACGTTCCCAATTGTACCTCACAGCCTTGACAACAACAACAACAACTAAACTCCCAGCTATGAGTGAAACTGTTAGTCCTCGCAATCCAAGAAGAGATAGCATAATTGCTCAGTTCGAATCGGCAGCCAAACTTGGCGGCAAAGTATACGACCCAACTGAGGCAGACACCTGGCAAAAAACAGCCGATTTCATGAGGTCTGGAGAAACCCCAGACCCGGAAGCAGTAAGAAAAGAGCTTATTGCAACGCTTGAACGATATGGACAAAGCCCTTTAAATAATAACAAGAGGAACATAGCATCTAGCGAACTCGAATCTCTTAACTCAAAATACCCACCCACTGAATAGCTTTCCACCTGGAGGATGGACTAGCTTGGCACCTGGTCTCTCAAAAACTCCCCCGGCCGCAAAATTTCCACTCCCTCAATTTTCCCTTTCAGTTTCAAAATATGTTTATCCCCAGTCACCAAAAAAGCTTTATTTCTTCCAGCAGCTCTTTTAGCTAACCCAATCGCATAATTGTCATCAGGATCCTGGCACAAACCCACCTTCTCCGACTCAACTTCTTCCCTCTCCATCACCCACCTTCCCAATTTTTCCAGCTCTTCAGCTTCCACACGATATTTTTTGGTTATCCTCTTATAACCCAAAACTTCGGCCAGTTCAACCAACTGATCCCTCCCATAAACTAGCCGCCTACCGCCGGAAATTGCGTGCTTCAAAATCTCGTCTTCTTCCATTTTACCGGACAAAAACGCCCTTACCAAAATATTAGTGTCCACGACGACGGGCTCTGACATATTTCAACGCTTCCTCCACATCTCGCTCCACTTCTTTAGCCGGTATGTGGGCATTCCTGGCATGCATTTTCTTCAGCATCGAAAAAAACTCGTCGTTTCTCGCCTTTCTCTCTCGTTCCATCATCTGCACGTAATTATCATAATCCAAAAGGATCTTTTCCCGCCTGCTGTCCCTTACAATCACCACCGGCTCGTCTGCGTCCAAAATTTCGCCAAAATTCCTTTGAGCATAAGTCGAGCTCACCGTCTGCAAATCCATACTCCAATCATACTACCATACATACTCCAGTATGTCAATATCCTGGCCACCTGGAAGGTGGTCTAGATTCGCACCTGTTCTCTCAAAAACTCCCTCTCAAAATGCCGGGTGTATGTAGGTTGGGGCTGTGGACTCTACATTAAATTCCTATTAAATGGAGCCCTTAGTACTCGCTCCTCGCTTTCCCATTCAGAATCCACCCGACCAATCTAGTATATCCCAATTTTTTCCCCATCCGCAAGCGGGAACGTCACAATCTTAAACCCGCCAGCAAGGAGCGTTAAGAAAAATCTCGCCAAGTATCTTCCCTACTTGGGAGTGTAGCCTCTCGCCGAAGGCGAGATACTATTCCATCTTGGCGAGTTTTTCAGCGACTCTGGCGGGTCGGCTTTCTTGGTTCGTTCTTTGCCGAGACAAAGAATGAACAAAATCGTAAAAACGAAAAATAGCTTGGCACCTAATCTCTCTTGTACACTTTCAATCCCGGAAATCTGGCAAAGTGTTTTTCATTATCAGTCACCAAAACCAATTCATTTTCAACCGCTGTTGCCCCGATCAGCAAATCAAAATCATCCAATCCTTCTCCTTTCTTCTCCAGTGTCCTTCTGGCCTTTGCATAAACTTCCATCGTCCCCATTGTCATCGGCAGTATTTCTATCAGTAATTTATCCACACATTCCTCCACTTTAGATTTTTCTTTTTCATAGTTATCAGCCAATCTGGCTCCATATTCCAATTCACCGTACGAGATCAGGCTAAACTTCAGTTCTCCCTCATCCAATAGCTTGTTTACAAATTTCCACGCTCCCGGCTTATCTCTCAAATACTTAACCACCACGCTTGTATCCAGAAGAAAATTCATGACCAATAATCACGTTTTCTGAAATATCTCGATGGTTTGCCCACTTTGGCTGCCCACTTTTTACCTTTCCAAATCCCAGCGTACTTTTTGACTACATCTATCGATGGTCTCACTCTCTTCACAGGCACCATTTTCATTAGTGGCTTCCCATATTTCTCAATAGTTACTGAATTCCCTGAATAACCCACTAGATTGAGAATTTCGGCAAAATTTTCTCTGGCATCCGCCACCGAATACACCGTCTTCATGTTTTCATGTTACCACTCTTGTACATTCTGTCAAGTTTGTACAACATTACTTAATCTTATGACAC